>CAZRQS010000055.1:0-14141 GCA_964602255.1 uncultured bacterium | reverse complement strand
GTCATCGCGAGAAGTCCGACCATTTGCACGAGCCACCAGTCGGTCTTCGGCCCCGTGACGGCTTCGAAGGAGCGGCGGCTTATGAGCGGCCACGCTCCCGTTGCGATGTAATAGGGCGCCTGAAAGCGCAGGGCGAGAAGCCGTCCGTTGAGCATATTACCGGGTACCCATGGCAAGCAAAAAACAGATCGAAGACGCGATCTTCGAGCGTGAAGGCTTCCGCGTCGAGCTCGAGCCCTTCAACGGAAAAAAGGCGTCGCTGCCGGCTTACGACTGGAAGGTCATGGCACCGCAGAGATGGCGCATTTCTGATTGGAAGAACGCGCGCCTTGAGCCGTACCGCATGCTCGTGAAAGGGGCGGTCGTTTACCGCGGTGACGGTACGCCTGTTACGCGCGATATGCAATTGGGCAACTTGCGCGACACGTACTATGAAGCCGAGTACGGTCCGATTCGCGCAGCCGATCAGAGCGAAGAAAGCGATAAAGTCGTCGACATCCGCAAACGAATCAAAAAATAGCGACCGGGCGACGCCATTTAGGATGCTGAACGATTGCCGGCGGTCGCGAATGCAGCAATTACGGCGGCGAAGCTTCCCAGCGCGATAAGAATCTCCATCTGTACTTCCCCCTTTCTCTACGAGTGCGCGTATGCGACTTCTGCATGCTGCGTGACGTCGAGGCCGGCGATTTCCTCGCCCTGCGAAACACGTACCGGGACGAATCGCGTCACGACGAGCAAAATCGTATATGTCGAGAATGCAGTGTACGCGGCGACCGCCGCGACTGCCGCGAATTGCGGAAGAAGTCCGGAATTCGCGAATACGCCGGTGAGAATTGCGCCCGTTGCGCCGCCGATCCCATGAAGCGGAAAAACGTCGAGTGCATCGTCAATGCGCATGCGCTCGCGCAATAACACGGCGCCGTAACACACCAGCGCGGCAACCATGCCGATGAGAATCGAGGCGGATGGCGTTACGTAGCCTGCGGCCGGTGTGATGGCGATGAGTCCACAAAACGCTCCCGCGATTGCCCCGCTGGCGCTCGGCGCGCCGCGATGACGCCACGCCATTGCCATCCACACGAGACCGCCCATTGCGGCAGCGACAGTTGTATTCACAAACGCGATTGCAGCGGTGCCGTTCGCAGCAAGCGCGCTGCCGGCATTGAAACCGAACCACCCGAACCAGCACAGTGCTGCGCCGAGTAATACCATGGTAAGATCGTGCGGTCGATCGCGATCCACGGCACGCAGCCGCGGACCTAAGAACCACGCAGCAACAAGTGCCGCGACGCCCGACGAAACGTGAACGACGGTACCGCCGGCAAAATCCAGCGCTCCCAATTTCGCAAGCCAACCGCCATGGCCCCATACCCAGTGCGCTATGGGGTCATAGACGAATGTCGCCCACAGCAAACTGAACAGCACGACCGCTTTAAACCGCTTGCGTTCCGCAAAACCACCGGTGATGAGCGCGGGCGTAATGACGGCGAACATCATTTGAAACAGCGCGAACGCCGCATGCGGAATCGTCGGTGCGTACTGCGTGTTCGGCGCGGCGCCGACGTTGCGAAAACCTAGCCAGGAAAGATCGCCGATGAGGCCGAGACCGTGCCAATCGGGACCAAATGCGAGGGTGTAGCCCCACAGCACCCACTGCACGCTAATCAAACACAGAATGAAAAAGCTGTGCATCAGCGTCGAAAGCACGTTTTTGCGGCGCACGAGGCCGCCGTAGAAGAAACCTAGTCCCGGCGTCATGAGCATTACCAGCGCGGCGCTGGTCAACACCCATGCCGTATCGCCCGCGTTGAGATGCCCCATTGAGAAAGTTTAATGGCGCTCGCAGGCTTGCGCATTCGACTCTTACTTAAAACCTTGCGCCGTCAGCTCGACACATGGTGAGAGCGCCTATTCCGTACAGCGTGCAGGTTCACGTTACCGTACCCGGCTAAAAGCGCCATCAATGACCCGAAGTGATGGACGGCGCCCGGACGAACTGCGGCCGGTGAGCATAGAACCCGGATATTTGAAGTACGCCGAAGGCAGCTGCCTGATCTCGGTTGGGAACACGCGCGTGCTGTGCGCTGCGACGATCGAAGATAAGGTTCCGCAGTGGATGAAAGGCCGGGGCAGCGGGTGGGTGACTGCGGAATACGCGATGCTTCCGCGCGCAACCCAGGAGCGTACGCAGCGGGAGGCATCCAAAGGCCGTTTAGGCGGGCGCACGCATGAAATTCAGCGCATCATCGGACGCGCGCTCCGCGCGGTAACCGACATGACGAAATTGGGCGAGCGAACGGTGTGGCTGGACTGCGACGTCCTGCAAGCCGACGGTGGAACCCGTACCGCTGCGGTAACCGGAGCGTGGGTAGCACTGTACCTTGCAGTGGGGCGCGCCTTCGATCCGAAGGACCGGCGCAAGTGGCCTCTGATTGGCCAAATCGCTGCCACGAGCGTAGGAATCGTCGCGGGGAGCCCAATGCTCGATTTAGCGTACGACGAGGACAGTCGCGCCGAAGTGGATATGAACGTCTTCATGACCGACGCCGGAAAGTTCACCGAGCTTCAGGGCACCGCGGAAGCGACGCCGTTCAGCCGTTCCGAGCTGCAGACGATGCTCGATTTAGCAGAGGGCGGTATCCGCCAACTGCTGCAGGTGCAGCGCTCGGTCGTCGAGCCCGTGGGGGCGGTTTGACGAACGAGCGGCTTAGCGCCCTAGTAACCCGCGTCGGCGAATTCTACGTCACCGATAAAGCGATGAAGGCCGCGCAAAAGAAGATGGAAGCGGCGCTTGCGGACGGAACCGCGGACGAACGCGCCCGGGAGGAGTATCTCGCGGCGGTGCGCCGCTATTTCACCGGTTTCGAGCGTGAAGCGCGCGCGCATCTGCGAGACGTCGACAAGCGTCTTGAACACGTGAACCAAGTGCACTTCAACCTGACCGCCGAGCGCGGCGTTGCCGTTCGCCGCATAGAAGCAACGCAATCCGTGCTGCAGGATATCGATCGTGTCTCGAGCGCTGAAGCACTCTGAGGAGAACCCCGCCGAACTCGTAGAACGCGCCGGCGTCGGCGTGTTCGAGTGGCTGGGCCGCACGGTCAATTCGCTGTTCGAATATATCGGCGGCATCGCGCTTTTGGGCGCCGAAACCGCGGGGACGATCGCGAAACTGCGGATCCGTTTTTCGGAAACGGTGAATCAGTGTTATCTGCTGGGCTATCAATCGCTGATCATCGTCCTGCTGACCTCGCTCTTCACCGGCATGGTCTTTTCATTGGAATCTGCGGTGCAAGCCGTGCAATACGGCTTTGGCAGCTTCGTCGGCGGTATCGTGTCGTACACGAACGTGCGCGAACTGGGACCGATGCTTACCGCGGTCGTGGTCGCCGGCCGCGTGTGCGCCGCAATCGCCGCGGAGATCGGTTCGATGGTGGTCACCGAACAGGTTGAGGCACTCCAGTCGCTGGGGCTTGCGCCGGTGCGGTTTCTCGTCGTACCGCGTCTTCTCGCATTGATGATCATGCTGCCGCTGCTGACCGTCTTTGCCGATGTGATTGGCGTCATGGGTGGACAGTGGATCGCGCACGCGCAGGCGCACATCAGCTATGACGACTTCATGTCGTCGGCGCGGCAAACCATCGGATTCGAAGACGTCGTGAAGGGGCTGTTCAAGTCCGTCATCTTCGGCATCATCATCGCCCTGGTGGGCTCCTATCAAGGTCTTACGACCAGCGGGGGTGCCGCGGGCGTCGGCAAATCGACCACCAGCGCAGTGGTCATTTGCATCATCCTCATCTTCATCGTGAATTTCGTGATGTCGTATTTCCTGTACGGTGGCGGCTGATGCCGAACATCATCGCGAAACTCGATGACGTTTCGCTTTGTTATGGCGAGCGTATCGTCTTAGAGAACTGCAGTCTCGACATCGTGGAAAACGCGATTACCTGTATCATCGGTCTTTCGGGTGCGGGAAAATCGACGATTCTGCGGCTGCTCGACGGCCTGCGCAAACCGAACTCCGGACACGTCTACGTGCGCGGACAAGACATCTGCCACATGCGTGAGAGTGAGCTCATCGAAATGCGCACGAAGATCGGCTTCGCGTTTCAATTCGCGGCGCTGTTCGACAGCATGACGGTGGGCGACAACGTGGCGCTACCGCTTCGCGAACACACCTCGCTTACGGAGGAAGAGATTCGCGAGATCGTGATTCACACGCTGGACAGCGTCGGCCTCGAGCACACGTATGACAGTATGCCGAGCGAGCTCTCCGGCGGTATGCTCAAACGCGCCGGTTTCGCTCGCGCGGTGGTTACGAATCCGGATCTCGTGCTGTATGACGAACCGACGACGGGCCTGGATCCCATCGTTACGCATCTGTTGACGGACACGATCAAGCGGCTTCGCGCGCAATTGAACGCCACTGCGGTCGTCATCTCGCACGACCTCGAGTCCATTTACATGATGGCGGATTACGTGGCGATGCTTTTCGAGGGCGCCATCATTGAATACGGAACCGTCGACGAGGTTCGCAATTCGATGAATCCCATCGTCCAACAGTTCCTACAAGGTTCAGAAGTGGGGCCCATTCCGCTATGACCGGACATAGCAAGCAAACGCAAGATTTTAGGGAATAGGGGAGGGAATGTCCAGACAAGCGCAACTTGGGCTTTTCGCGGTGGTAGCGCTGCTGCTTTTGTTCGGAATCTTTTACGTCGTTACGGATTTCGGCACGCGGCACAGCGGCTATCGCATCGGCGTGCACTTCGCCTCGGCAGCCGGATTGCCGACCGGCGCACAGGTGTTTTTCAGCGGCGTCACCGTTGGAACGGTCGATCAGATCAAGCTCGAGCCCGACAATAGCGTCGACGTCATTCTGGCCATTCAGAACGGCATCAACATTCCCAAAGACTCCAAATTTTTGATTCAAGCGCCGTTAACGGGAACGCCAAGCATGATCATCGTTCCGCCCGTGCCGCATCCGCTTCCGCGCGGGCCTGCGACGCCGCTGCCGGAAACCGCAATACTGCCGAAGGAAGTTCTCCCGCTCGATCAGCAGCCGATCGGTGCGGCCAGTCCGACAATTGCCGATCTCTTGCAGCAAGGGCAGGGTGAGGTACGCCGGCTCGACGCGATGCTCGCCACGCTGGAAGAGCGCGAACCGAAGTTGCTCAACACACTGCAAACGGCGCTCACGAACGTCGACACGATGACGACGGAGCTGAAGGGCACTGTTGCGGATCTTTCCGGCACACTGGACACGACGATGCGCTCGGCAAGCGTGCACATCGTCAACATGACGGCGACGCTCGATTCGACGCTGGGGCGCAACCAGTACAAGATCGACAGCATGCTCGCATCGCTCGACCGTACAGCAGTCGCTTTAAATAAATCTATGGACGCGCTGCAAGGTCTGGCAACGGATCCGCGGTTGAAAAACAACCTGATCGCGACCACCTCGAATATCCGCGACCTTACCGGAAACGTCGCGGGCTTGACCGGCGATTTGCGCTCGATCACGGGGAGTCCGCAAACTCAAGCTCAGTTGCGCGACACCGTTGCGAATTTGGACGCGACAATGCAGAAGGCCGATTCGCTGCTCGGGACGTTAGGCGGACGCAGCCACGTGTACGGAGTCGATGCGGGCGCAACGCCCTATCCTGTCCCGAAGAATCCGAACAACTTACCGCCCCCGGGCACCGAAACGCCGCCGCCGCCCGGGAGTTCGGGCTTGACCAAAGGCCTGGCTGGAATGGCTCGCAACCTCGTGCAGCCGCAGCTGCGCTTGAGCTATCTGAACGCTCAAACCGTGAGTGGACCGAATCCGCTGTTGACCAACGACCGCGGTCCGCAGGCGGACGTCAATATTCTGCTGTTGCCGCACGGCAGCGTCAGCGGCCTGATTGGCGCGAACGATATCGGGTCGAAAACGACCTGGAACGTTGCCGCCATCAAAAATGCCGGCTATCTGCATTACGGAGGCGGCATCATTTACTCGCAGCTCGGCGTACTGGGTTCGTATAATCCGGGTCTGGTCGGAGCCGAAACGCGCATTTACAATCTGCGCCGGCCAACGTTCGACGTCTACGGGAATCTCAATCTGATGCAGTGGGCGAAACTGTTTTTGGGCGAACGCGACCTCACGCGATCGGATCGCCGCACCGTCTTCGGACTACAGTTGCAATTCTAGAGGCCTGCGGGAGTGATTCCATTCGCCGACGAGCAGCGTCCGCGAGTCTTCGCGGTGTCCGTTTGGCTGATCGTCGCTGCGAATGCGTATTTCTTTTACCGTGAACTGATTGCCGCGCAACCCGCATACGTCATCAACGAGTTCGCGCTGGTGCCGTACAACATCACGCACCACATTCAACTCTCGCCGCCGTCGCCGCATCCCTACGTGCTAACGATCGTCACGTCGATGTTCTTGCACGGCGGCTACACGCATATTTTTTTCAATATGCTTTTTCTGGTCGTGTTCGGTCCGCGAATGGAGCGCTATCTCGGCCACATCGGTTTTCTCGTTGTCTATCTGCTGTCCGGTATAGCCGGCGGCATCGCGCAGATCTGGGTAGACCCGAACAGCCACATCCCGGAGATCGGCGCCTCCGGCGCGATTGCGGGCATCCTTGGCGCATACATCGTCACGTATCCGACATCGCGAATCGATACGATAACGCCTATCGGGTGTTTTCCGCTCTTTTTGCAATTACCGGCGATGCTGGTCATCGGCATCTGGGCAGCACTGCAATTCTTCTTGGGTTTCGAGACGTTCGACCCGCGCGTGAACCAAGGCGGCGTCGCGTACTTTGCGCATATCGGCGGCTTCTCGTTCGGGGCAATCGCCGTAGGTCTTTATAGCCTACTCTCCGGACGGGACCACTCGCTGAGGTCGCGAAACCGATGACGATGGATCAAGCCAGACCACGCGTGGGAATCATCGGCTCGGGTGCCATGGGCACGCTCTTCGGTTTCCACCTTGCTTCACATTGCGACGTCACGATGCTGGATCGCAATCCGGCCGTCTTAGACGGTATCGAGCAGAACGGCGGCCTTTCCGTGAATGACGCACCGCCGCGCAAGGTTCGCGTCGGACGCCACTCGCGCGACCTGTTCGGTTCGAACGTCGTATTTTTGTTCGTGAAAGCGGTCGACACGCTGCGCGCACTGCGTCCGTTTGCGGGAGAACTGAGCCCGTCGACGCCTATCGTTTCGCTGCAAAACGGCGTAGGCAACGAAGACGCGATCAAAACCGCCCTCGGCGGTGCCGTGCCAGTCGTGCTCGGTATTACGACAGAATCCTCGCTTACGCTAGCGCCCGGACGCGTCCGCAGTTCCGAGGAAGGCAATACGATCATCGGCTCGGCCGGTGCTTCGCCCGCAACCTCACGCAGCGTAGCGCAGCTGTTGACGCAAAGCGATATGCGCGCCTCGGTCGTGTACGACATCCGGCCTCACCTGTGGGGCAAACTCGTCGCCAATGCCGCGATCAACGCGGTGAGCGCGCTGCTCGATTGCGAATCGGGTGACGTTCTGAAAGACGCAAATGCGTCGCGTCTGGCTGAAGCGCTGGCAGAAGAAGCGGCAAGCGTCGCAGCAGCCTTGAAGATCAATCTGCCGTTTGTGAATCCGTGGCAATACGTTACGGAAGTCATTGCGGTGGGAGCGGACAGCAAGAGTTCGATGGCGTTTGATTTGGAATCCGGCCATCCGAGCGAGATCGATCATATCAACGGCGCAGTAGCGGCGGCAGGCCGGCGGACGGGCGTGCCCACGCCGTACAACGACGCCATGGTGCGGCTCATCAAAGCGAAGGAAACGATGCTCGCGCGC
Source organism: uncultured bacterium (assembly GCA_964602255.1). Classification (GTDB taxonomy): domain Bacteria; phylum Vulcanimicrobiota; class Vulcanimicrobiia; order Vulcanimicrobiales; family Vulcanimicrobiaceae; genus CAZRQS01. The sequence continues at coordinate 6,308 of CAZRQS010000055.1, read as the reverse complement.
GAGCGCACCGTTCCGGCGTAACCGTTTAGACGTCTGTGCCGTCGAGCGGCCAAAAACCGTAGATTGCGCGGCCGGCTTCGAGATCCCAAAAGCGTGTGAGGTTGTCACTCACGCCGTACACCACGGCGTACGGGACGTCGTGCGCTAAGATCGCCCGAACGAGCCGCGCGAAGTCACGCTGCGACATCCACGTTGCCGCATAACGCTTGAATTTTTCTTCGTCGGTCAGGCTGAGCCAATCGCTGCTCTTGCGTACACTTTCGTCACGCGGATCGTCCGCTTGCGTAATGGATCCGATGCGAACGCACGCCACTTGTATGCCGTATTTGTCGCTGTAATACCGGCCGAGCGTTTCGCCGAATGCCTTCCACACGCCGTATAACCCGTCGGGCCGATAGGGCTCCGTCGTGTCGATAACGCGGCCAAAACCCGGCTCGTAGATAGCCGGCGCATTCTGCACTTCGTGCATGCCCACGCAGTGGTTGGAGCTGGCGAAGATGATGCGCTTGGCGCCGTTGCGGCGGGCCGCCTCGTAGACATTATACGTTCCGCCGATGTTCGTGTGGTATACGCCCTCCCAGTCAGCATCGACCGCGACGACGCCGGCGAGATGAATAACCGTTTCACACCCTCGGAGCGCGTGAAGCATCGCGTCGAAATCACGCACGTCGGCCGCGATGTCGGCGTTTTCCAAATCGATGCGCACGAGCTGGTGATCGGTCGCGAGATCGGCGCACAGGCGCGTTCCAATGGTTCCGTTCGAACCGGTAACAGCAATTTTCGACATGCACGCGCCGTTCGCGAAAACCAGGCGCGCGTCATGTGCGCCGGGAAGAAACCTGCCCTGCTTTCCGGAGTATACGCCCCAAAGGAAGGTGCGTTATGAATTGTCCGTCCTGTCAAGCGCGTGTTCCCGACCAGGCCCGGTTCTGCCCTAATTGCGGTGCACCGGTGGCCGATCCGACGAGTGTAGGAACCTACACCGAACCGCAGCCGGAGATGGACAATCCCAAGCAGCCCATCACCATCGGCGATATGACCATTCGCGTCGAAGGCGAGCTCGTGCCGGTGGTAGACGTTGAGCTGGGGCGGCAGCAGACGGTGTACTTCGAGCATCACACGGTGCTTTGGAAACAGCCGCAAGTAACACTCGGCTTCATGGGCATACAGAATGCGGCAAAGCGCTTTTTTGCGGGCCTGCAAATCTTCATTTCGACTGCGCAAGGGCCGGGGAATGTGTCGTTCTCCCGGGAGGCGCCGGGACAGATTGTGGCGTTGCGCTTGGTGCCCGGACAAGCGGTCGACGTACGCGAGCATCAGTTTTTACTTGCGAGCGGAAACGTCGATTACAATTTTTATTGGCAGCAAGGTTTAGCGAACGTGCTGTTCTCGCGCACCGGGTTGTTCATCGATCGCTTCACCGGAACCGGCTCCGAGGGCGTGGTTCTATTGCACGGTTATGGGAACGTTTTTGAAAAGACCCTGGCTGCCGGAGAAATGATCGACGTTGAGCCCGGCGGCTGGCTTTGGAAAGATGCGAACGTGCGGATGGACACGGTGTCGGTGTTGCAATCCGGCGGCAAAGGCGGTTTGCTTGGCGCGCTCGGCGCGTTCATGGGCGGCGCCGCACTCTCACTCAACCGGTTCTACGGTCCCGGACGAGTCGGCATTCAGTCGATGACGTATCACGAGCCGCAAACCGAAGGCGCAGCTCAAGCCGGCGGCACGAACAACATCGGCAACGTCATCAACTCGATGCTGAATCCGCGCCAGTAAGGCGCCACTGCGCGTTATACTTGCGGTTTGAGCTGCATGAGGCGGATCGAGCCGTTGTGAACCTCGACGTCAATCGATCGCGGTCCGCCGCCGTTGATGACGGTGTCGATTGTCTCGCTCGTGCCTTGTGACGTGCCGCGAAGATTGAAGTCGCTGAACACGGTGCCGTTATCGGTGTGCATCCGCACGTGAGCCGCGGCGTGTTCGTTGACGTATAGCTCGATGTTTCCGTTTCCCGCGCCGTAATGTACGGTTCCTGGCCACTCCGTGCTTGCGAAAATGATGCTCATGTTTCCCGTGCCTACTGAAGCGTTTCCATACAGCGGAATGAGCATCTTGATGTCTCCGCGGCCGGTATGTACGTTCACGACGCCTTCGTAGTCGGCGATATTGACGTTGCCTTGCTGCGTGTTGATATCCAGCGATGTGCCGGCGGGGCCGCGGACGAGAAATCGTACGCCGGGCGCGTGAGCCTGCGCGAGAACCAGCAAAGGACGGACCGTAACGCTGGTATGCGGTATTCCGGGCGGCTCGTACGTCGAGACAGTGTATTGGTTGGACGGCTCCGTTCGCGCGGGCGCGAACGCGTTGATGTCGCCTGCAACATTGCGCACCACGATTGTCGCACCAGGCTGCAAGATGCCCGTCCGCATTACCGTGGGAGGCTGGGCAGCGCACGCCGTCAACAGCGCAAAAAGAAGAAGAAGAGAAAACCGCTTCACGGTGCTGGCGTTCGCAGCACCCCTTCGATCTCCTCGACTCTGCGCGTGAGCTCGCCTCGCAGCGCGGGATCGTGCAACATCGGCAGCACGTCCCGTTGGGTCTTGAGAATGTAACGGCGCCACCGGTCGACGGAGGTGCCGCTACGCACGTCCTTGATGACGTCTTCGAGATTGGCGCACCGATCGGCGCACTTGACGATTACGGCTTCGGGATCGTGCGCGATGTTTCGATAGTACGACGGTGCGTCGGGATCGCCCGGCGGTTCAGTCATGCGCTCAATCAGTCCCAAGAGTTTACGGTCGTGATTGATTTGCTCGAGCAGTTCAGAGCGCGGCAGCTTTGTATCTTCGAGCACGTCGTGAAGCAACGCACCCGCAGTGCACCGCTCGAGCGTTTCATCGTCGAGATGAATGACGTCCTTCGATTGCCAGCGCAGAATCAGCGTCGCTGCAAGCCGCGGATGATCGATGTACGGCGTGACGCGATCGGCTCGGCGTTGCCCGATTGCGCCGTGCGCGACCGCCGCAACGCTGTCGGCTCGTGCGACGATCGGAAAGAGCGCCATCGCTCGCTCGAGCTCCGGCGAGCGAGGCGCAGGTGGTTTCGCATACTCGACGCTAGCCATGCTGTAACGGGTTCTACCCGCTACTCCATCTTGTCGCGCGGATGCGCTTCATCGTAGGCACGCTTTTTATGATGGAAGTCAATGTTCGTGTATATCTGCGTCGTCGCTACGCTCTCGTGACCGAGCAGTTCCTTAATCGTAATGAGGTCGACGCCATTTTCCAACAAGTGTGTCGCGAACGAGTGGCGCAGCGTGTGCGGTGTCGCCTTTTCCTTTAGCCCGCTTATTTTGTAGATCTCTTTGAAAATGTACCACACGTGCCTTGGCGTGAGACGTTTGCCGCTCATGCCGACAAACAGTGCAGCATCCGTGGTTTTGGGCCGGACACCTAAGTACCGTTGAATCGCTTCAACCGTTGCCTTGTTAATGATGACGATGCGTTCTTTCGAACCTTTACCGTGCACCTTAATCGTCCGGTCGCGCAGATTGACGTCGATAAGATCGATGCCGGCAACCTCAGCCCGGCGAACGCCGCTGCCGTACAAGAGCTCCATGATGGCATTCGCTCGCAATCGCTGAAACGGCGACCAATCGGCGCGCTCCGTGCCCAAGAGCTTGTTGACTTCGGGCTGCCGAAGATCCGCCGGGATCTTTTTATCAACCTTTGGGGCAGGTATATCTGCGGCCGGATTGTCCGCGCGAACACCCTCGAGCTTCAGATACTTGTAGAACGAGCGCAGCGAACAGATTTTCCGGCGAACGGCGACCATGTCGTACTGCCGGCGCCCTGAAAGATCGACGATGAACCGCCGCACGTCGGAAGTCGTTGCACCGAGCAGTTTTGGCCACGCCTTGCGATTCTTGTCTGCATCAAGCACGCTTTCGCCCACCAAAAACGCGCCAAAGAGTTCTAGGTCACGGGCGTATGCATCAACGGTCAACGGGCTGCGTCCGCGCTCGAGTTGGAGGTACGCGCCGTGCGCGATGATATTTGGGTCGACCGGCGCAGATCGCTCGTTTTTCCGCTTTTTCATGTGCTGCAAAAGTATTCGACGATTTCCGGCACATGCCTGAACCATTCCCCGCGAATCCGGTGCTCAGCAAAGCGTCTATGCAGGCTGCGCTCGTCCAGCTGCGTGCCCACGACGGCGCCAACCAACTGCAGTTCCGCCGCGGAGGCTGTTTGCAGCTGAGACAGCCGTCCGTTGTACGAGGTTGGATGACCGGCGCTCCACCCGATCTTGATTGCCGAGCCATCACTGATGCCGTACACATAACCGACACGGTCACCCTCGCCAAGGGAATCTTGAAGGGTCCGTACTCGTTCGTGTACGTCGTTCAAGAGAGCGTGGGCGAGCCGCAAGCCAGAATCAATGCTCAACACACGGTCTTGCGCTGCCTGTGACTGCTCTGAAAGCTGGGAACATAACGAACGAAGCTCGTGTTCGAGCAGGCCATATTGGCTTCGAGCGATTTGGTCCCGGCACTGCGGGCAAGGGCGCGCCCAACGGGTAAGCGTTGGAAACCGCAGGCGATCAACGTCATCTAGAAATCCAAGGGCGCGATACTCTGGAACCGCCACCACGTAATCATACTCGTAATCCGCGCGGCCTTTGATGAGTTCCGTGCATGGTGCGTCGGGATATCCGTGAGCGCAACGCGGGCCTGCGAAGTCAGGTTGCGGACCTAAATAACCGGGCCTAACGTCCGGCAAATCGTCGACAACTGAGGCGCCGCATAACGGACAAAACACCGCAGCCGATCGATAAAGGCCCTCAATCTCGACCGCTACGATCTGCGAGCGGCAAAGACAATAATGCCTTCGCATGCCCGCCTGGAACTGATTGACCACCCGCACCGAAATCTCCACAGACTTCTCCTCAGTTGCCCTTCGTGAATCACAGAATAATTGTTTCATGATATTCGTTTGAAGGGAAACGCACCCTTGTGGGCATCCTGTGAGCAACACCATCACGACGAGTGCGTGCTGTTGAAAGGGCTGCCGCTTCCGCACAATGAGCCACGCCGCCGCGATTGCCGTTTGGGCAATTAGTGCCGCTACGATTGCGTCGATCTTGTTGCGTCCCGCGCGGATCGGTGAATGGGTCTTTGCGGTGGCCGGGGCCGCGGTGTTGGTGCTTAGCGGCCTGGTGTCCGGAGCCGACGCTGCAAGGGCTGCCGTTGACGGCGTCGACGTCTACCTGTTCTTGGCGGGCATGTTGGCACTCGCCGAGCTCGCTAGGATCCATGGCGTGTTCGATTGGCTTGCCGCGCGTCTATTGCCCAAGTCCAGAGGATCTACGGGGCGTGTGTTTGCCGGCGTGTATGGGGCAGGCATCGTCGTGACCGCGTTCCTGTCAAACGACGGGACCATCGTGCTACTTACGCCGGCGGTGCTCGCCATCGCCAGGCAGGCAAAGTTTCGTGCGATGCCCTGTCTGTTCGCTTGTGCGTTTGTGGCCAACGCCGCGAGCTTCGTCTTGCCGGTCAGCAATCCGGCAAACCTTGTCGTCTTCAAAACGGTACCGACGATCGCGCCGTGGATTGAAACGTTTGGCTTGCCGTCAGTTATTGCGATTGCAGGCACATACGTGCTCCTGCGTTACGCATTTCGCGGCGATTTGCGCGGCGAATTCCGCCTCCCGGCCAACGAACGTCCGTTGCCCCTTACGCCTCCCGGACGCGCTGCGCTGATTGCGGTGACCGCATCCGCTATACTCGTCGCGATTGCAGCATCGCTCGGCCGGTCTATTGGATTGTCCGCGTTCTTACTCGCCATCGTGAGCGTTCTGCTTGTAGCGGCAATCGATCGCAATACGCCGCGGCTCATCGTAACGGGAACGCCCTGGTCTATCGTGCCGCTTGTGTGCGGCCTGTTCGTCATCGTTCAAGCGCTGGATCGCAGCGGGGTGCTCGAGATTGCCCGACGCTTCTTCCGTCATGCCGGTGCGTTACCGCACGTTTCGGGCAACCTGCTCATCGGCTCTGCGGTAACGATCGCTGACAACGTTTTGAACAATTTGCCCGTTGGCGTTATGGCGCGCTATTCGCTGCAGGGTCACGGAATCGATCCGCACTTAGCAGCTCCGGTTCTCGTGGCGGTCGATTTGGGTCCGAACCTTTCGTTAACCGGTTCCCTTGCAACCATCCTCTGGCTGATAATGCTTCGCCGTGACGGAATCGAGGTTCGACCGTATCGCTTCTTACAAATCGGGGCAATCGTTACGTTGCCTACGCTTGCTCT
>CAZRQS010000054.1:0-14175 GCA_964602255.1 uncultured bacterium | reverse complement strand
TGAAGGTTGACAAGCTCGGAATCGATTTGCTTACGCACGACCCGGTTGTCATCCTCAAAGACATGGACGGGAAGCGTTTCTTACCAATCCTCATCGGCCCGTTCGAAGCTACCGCGATTGCCTTGGCGCTAGAAGGCGCGCCGGTTCCGCGGCCGCTCACCCACGATTTGATGCGCACGATCTTCGAAACGCTCGACGCTCGCCTCGAGCAAGTCGTCATCCACGACATCCGTGAGTCGACCTTTTTTGCCAAGCTCATCGTCCGCACGAACGGCGAAATTCAAGAGATCGACGCGCGTCCTTCGGACGGCATTGCGCTCGCACTGCGCATGAGCGCGCCGATTTACGTCTCGGACAAAATCGTGTTGGAAGAATCGGTTCCCGACAAAAAAACCGAAGAAGCCGAAGTCGAGCGCTTCAAGAAGTTCATTGACGATCTAAAGCCTAGCGATTTCAATCGCTAGGTTTACTGCGGTTAGCGCTGCGCCGGAGCGAGGAACAAATCGCCGGCCCAACCTTCGAGCGCTTCGAAATCATCCGCTGAGCCGTGAAAACCGATGTATCCGTCCGGTCGAATGACGTAGAGCGCGCCGTCATCTTGCATGTATTGCGTGCGGAACGTCGAGTCGCCGTCGATGAGCACCATCCCGTGCATGATGTCGCGATACGTCGTAAAAAGTTGCGCGAACCGTTGCAGATCGGCGTTTTGCGGCGGTCTGACCATCAGCGCTGTATGGAGCGGCTCTTTCAAAAGATCGAAAATCCGGAAACGCGCGCCGCGCTCGTCAGTGACCTCACAATCCGGTGCACGATCGCCTGCACGCAGCTGCGAGGCTCCGCCGCGCTCGCAAACGATAGGACTGTTGCGGTAATGCAAGCCAAGCTCTGAAATCGTGCTGCGTAGGCGCTCTTGAACCGGCTCGAGCGATCCCAATCGTCCGAGGATACCATCGCGTATTCGTTCGAGCAGCCAATTCGACGCCGTTGCGGCACGCATTGCGATCGCGGTATCGCGCTGCACTTTTTCGGTAAGCGGTTTGCGCTCCCGATCGTACGATTCCAAAATCGACGGGCGCGCGCGGCGCGTCTGGACGAGTGCGATCTTCCACATGAGATTGGCAGCGTCTTGAATGCCGCTGTTCATTCCTTGACCGCCGATTGGATAGTGGATGTTTCCGGCATCGCCCGCCAGAAAAACGCGGCCACGCGAATACGCCGGTGCTTTACGCTCGCCGGCGTAAAACAGCGCCATCCAGCGCGGATCGCTCACGCGAAGATTTTCGATTGCCGCCTCGTCGATCGCGGCCTGGAAATCGGAAATCTCAGGCTCTTTATCCGGATGGTTCGGCACGGCGACGATGACGCGGAAATGCGTATCGTCGAGCCGTCCGAGAAAGACGAGACTTCCGCCGCGAAGATGCACGACTACCTCATCGCCCGGAACGTCTCCGTCGACACGCAAATCACCAAGAAAGAACGGCAAATCGGTGGAGACGCCTTCAAAAGGTATGCCTAAGACCTCTCGCACCGTGCTGTTCGCGCCGTCTGCGCCGACGAGATAGGCTGCCGTAACCGTTTCACGGCCGCCATGCTTTCCGAGCAGCGCGCACTCAACGCCGTATTCGCGTTCAACGAAATACTCGAGCGCGACTTCGCGTTCGACGATGCCGCCCGCAGCTTCGACGTGCTCCGTTAGTAAGCGTTCCGTTTCCGGCTGTGGCAGAAAAAGAATAAACGGATAGTTGCCGGGGAGATCGTCGAACGAGGTTTCGAGTATTCGCGTACCGTCGCTGTAGATGCGAATGCGATGAAGGCGCCGGCCGCGTTCGATTGCGCGCTGCGCAAGCTCGTAGCGCTCGAATTGTTCCAGCGTACGCGCCTGAACCACGAGCGCTTGCGAATGCATCGCTCCGTGCGGCGCCTTATCGATTATCCGGTAGCGTAGGCCCAGACGCGCCGCTTCGGCGGCCATTGCCAAACCGGTTGGGCCGGCGCCGGTGATGAGGACGTCGACGTCCGTGTTGTTTAGATGTCCCATTGCCAGATGTTGTACCACGGCGTGCTGCTGGGATTGATTTTGAAGTTGCGCAGGTCGGGCGAGTGCACGCTGATGCGGCGGCGATCGTAGAGCGGAATGTACGGAACCGTTTGCCAGAGTAGCTGCTCCGCGGGATGGTACGCCGCCGCGCGCACCGCCGGATCGTCACTGGAAAGCCCCGCTCGTTCGTATGCGTCCACCTGCTTGTTGCAATAGCGGTACACGTTCTCTCCTTTGGGATAGAAATAGTCACAGCCGACGTAGTAAAGCATGTCCGGGTCCCACGATAACGTTACGCCGTACGTTGCAAAATCGTACGAGCCGCTATAAATCGGACCTTCGGGAGTGAAGATGGTATTGTACGCATACGTTTTGACTGCCAAACGCACGCCGATCGCGCTGAAATACTGCTGCACTTGCACAGCGGTCATACGCTCTGAGTCCGAACCGGCAATGATGTCGAGCGTATAGTCAAGGTGCGTCGCACCTTTGCTGCGTACGCCGTCCGGCCCGCGCTTGTACCCGGCTTCATCCAATATCGCGTTTGCTGCTGCGGGATCGTACTTGTACGCCGGATTGAACGTATAGCCGATCGCGGTGGGCGGAATAATATCGTGCGCAGGTGTAGCAGTGTTCTGTGTGAGTTTGGCGATGATCGCGTCGTAGTCGATTGATTTCGCCAGCGCCCCTCGCACGCGGACGTCATCCAACCCCGGATGGCTCTGGTTCATGATGAAGAGCGCTTGCGAGTTCCACGGATACAGTTCGGTTGTCACATCTTTGAGTTGCCGGTACTGGCGGTACTGCGTAATGGCCGGCGACGCTACGAGATCGACGTGATGTAAACGTACTTCGTTCAAAATCGTTTGATCGTTCGGGATGATCGTGAATACGACGCGCTCCAGCTTCGGTACGCCGCGATAGTAGAGCGGATTGCGCTCGAAAACGATCTGTCTACCGCGCTCCCATCTCACGAATTTGAACGGACCACTGCCGATAGGCGCTGCATTGAACGGAACTTGGTTGATCGATTTGTACCGGCCCAGCACGTGTGCCGGAAGTATCGGCTTTCCGCCCTCTTGTAGCGGCGTGAAGAATTTGGAAACGAACGGCGGGTAGCGCCGCTTGAGATGTACGCGCACGGTGTACGGGTCGGGCGTATCTATGGAAGCCACCTCGGTATAGCCTTCGCGATGCAGCGTGTTGTTATCGCGGTTCACGACGGCTTGCCACGAGAATTTTACGTCGGCCGATGTCAGCGGCGCTCCATCTTGCCACCGGACACCATGTCGCAGATGGTAGACGTACGTCTCGCCGTCGCGTGAAATTCCGCCGTTGGCTAGCGTTGGAACTTGCGTAACGAGATCGCCCTCGAGTTGACCTCGATCGTTGGCGACGACCATGTACGAGTACATCAGCGACGAGAGAAAATACACGAGGTCCATCGTCGAGAGATACTCGTTGAGATTGTCCGGATCGGAGATGTCGGCGAGCCGCAAGACATGCGGCACGGTCCATGGATGACGCCCGGTCGCAAGCGGCGAGCCGATTTCACTGCGTTGACACGCGGACTCCGCCATCAGGGCGGCACTTAGCACGGCAACGGTGAGTATTCGTGCGAATGCTCTCATCTTTTCCCCGGTTCGAGGGGTAGCCAAGTTTTCCCAGAATCCAGCGGCCCTTATGGAGACTAAGGAACGCGCCGACATCGGCGTTTTTGGTGGATCGGGCTTTTATTCGCTTATCGAGAACGCCCGGGAAGTAACGATTGAAACACCGTACGGGGCGCCCAGCGACAAGCTCGCGCTAGGTGAGATCGCCGGCAAACGCGTGGCATTCTTGCCGCGGCACGGAAAAGACCACCGTTTTCCCCCGCAATCGATTAATTATCGCGCGAATTTGTACGCAATGAAGATGCTCGGCGTGAAACGGATTATCGCGCCGACCGCGTGCGGTTCGCTCAAGCCCGAGGTCAAGCCCGGCTCGATGGTGGTCGCAGACCAGGTCGTGGACCGCACGACCGGACGTAAAGACACCTTTTACGACGGGCCGATCACCACACACGTGAGTTTCGCCGATCCTTATTGCCCGACGATGCGGCCCATTGCGATTGACGCGCTGCGCTCGCTCGATATCGAGACGCACGAACGGGGTACAATCGTCGTCATTCAGGGCCCACGCTTCTCCACCCGCGCCGAGTCGCGCTGGTTTGCGGCGGCAGGATGGGAAGTCATCAACATGACGCAATACCCGGAGTCGTATCTTGCACGTGAACTGGAGATGTGCTACGTCAACATCTCGCTCATCACCGATTACGACGTCGGCTTGGAAGGCGTCGGCGGGATCCAGCCGGTATCGCATCACGAAGTGATCGAAGTGTTCAACAAAAACAACGCGCGCGTGAAGGACGCCATCTACCGCATCATCGAGAACCTCGATGTGAACGCGGATTGCAAATGCCGGCACGCGCTGGAAGGCGCGAGGGCGTAACATGCGACTGGGCGGGCAGCGATTGGATTTGATGTTGTATATTCAGGCGTTGCCCGTCTATGTTCGCAATCTGGGCGTCATGTTGGCGCCGCTCGTTGCCGCTGGGATCGGCCTTGGCCTGGAATACCTCGAGGGGCCACTGTTCAATCCAATCGGCGGTGCGGGCGATCCGCTCATCAATTTCGTCATCCGGATCATTGAGGGCTTCGCCTTCGCGATTGCCGTCATCTTTGCGGACGATGCGTGGCGTCACGGACGCGCCAACCTGCGAGCGGCGTGGGATCAGGCGCGCAGACGCGCCGGCGATATTCTCATCACGGTAATCGGTTTCTATTTTCTGATCTACGTTGCGCAGCTCATCGGCGGAATTCTCGGCGGCATCCTGCACATTCCGTATATCGGGCTCGCGCTGGGAGCGCTCGCGGTGTGGGCGTTCATCTATGCCATTCCGGCCGCCGCAATCGGCGGAGTGCCCGCAGGAGGCACTTTTTCAACCTCACTTCAGGCGGCGAAACGCCAACCGATCGCGACGGCGATTCTCGTCATCGTGTGTCTGGTCGTGTACTACTATGTCGGATTGACCGTGCCGGCGATGCTCAATCCGTACCTCGGCGCGGGTTACGACGTTGCGCGAATTCTTTTGGCGGCGATTGCTCTGGGATACGTCGCGCTCGTCATCGCGCGGCAGTACGCGGATTTTGCGTTCAGGCCGTACTGGTAAGGGCCATGCGCACGAGTTCGCCGACGAGTGCGGGGCTTACATTCGTACGCGCTAACCGCTGCGCGTCCGTAACTTTTCCAAGGATTGCTACCGCGCTCGCCGGTGCGATCTTCGGCAGTTTTTTGAGCTGCTTGGCATAGTCGACCGCCAGCAACGGCGTATCTTTGCCGGTTCCTGATACCGCCACCCAGTCGCGCACGAGCGTTTTCACGATCTCCAAGCCTTCGTCCAGCGTCTCGCGCGTTGCCCATGTATCTTGGGGAGTTTGTCCCTCGACGGATTGGAAAAACCACTGCGCGACTTGACTGCGCAGCTGCTCCTCGTCCTGCGACAGCGCAGCAAGCGCACGCGTAACCGAGCCTTGCGAAAGCGACGCGCCGAGCTGCGCTTGTTCTTCCTCAAAACCCTTACCGCGAAGGATTTGGGCAACTTGCGCCTGCCGGAGCGACGGAAAACGAATTTCGATGAGCCGCGAGCGAATCGTCGAGAGCAGCCGCGCCGGTGTCGAGGTCGTAAGCAGCAACAAGACATTTGCCGGCGGCTCTTCGAAGAATTTGAGCAACGCGTTGGCGGCGGCCGGCGACGCGAAGTCGATATCGCCTAAGACGAAAACGCGAAAACCGCCCGAGTACGACTGCAGCGAGAGCTGCCGCACCAGATCGCGCGAGGTCGTCGCTTCGGCTTCGTGAAAGCCCAGCGCTTCGTCCGTTTCACCGATCTTCAGCGCGCCGATACTTTCAAGCAAGTCCGGATGGCGCGTCTCTTCCTTACCGATGAGCCTGCATGACGCGCACGTGCCGTCGTAGCCGAGTAATCCGTCAGGATGCGGCGCCTCGCACAGGATCGATTGAGCCAGCGCGCGCGCAAAGGTTTTCTTGCCGATTCCGGGCGTTCCCGTAAAGAGGTATCCGTGCGCGATCGTGTCTTTAGTGAGCCGCGAGAAGAATTGCTTCGGACCTTCAGCGCCAACGACTTCGAATTTAAGAGCGTTATCCTGCTCGCTCATGCAATCACCGCGGAGAGCGCGGCCATTGCGGCGTCGACAACTTCTTCGGCGGGGCGTTCGCCGTCAAGCGTGACGACGAGCGGATCGTGTTTGCCGAGCTCGAGGAACCCTTCGCGTACGCGGTGGTGAAACGCGTCTTCTTCCAACTCGACGCGATCGTGACCGTCGCCGCGAGACGCCAAGCGTTTGCGCGAGGTTTCGTACGAAACGTCGACCAGCAGTGTAAGGTCCGGCATGAGAGCGCCGGTGGCCGCATTGCAAACCGCGCGAACGACGTCCAACGGCAAACCGCGCCCATACCCTTGATAAGCGAGCGTTGAATGCACGTAGCGGTCGCAAAGCACCACGACGCCACTCTCCAGCGCAGGACGAATCACGTCAGCTACGAGCTGAGCGCGAGATGCGTTGATGAGCAGCATCTCCGTAAGGGGATTGATCGCCATCTCAGGGTCGAGGAAAATACGGCGTACCGCGTCGCCGGCCGGCGTGCCGCCCGGCTCGCGCGTAATGAGCGTTTTATGGCCTTGCGCGCGCAGCGCATGGTCGACTGCCGCCATGAGGGTGGACTTCCCGCTGGCCTCGATTCCCTCGAACGAAATGAACACGGGGCGATGTTCTACATCGCCCCGCGTCATCCTGAGTTTTCCGAGCGGATTACATTTCGGTTTTGAAGATGCGGACGCGCCTGTTGGGCTCGAGGCCCGTGCTGCGCGACTGCAGACGGTACTTCTCCGCGAGCTGATGCTGCATACGCCGTACGTATGACGTTTGCGGGGAGAGCTCGACGGCTTTGCTGTCCAGCAACACCTGATAGATGCCTTCCTCCGCTTCACGCAGAGCGATCTCTTCGGTATCGATAGACGGTAAGTTGAAGACGTCCTTGAGACAGCCTTGGATTTGCGTCGTCGTGTTCGTCTTGATGGAATAGATGGGAATATTCTCGGACGCAATCTGTTTGAGCTTGGGCTGTTCCTTACGTTCGAGCGTCTTGAGCGTAAGCACGACGTCCGCGTCGTCCCAATTGCGCGCAATGGATGCATTGACACGCAGATTGTGGATGGCGCGTTCGATCTTGTTGCGCGAGACGCCGTACGGAAAGATCAGCAGCGGTTTGTCGCGATCTTCGCGCTCGCGTTCGTCTTCGTGATAGGAGGCTGATGCTGCGAGCTGCGGCATCGACTCGGTATCCGCTTCCTGCACGATGGCCACGCGGCCGCTTGCGGTACGTTTACGAACTTCGGGCTGCGGCTGATACCCGCGCAGAAGTGCGTCGACGACCTCCGCCACGTTCTTGTGGATCGCCATCGTGTCGCGATCGTGAATCTCTACCACGACATCGAACGTCGGCGGTGCCTTGCGTTCGAGTACGGTCTTGCGGGTTCCGCGGCGGCGCGCTTCCTCATCGGAGAGCGTCACCGCACTGATGCCGCCGACGAGATCCGACAGCGTAGGATTCATCAGCAGATTTTCGAGCGTTTGTCCGTGCGCCGTACCGATGAGCGCAACGCCGCGCTCAGCAATAGTGCGCGCCGCGCCCGCCTCAGCTTCAGTACCGATTTCGTCGATGACGACTACCTGCGGCATGTGGTTTTCGACGGCTTCGATCATGACGCTGTGTTGCAGTGCAGGGTTAGCGACTTGCATGCGCCGCGCCGTGCCGATGCCCGGATGCGGAATGTCGCTATCACCGGCGATTTCGTTGGAGGTGTCGACGATCACCACGCGTTTGCGATCTTCGGAAAGAACGCGCGCGCACTCGCGAAGCATCGTCGTTTTGCCGACACCCGGCGGCCCCAGCAAACATATCGATTTGCCGCTGCGCAAAATGTCCAGCAATATATCGATCGTGCCGTACACCGCGCGTCCAACGCGGCATGTCAGCCCGACAATCTTTCCGGTACGATTACGTATGGCGCTGATGCGATGGAGGGTTTGCTCGATACCTGCACGGTTGTCGGCTCCGAACGTCGATAACCGCGAGCAAACGTGGGCGATATCTTCTTGCGTTACCGGTGTGTCCGAGAGATAGACGAAGTCATTCTCGAAGCGCGCTTCCGGAGGACGTCCCAAATCCAGCACAACCTCGATCATGCTCTCGAGGTTGGAAAGACGAACCAGCGATTGCCGGATGGGGAGCGGAAAGATATCGAGGAGTTGGGTGAGCTCCCAGTTGGGAGCTAGAGATTCGGCTTTAACCGCCAATACTGACCCTCGCTTTTTCCTAAGTCTCGAAGGACGTTTTGTGCCTTTTTCCCATTATCGGGCGAACGCCCTGCAGCCGTGAGCGCAGAGTTATTCGCGCACAACCCGGATGGTCCGAAGCTCCTTATCGAAGGGACCCTGCATGCGCACACCGGCTTTGAGTTCGAGGCTTAAGTAATCGATAATCTCCGCGGTGATCTCTTCGCCCGGTGAGATAACCGGAATGCCGGGCGGGTACGGCGAGATCGTTTCCGCGCAAATGCGGCCGCTGCTTTCCTTGAACCGCACGAATTCCGTTTCGGCCAAGAACGCTTCGCGCGGAAGCATGCGAATCGGCGGAATTTTCGGCAATTTATAGCTGCCGGTTTCTATACGCCGTTCGAGCACGCCCGAGGGTGAGAAGATATCGATAGGCCGATCCTCACGGGCGAGGAACGCAACGCCTTCGACCAGGCGTTCCGCGGCAGACGGCGAGGTTCCAACCGTAAACAGCGCGACGACGTTGAAGAGATCGGCCAGTTCGACTTGCACGTTGTACCGGCGGCGCAAAATCTCCGATGCTTCGTACCCCGTATAGCCGAGATCTTTCACCGTGATCGTCACTTTGGTCGGGTCGAGATCGAAGACGCCGGGCTGGCCTTGCAGTTCGTCGCCAAAACAGTACACGCCGTCGATGGAGTTGAGCTTACGCCGAGTGTCCTCGGCGAGCGCGATCGTGCGGGAGAGCAGCGCCGGTCCCTCGGTTGCCATTTGCTTTCGCGCAACGTCGAGCGAGGCAAGCATCGGCAAGTTCGGCGACGTCGACAGAAACATTTTAAGCACCGCTTCCAAGCGATCCACGCGTACGCGCGGTCCGCTTTGATGCAGCATGGCGCACTGCGAGAACGCGGTAAGCATTTTGTGCGTTGAGTTGATGCAAAGATCGGCGCCCGCAGCCGTCGCGGAAATTGGCAACGCAGGATGGAAATGGAAGTGCGGTCCCCACGCCTCGTCGACCAGCAGCAGCTTGCCGGCGTCGTGGACGATTTGCGCGATCGATTCCAGGTCTGCGGCGACGCCGTAGTACGTGGGACTCACGATGTACACGGCTTTGACGTCCGGATGCTCTTCCAGCGTGCGCGCAACGGTCTCCGGCGTCACGCAGTGGTCCATGTGCAGCGCTTCATCGACGACGGGCTGCATATACACGGGCTCGGCGCCGCTCATGACCAAACCGCCGAGCATCGACTTGTGCGAGTTACGCGGGACCGCAATCTTTTCGCCCGGGTTCACGGCGGTCATCATCATGCACTGATTACCGCTGGTCGATCCGTTCACCAAAAAGTACGAACGATCGGCGCCATAGGCTTCCGCCGCGAGCTGCTGCGCTTCGAGAATCGATTCGGTCGGTTGAAGCAGATCGTCGATTCCCGGCATCGGCGTGAGGTCGATTGCGCAGATGTTATCGCCCACGAACTCGCGGAACGCGCGATCCATACCGATGCCCTGTTTGTGGCCCGGCGTATGAAACGGAATGACGCCCGCGTCGACATACTCGAGCAGAGCTTGGAAATACGGCGTTTTAGACTGATCCACGGACACACACTCCGTCTACGGAGAGAAGCGAAAAAGGAAACGGCGCGACTTACGTGCGCGAGGATTCCTTCGCGGTGTGCGAGTGGTGGGAAATGAGCCACGCCGCCCTGCGCAGCGCGTGACTGAGCAAGCCGTTCATTTAGGCGAGAATCTCAAAACCGAGGCGGTCGAGCATGGCAAAGTCATCTTGGTCTTGACGGCCCGTGGTTGTCAAGTAATTTCCCAACACCAGACCGCTTGCACCGCTGCGCATTCCGAGGTCCTGAAGGCCCTGGAGCGTCACTTCACGCCCGCCTGCAAAACGGATCAAGGCCGCCGGGAGCGCGAGGCGCGCCATCGCAACGAACCGCAGCGCTTCCGTCGGTTCCACGAGCGAACGATCGCCGAACGGCGTGCCGGGACGCGGATTGAGAAAATTCACCGGCACTTCTTGCGGCTGCAGGTCCTGCAGCGTCGTCAAGAAGTCGATGCGGTCTTCAACCGTTTCGCCCATTCCGATGATTCCGCCGCAGCACAGCTCAAGATTGAAGCGCTTGACGAGTTGGCACGTCTGCCAGCGCTCCTCAAACGTGTGCGTCGTGCAAACCGATGGGAAATACCGGCGTGACGTCTCGAGATTGTGGTTCACCTTATCGACGCCGGCCTGGGCGAGCAGCAGCAATTGATCTTCGCGTAGAATCCCGAGCGAGACGGCAACATGTAAGGGATACTGCTGCTTGATGAGTTTGACGGCCGTGCAGACGCGCTCGAGGAGTTTCGCGGACGGTCCGCGCACCGCAACGACCAGGCACAGCTCGCCTGCGCCGCGCTCGTATGCGTCCTTTGCGGCTTGCAGAAAACCTTCGATGGAGCTGAGCGGTTCGGCATCGACGTCGCTTGCGAAGCGCGCGCTCTGCGAGCAGAAAT
This sequence comes from uncultured bacterium, assembly GCA_964602255.1. Taxonomy (GTDB): domain Bacteria; phylum Vulcanimicrobiota; class Vulcanimicrobiia; order Vulcanimicrobiales; family Vulcanimicrobiaceae; genus CAZRQS01. Next base: position 3,237 of record CAZRQS010000054.1, on the reverse strand, counting down.
TGCAGTCCTCGGAGCAGCCGCCTTTTTTCGCGTTGTAGAGCACTTCCACGTTGACGCCGTCGCCGCAGTACGACGTTCGCACCTCATCGGCAAGCGCGAGCAGATCCGGCACGTCGGCAGCGGGCAGCTGCGCGAGCGCTTGCAAGAGATCGCGATCTGCAGCGTGGCGCTGATTCAGCACAAGTTCGCGTGCGCGCTCAATCGTGGGGTGGCTCAACCTCGGTCTTATCCTCTACAGCAGTGGCACGAAGAGCTGCGCGCCTTGTTCGACCGACGCAGCCTCGTCCCGGTCAAACGGCAGAATGCCAAGAATCTCAATTTTTCCCTGCAGCGCGCGGCGCACATCGGCAACGTACGACGCATCCGAGCGTTCCCAGCGATCCACCAGCACGGCACCGGCCACACGCAGTTGCAGCTGATCGCACAACGCAAGCGTGAGAAGCGCATGATTCATGCAGCCTAGCCGCAAGCCGACGACTAGCACAATCTGCAGCTTGGCCAGTGCGGCGACGGTGCCGAAGTGCTGCACGCGGTTCAACGGCACCGCAAGTCCGCCCGCCCCTTCTGCGACGAGGGCACCTTGCATGCCGTCGATGACTCGAGCGAGATCCTCTGCATGGACGGTCGGCATTCCCTCCGCAAGTGCGGCCGACCAGGGATCCGCCGGTTTGCGAAACCGTGCGAGTTCGACGTGACGGCATCCCGCAAGTTTTCCGGCGAGGGCCGCATCGCCGGGCACGCCGGGATCCAATCCGGTTTGAACGAGCTTTACAATGGTCGGGTTATCACCGGCAACCCGGAGCGCCGTCGCAAGCGCTGCCGTGACGCGCGTTTTACCGACGTCGGTATCCGTTCCGGTTACCAGATAGCGCGTCATGCCAAACACTTCAGCAGCAGATCAACCTGCTCGTCGGTATGATCGGCTCGCATCGAGATGCGCAAGCGCGACGTGCCGGGCGGTACCGTTGGCGGCCGCACTGCAGGTGCGTGGACTCCACGCTGCAGACAGCGTTCCATCAGCTCGATCGCACGCCGTTCTTCGCCGGCGATGATTGGGACGACGGGTCCTTCGGGAAGACCAATGACGGGGAGATTCAATTCGAGCAGCCCTTCACGTAGGCGCGCGGTTTTCGCGCGCAGTCGCGAGCGTCGAGCTTCAGCAGTGCGCGCGAGCATGATGCCGACGCGCGCGGCAAACGCGATCGCCGGCGGCGGAGCGGTGTCGAAAATAAAGGTGCGCGCTGTGTTGACGAGCAGATCGATCAGCGAATTCGGTCCGGCGATGAAGCCGCCGGAAGCACCGATCGCTTTGCTCAGCGTTCCGAGCACGACGATGCGAGGATCGTCCAAACCGTGCGCGAGTCCGGCGCCTTCCGGTCCGAGAACGCCGAGCGCATGCGCTTCGTCGACAAGCACTATGTCATCATCGCGCAGCGAGCGCGCAATCGCTTTGAGGTCGATGCTGTCGCCGTCCATTCCGAAGAACGACTCCGTCACGATGAGCGCGCGTCCGCGACGCCGTTCGCGCGCCGGCAGTGCGGCGTGCGGGTAGATTTCGCGCGGCATCTTCGCATCACGAATCCCATCGATCAGCGATGCGTGGTTGAGCGCATCCGAATAGATAACGTCGGCGAATTGCCCGAGGACCGGAATAACGCCGAGTGCGGCCATGTAGCCTGATGAAAAGAGCAGCGCGCGTTCGCGCCCGAGCCAGCGCGCGATGTCTTGCTCGAGCAGCCAATGTTCGCGATGCCGTCCGCCGAGCAGCCGCGCTCCGCCGGATCCGACGCGCTTTATGTACCGCATCGCTTCGACCATCCGCGAATCGGAGGCAAGCGCGAGATAATCGTTACTCGAAAAATCCGCTACATACTTCGGTTCGTCGCCCGAAAGCGCCCGATACCGGTCCGCCGCGCGGATCTCTTCCAGCGCCCCCTCAACCGCCGACAAGTAAGTCATCCGTTGTCACACTGAGCTTGTCGAAGTGTGGAGTCAAGATCGCCAAAAAACCGCCGCAACTCTTCCACCGTCGACGAAAGCGGCGGCACCAGTTGAATCACATTCCCAATCGGCCGCGTAAAGTGCCCGCGTTCGTACAGCTCGTTGGCAATGCGCCATGCGGCAGTGGCTGCGCCATTCGCATCAATCCGATCCCCCGCAATGTCGATCCCGATCATCAATCCCGCATGCCTCACGTCCGTAACCAGCGGATGTTCGCCGATTTCACGCAGCGAGGGTACAATCGAATCCGTGAGAATCCTCGCCCGGTCGAGCGTTCGTTCCGATTCGAAAACATCGAGATTCGCCAAAGCCGCCGCACACGCAATGGGATTTCCCGCGTAGGAATGTCCGTGGAAGAACTGCTTCATCTCGCTTGGCATCCCGCGAAACGCGTCGTATACCTTATCCTTTGCAAGCGTCGCCGAAAGCGCCAGCGCGCCGCCGGTAACGCCCTTTCCTAGGCAGACGATATCAGGCTGCAGATCGAGCTGCTCGTGCGCGAACATCGTACCGGTGCGCCCAAAGCCCGTGGCGATCTCGTCGACAATCAGCAATGGAGTCATATCGCGTAAAGCTGCGTAGCGCTCCGGCGCAACGATGTGCATTCCGGCCGCAGCTTGCACGATAGGCTCGACGATAACCGCCGCGATGTCGTCACGTTGTAACACCGCCGGATCGGTATCGTATGGAAGCGCCTCGAACGTCACCGCACCGTAACGCGATTTGAACACCACGATGTCCGAAACACTCATCGCGCCGCTGGTATCGCCGTGATACGAATCCACCAAGTGCACGAACCGCGCGCGTTTGCGATCTCCGGCGTTCTGCCAGTAGTGCAGCGCCATCTTCAGCGCCGCCTCGACGGCGCTCGCACCGTCGCTGGCGAAAAACACGCGATCCATTTTCGAGAGCGCGGCAAGGCGCTGCGCCAACTCTTCGGCAACCGGGTTCGTCGCGCCGAGCAACGTCGAATGATCGAGCTGCGCCGCTTGCCTTGCTATCGCATCGACGATTGTAGGATGGCAGTGTCCGTGAATCGTCGTCCAGATCGAACTGACCGCATCGAATACCCGCTGTCCGCGAGCATCGAGCAAATAGTTACCGTCGCCGCGCACGAATGTGCGTCGCGATGCATCGAAACTTTCCATCTGGGTGAACGGCAGCCAAAGGGCGCCGGCCGTGCGAATCACGGCACTTTCTGTTATGCAACGACGCCCACGTCGCCTTTGCCGCCCT
>CAZRQS010000053.1:12357-14212 GCA_964602255.1 uncultured bacterium | reverse complement strand
TGCTGTTCCAGCGCCATTCCCCATAGTTATCTTCACCCCACGCTTTCCAGTCGAAATCCATGATGAAGCCGTCGAGGGGAATGCCTTTTGCGCGATAGGTCGATACATAATCGCGCACTGCGCCCTCGGTCGTTCCCCACTGACTGTTGAGAAACCCCAGCGTCCATTTCGGCGACATCGGAGCTGTGCCGGAGATGGTGCCGGCCGCTGCCATGACGTCCTCGGGTGCGCCTGCTATGATGAACGCATCTACATCTGCTCGCGATCCGCCTTCGAACGCAACGACATTGTTGTCGATCGCAAAATTGCCGCCGTTCGAGTCTATCAGTAGTCCGTAGGTTGTGGTGTACACCAAAGGCGACGCGCCGTCGCCTTGTCCGTTGGCTGCGACCCGCCCGCCAAAGCGCAACACGCCGTTGCGCGGGTCTTGGTGGACGTCGATGTTGGAGCCCGGCAAGCTGAAGCCGTCGATTCCATAGAAATTTCCATTCCCGTCGTGCTCGAACTGCAGCGATTTGCTCGCAAACTTGCCGTTCCTCAGCAGCGTGTGGCCGGTAGCATCCGCGATCGCGACGCGAAAAGGATGGACGTGCACGGTGACCCGCATTTGCTGCGAGCGCGCTTCGTACATCGATCCCTTGCGCACGAACTGCACCGGAACATTTTGAAATTGCGCATTCGGGTTTAACACCTCAGTGGGCCGGCTGTACCGTCCGCGCGGTTCAAAATGCACTCGCACGACGTTGGGAGCGACGAATCGCACGATGACGCGATCGGCGCCGTTCTGAACGAGAAGTTGGCCAGCCAATAAAAGCGCTAGAACCATGCGGCGGCCGTTTCGCGGCTGACCGCGCCGCGCCTCCGCGCTTGCTAGTCTGCGAGGACGCGTTCGCCGCCGCGCGCTAGTGCGTAGCCGACGAGGCGATCGATGAGAGCGTCGTAAGAAACACCAATGGCGTTACACGCGTCGGGTAATAGGCTCGTCGGCGTAAGCCCCGGCAGCGTATTGATCTCCAAGATGTACGGACGGCCTTCATTGCTCACGATGAAATCCGTACGCGAATAGTCTTGCAAACCGATCAGCCGATGGGTTGAGAGCGCGAGCATTTGGATGCGTGCGGCGAGATCTTCATTGATATGCGCAGGGACGATATGCGTACTTCCGCCTGCAGCATACTTGGCTTCGTACGTATAGAAGTCGTCGCGGTTTGCGAGGATCTCTACGACAGGAAGCGCTTCTTCGCCTAGAACGCCGCACGTGTATTCGCGTCCGGGAATGAACTCTTCCGCAAGAATTTCGTCGTACTCTTCAGCGGCGTCGATCATCGCTTGCGACCACTGTTCGTGCGTTTTGACGATCGTAACGCCGGCGCTGCTTCCCTCAAAGCGCGGCTTGATAACAAGCGGGAGATCGAGCGAACCGGGCAACAGCGGAAGAGTACCACCCGTGAGATCGAAGAGATCCCACGCCGCAGTAGGCAAACCTTCAGCGGCGCAAAGCTTTTTCGTCAGGTGTTTGTCCATCGCGAGCGCCGCCGCTTCGATGCCGCTGCCGGTGTAAGGAATGCGGAGGTAATCCAATATCCCTTGGATCTGTCCGTCCTCGCCGCCAGGTCCGTGCAGCGCGTTGAACACCACGTCCGGCTCAAGGCGGCGGATGGCGTCGATAAAACGCGAGTCGTAGTCGAGCGACTGCGCTTCGTAGCCCAGGTCGTGCAGCGCGCGCATCACGCCCGATCCGGTACGGATCGAGATCTCGCGCTCTGCGCTCGTGCCGCCCATTACGACGGCAACTTTCGCTTTTTTCTTAATGCTTGTCATCCTGAGCCTTAGTCGAAGGGTGAGCCTTAGTCGA
>CAZRQS010000053.1:0-12257 GCA_964602255.1 uncultured bacterium | reverse complement strand
TTTTTTCTTAATGCTTGTCATCCTGAGCCTTAGTCGAAGGGTGAGCCTTAGTCGAGTGTTGTGAAAACGCCGACGAGATGAACTTCCATTTGCAATTCCACGCCGAACCGATCCGCCACCGCCCGCCGAACTCGCGCGAGCAGCGACGCTACGTCCTTAGCGCTCGCGCCATCGACGTTATTGATGAAGTTGGCGTGCAGCGGCGAGACTTCCGCCCCGCCTTCCCGCCATCCCTTAGCTCCGGCGGCTTCGATTAGCCTCGCCGCCTTGTCGCCTTCCGGATTGCGAAAGCAGGAACCGGCATTGGGCAGCGCAATGGGCTGCGTATTCTTGCGGCGCACCAGGCGCCGCTGCATCTCCTCACGCACCGCTTCGGGGTTCCCGCGCTCGAATTGCAGCGTCACGCGCGAGACGACGGCATCGCGGGCGAGTGTCGTGTGACGATAATAATATTGCACGGTTACCGGATGCGGCTCGGGCTTCGTAGGCGATTGCACCCACACTTCACGCACGAAATCGCCCATTTCTTTGTCGGTTCCCGCGTTCATTCGCAGCGATCCGCCTACGCTGCCCGGAATGCCTGCGAGCGATCCGATGTGGATTGCGCCCGCCGACGCGGCCTTCGCCGTCAACAACGCCATGTTTGCGGAGGCACCTGCGTGCACGATGACCGTCTTGTCGTCGTGCGTAACGACGATGTTCGCAAATTCTCCCGAAAGCCGCAGGACCAGACCGCGAATTCCGCCGTCGCCGACGAGCAAATTGCTGCCGCTTCCCAAAACGAACCACGGAATCTTGCGTTTGGCGCAAAACCGCATGATGTCCGCGAGCTGCGCTTCGGTTTCCACGACGATCCACGCGTCTGCCGGTCCGCCGACCTTCCATGACGTGTACGGCGCGAGCGGCTCGTCGAACGAGACACAGTCACCACAGATCTCTGTGAGGGCTTCGCGATCGCTCGGAGTTAGAACACTTTCAAGCGCCTGCGCCGCAACGCTCATCATGCAGGCGGGCCGGCGCTCACATCTTTGGCGAGATCCGCCGCAACTTTCGTAATGTTTCCTGCGCCGAGCATGAGTACCAGCGCATTCGGGGACGCTTGTGCGGCAATCAGGCTTCGTAGATCGTGGACGTACTTCACGTAATGCACCGGCGTTCCACTCTGCGCTAACGGTTCGCCGATGCTGCGTTCGCTGATCCCTTCGATCGGCGTCTCGCTCGCGGCATACACCGGTGCGAGGTATACCGCATCGGCGCCGGCGAGCGCATTGGCAAACGCAGATGCAAGATATGCGGTGCGCGAATAGCGATGCGGCTGAAAGGCCACGACGATCGGGCCTTTGTGGTATTGGCGCGCCGCAACGATGGTTGCGCGCACCGCAGTCGGGTGATGGGCGTAGTCGTCGACGACGATCATGCGCGGGGTTTTGGCGAGAATTTCGAAGCGGCGGCGTACGCCGCGGAAATTCGCCAGTGCCTGCTTGATGTGCGCAAACGGTAATTCCAATGCGCGGGCGACCGCGATTGCGGCGAGCGCATTCTCAATATTTATGGCGCCCGGCACGCGCAGCTCTGCGGTTCCCAAACACACCTCGCCGGCAATCACGTCGAATGACGAGCCGAGATCGGCGAACCGAATATTCTCGGCACGCACCTGTGCGTCGCCCGCGATACCGAAGGTTACGGTTTTGGCCGAACGCTTCGAGCTTGCAATCGAGCGGCTTTGCGGATTATCCACGCCGACGATCGCGGTTCCGTCTTCAGGTAATTTTGCAAGGAACTCATCGAACGACGCGACGAGTTTCGGCAGCTCCGCATCCGACGAGAGATGGTCGTTCTCAATGTTCGTCACGACCGCGATCGACGGTTCGAGCAACGCGAAGGAACCGTCGGACTCGTCCGCTTCGGTCAGAAACCAAGGATCGTTACCGTGGTGCGCGTTGGTCTTGGTGACCACGTCGATGCCGCCGAGCACCAGACTCGCGTCGATGCCGCTGCCGCGAAGGGCCGCCGCCGTCATCGCCGTCGTCGTGGTCTTGCCGTGCGTTCCGCAGATAGCGATGCCGCTGCGGTCTTCCATGATACGCCGCAGCATCTCGCCGCGGCGCACGATGGGTATGCCGCGCTCGCCGGCGTGCCGGTATTCGGGATTCTCCGGGTCGATCGCCGAACTGACGACGATGGCTCGCGCGCCGTTCACATTGCGCATATCGTGCCCAATCGTCACCGTAGCCCCGAGATCCCGCAGTTCGGCGATGATTTGGGAGTCGTTCACGTCGGATCCGGTGATGTGTTCGCCCCGTGCGAGCAGGACGCGCGCGATTGCGCTCATCCCGATCCCGCCGATACCTACGAAATGTAGCGTTCCCTCAGTCATGCCGGTGCGTTCTTTCGCGATGCAAGCGCATCAATCCGTGCGAGAATCGTAACGATGGGATCGCGTTCGGCAAGCGAGCGGGCTGCTTTGCGCATAGCGGAAAGGCGCTCCACGTCCATCATCGCGTGTAATGTCCACCACAATTTGTCCGCATTGAGGTCACGATCTTCGATAACGACGCTCGCTCCTGCCGATTCAAACGCGCGCGCGTTGCGCAGCTGATGGTCGTCCGCGGCGAACGGATACGGAACCAGCACCGAAGCGATGCCGAGCGCGGCCAGTTCTCCAAGCGTTGAAGCGCCGGCGCGGGAAATGACGACGTCGGCGAGCGCGTAGGCGTCCGCCATTTCGCGCAGATAAGGCACGAGAACGACGCGATTGTCCGCGAAAGGCGAGCGTTCTTCGGCTTGCATATAGGCGTAATCGCGCTCACCGCTCACGTGCAGGACCTGCCATCCGTCGGGCAATGCTCGCCGCGTGACGAACGCGGCAATTACTTCATTAATCGATCGTGCACCTTGGCTGCCGCCTATTGCCAGGATGGTTCGCCGGCTCGGATCGAGTCCGAGACGCCGCGCAGCTTCGATGCGGTTGTTCGGATGAAAGAGGGATCCGCGCACCGGAATACCCGTGTGCCGGTACTTCGAACCGAAAGCAGGATCCGCGTTTTTGAACGCGCCCCACACTTCATCGACGATCGGCGCGAGCAACCGGTTGGTCAGACCCGGTTGCGCATTCGGCTCGAGCAGCGCAAGTTTTGCACGCGAGCGCCGCGCAACGCGCAGCAGCTTCGCGGCGACCATCAACGGAAAACAGACGTATCCACCCGTTGCAACGACGACATCGGGAGCGAATCGCAGAAGCGCACGCATTCCCTGCGCGATCCCCATGGCATTGGTTGCAACCGTCGCAAGCGTTGCCAAGGAAAAGCTCCGCTGCAGCGGACTGGCCGCAATCGTTTCGAGCTCGTATCCCGCTTGCGGCACGATCGTTTTCTCGAGGCGATCCGCCGTACCGACAAATCGAATCGCTGCGCGGTCGCGCAGGGCGTCAGCAATCGCGATAGCGGGATATAAGTGACCGCCGGTGCCGCCGCCCGCAAAGAGCACCTTCATCCGTGCTCCACCTTACTGGACGTTGACGCGGCGGTGGCGGCCGACGTTGATGATGAGCGCTACAGCTACGAGCGAAACGATGAGCGAACTGCCGCCAAACGAAATGAACGGCAGCGGCACGCCGGTGACCGGCCACGACGACGTCACCACGCCGATGTTCACGAACGCTTGGATGACGATGAGCGCGGTGCATCCGCTGGCCAGGAAAAATCCGAACCGGTCGGGTGCGGCGATCGCAATACGAATCGCTCTGTAGGCAAAAACGATGAAGAGCGCGATAACGGTCGTCGTGCCGAAGAGACCGAGTTCTTCGCCCAATACCGAGAAGATGAAGTCCGTGTACTGCTCGGGCAAATAGAAGAACTTTGCGCGCGACTCGCCCAGGCCGACGCCGAACAAACCGCCGCTGCCTAGCGCCAGCAGCGACTGCACAATATGAAAGCCGGTATTCTGCGCGTCTTTCCAGGGGTTGAGGAATGCGAAGATTCGCGCGCGCTTGTACGGACTGGCCAGAACCATCAGCACCGTCGGCGGCAGCGTAACCATCGCGATCATCAGCAAATGCTCGATGCGCGCACCGGCAGCGAAAAACATCGCGAAGGCGGTAAACACCAAAAGACTCGCCGTGCCCATATCGGGTTCCACGAGCACTAGGAGTGCCATAAAAAATACGAGCGCGCAGAGCGGAAACAGACCACGTACCAGCGAGGTAATGCGGTCTCCGCGAACGGAGAGCGCTGCGGCCAAATAGATTACTAGGCCGAGCTTGGCAAACTCCGACGGCTGCAGCGAGATGATTCCCGCACCAATCCAGCGGCGCGCGCCGTTCACGACAACGCCGACGTGCGGCACGAGTACCGCGACCAGCGCAACAATGCAGAGTAGCAGTCCGTACGGCGCGAGATTCTTGAACTTGCGGTAATCGATCTTGTACGCGCCGTACGCGAGCACCAAGCCGACGATCAGGTAGATCGCCTGATGCTTGACGTAGTACGCGGTGTCACGATGATCGGCGTACGCTTGCGCGCTCGAGGCGCTGAAGATCATCACCAGACCGATCGCGACCAAACTCGCGACCGCGGCGAAAAGCAACGTATCCGGCGGCGCGGCAATGAACGAGCGCGGCGCTTCGCGCTCGCGCACCTGACGGGAATTCCCCGCTCGCAGTGATGCTCTCATTTAATGCGCCACTCCCGAGCTTGCCGATGCGTCCGGGAGCGCATGCACCGCGGCGATGAACTGCTGTCCGCGATCTTCGGCAGATGAAAACATGTCGAACGATGCGCATGCGGGCGAGAGCAGCACGACACCGTCCGGCGGGGCAAGTGCCGCGGCGCGCTGCACCGCGTCTTCCATAGATGCTGCGTGCTCTATGGGCGTGCGGTAAACGTGCGAGGCGAGATCCTTAGCCGCTTCACCGATGACGACCAGGGCATGTACGCGTTGATCGATGACGCGCCCGAGCTCGGTAAAGTCGGTGTTCTTTGATTTACCGCCCGCGATGAGGACGATCGGACGATCGTATGAGTGAAGCGCTGCGATGACGGAACCGGGATTGGTGGCCTTCGAATCATCGACGAACAGGACGCCGCCCACGGTTCCCACCGGTTGCAGCCGGTGCGCCATTGCGGTAAACGACTTCACCGCATCCGCTAGCGCGTGCGGTTCCAACCCGGCAGCGAGCGCCGCAAGCAACGCCGCCATCACGTTTTGAATATTATGCCGGCCGGCCAAAGGAATATCGCTCGTGCGCAGGATCTCCACCGGGAGCGGATCGCCGTTCCACGGTGCGTAGAGGATCGTATCTCCGCGCAGGTACATCGACGCGTGCTCGTGCCGCTCGTTCAAGGTAAACCACAGCTGGCGTGCGTGGATGCGTGTCTCACCGGAATGCCAATGCAGTTCACGCAGGCGCTCGTCATCGTAGTTGCCGACGAAGAAATCCGATTCGTTCTGATTGGCAAAGATACGGTATTTGGCCTCAGCGTACTCGTCCATCGAGTAGTAGCGATCCAAATGATCCGCGGAGATGTTCAAGATCACCGACACCCGCGGACGGAACGCCCGAATCGACTCGAGTTGGAACGAGGAGACTTCCGCCACGACCCAGTCTTGCGGCGTGGTGTCCAGCACTTCCCGAATGAGCGGATTTCCGATGTTGCCACCGACGTGCACCGTTTTGCCGCACGCGCTAAAAAGATGGCCGATGAGCGAGGTAGTCGTCGACTTACCTTTGGTCCCGGTAACGGCGACGATCGGCGCCTTGCACAGCCGGTATGCGATTTCGATCTCGCTATACACCGGAATGTTGGCTTCCTGTACGCGCCGCACGAGCGAACCATTGAGCGGCACGCCGGGAGAAAGCACCGCGCTCGTGAGCTTCGGCAAAATGGCGTCGATGCGATCGGGCGTTATGAATTGTGCGCCCAGTGCTTCGACCTGCGCGATCGGCTCCGTCAGTTGTTCGCGCGGCTTTTCGTCGACGACGTACACGCTCGCGCCGCGTTCGCGCAGCGTCTGCGCGCTGGCGTATCCGCTGCGTCCCAGGCCAATGACGAGGATCGTTTCACCTTTTGCAAATTGACTCATCGTGCAATCGCCAATCCCAACCCCGAGAGCAGAACTGAAGCAAGCCAAAACCGTGCGGTCACTTTGGTTTCAGGCCAGCCTGCCAGTTCGAAATGATGGTGCAGCGGGCTCATGCGGAATATGCGCTTGCCGCCCGTGCGCTTGAAGTATGTTACTTGGATGATGACCGAGAGCGCCTCAGCGACGAAGACTCCGCCGACCACGAGGAGCAGCAGCATTTCGCCCGTCAGAATCGCAACGCCCGAGAGGAGTGCGCCAAGTGTCAGCGATCCGGTGTCACCCATAAAAATTTTCGCCGGATGCCGGTTGAAAAGCAGAAAGCCTGCACATGCGCCTACGCCAAGCGCTGCACCAGCCTGCGCCGCAACCACACTGAGCAAATCCGCAGTCGTCGGAATGAACGTAAGCGGCAAGAGCGAGGTCAGAGCGTAAAATGCGAGCAGCGGCGGAATCATCGTTCCGGTCGCTAGGCCGTCCAGCCCATCCGTCAAATTGACGGCGTGAATCGTTCCGCTAATTGCGAAAATACCGAGCACCACCCACAACCAGTGCGGAGCATGCAGCGTAAAGCCCGGCACGTGCAGCAGGACGTCCGTGTTCGGATTCCACGAAGCGGTTTGCCAGAGGAACAGCACGGAGACGAACGCGGTGAGCACGTATTTGGTGCGCGCGCGAAGACCGGCATTCTTTCCGCGCCGGATTGACGTGTAGTCGTCGACGAAACCTATAGCTGCACACGCTGCAACCAGGAAAAAGAGCGATATCGCAAACGGATTGCGGAACATAGCCAAAAGCGGCAGCATTGCTATGACGAACGCGATGCCGCCCATCGTCGGCGTTCCGGTTTTTTTCTGGTGCGTCTGCGGAGCGTCTTCGTAAGCGTGCTGGCGGAATTGCAAGCGGCGCAACACCGGCAGTTCGAGCGCGCACGCGATTGCCGACAAAATAAACCCCATGATGAAATAGAGCATCAGCCCGCCTCCGCAAAGAGCGGATTTGCGCCGTTCGCGCGCCATTTCAACACGACGATGGGCGTCTGTTCGTCGCCGTTACCGTGCGGATTGGAAAGCAGCGCCGTTTCGACGTTGCGGCGATCCACGTTGGCCGAAGCGCCGAGTACTTTGGCTTTCTCCAAATCGTTGGCATCGACGACAGTGCATGCGATACCCGTGCGCTCGAAGACCGATTGGGAAAACGCATCGGGATTTTGCGGCGCAAAGACGATCATTCGTTCGAACGGCGGAAGCGTTCCGGTGTAACCGTCGATGGCGGTGATGGCCTCACCCAAAACTTCATAAAACATTCCACTTCGCCCAATCGCTCGTCCTACGACGTGCATCATCGCCGCGTACAAGACTTTCCAGACGCCGACTTGGTCGATGACGATCTGCAAAGACTCTGGTTGGTTGACCGTTGCGAGCGCACCGGCACGCCGCGAAAGCGCATACGCTACTTTCGACGGGCGCACGAACTCCGCCGGAACCGCCTGCCCTTGTGCGATAGCGACGGCGGTTTCCGAGATTGCCAGCACGTCGCCGGGTCGCGCGATTCCGCTGACCGCACGCTGCACGAGATCGATCAAATCGTCGCCGGGACGCACGAGCGGCGTTCGAACGGGAATCGCCACGATTCCGCCCGGCAGTTCGCTGCGTTGTATGCGGAAGCTTCTCACGATCGATCGTCCGCGGCTTGGCGAAGGGAGAGAACGATTTCCTCCATTTTGTATTTGCGGGAACCTTTGAGTAACACGGCGTCGTGCGCGCGGGCGTGTTCGCGCAGCCACTGTACGGCTTCGGCGTTTCCGCCATATCGCACGATGCGATCGGCGGGAAATCCCGCTGCGACCGCGCCCGCAACCACGGACCCCGCGTAGTCGCCGCTCACCAGTAAAACGTCGATTCCTGCGCGCGCTGCATGCGCTCCGACACGTTCGTGCATAGCAGGCGCATCGCTTCCGAGCTCGGCCATGCTTGCGAGGACCGCGATCCGCCGTTCGGCTTGTTCGGACGAAAATGCATCGAGCGCCGCGAGCATGCCGCTGGTGTTGGCGTTGTACGCATCGTAGATCAGCTTCGCACCGCTAGCGACCGGGATTGTTTCGTACCGTCCCGCCGGTAGCGTTAGATTCGGAATTGCGCTTATCAGACTCTCCGGCGCAATGCCAAGCAGCATTGCTGCCGCGAACGCCGCTGCAAAGTTTGCGCGATTGTGCGCGCCCGGCAAGCGAAGATCTATGGCCAATTCCCGCGGTGCTGCGCTGTGCGTAAGCACGAGCGTTTGCGCGTCGCGCATCCACACGCCCGGCGCGGTCGGCTCGCCGATGCCGAACCACAGCGGCGGTACTCCAAGCGAAGCGGCGCGCATTGCCGACGCGGAGTCGCGGGCATTGATCACCGCTTGTGCGCCCATGGAGAAGAGTCCCCATTTCGTGCGCGCCAGATTCTCGTGCGATCCGAAGATCTCCAGATGCGCTTCGCCGATATTCGTGAGCACGCCGATGTGCGGACGCGCGATTTGCACGAGCTCGGCGATATCGCCTTCATGACGCGCACCCATCTCGACGACCATGACACGGTGTTGGTCGCTTGCCGAGAGCAGCAACTTGCTGACGCCGATCTCGTTGTTTTCGTTTGCGGGCGACGCCAGAACGTGCCGCGCACCGTAATGCGATGCAAGCAGCTGTGCAAGAAGATGTTTCGTCGTCGTCTTACCGGCACTTCCCGTGATCGCGATGACGTGTCCGAAAAACCGTTCGCGTGCCGCACCGGCCAAATCCATGTATGCGCGTTTGGTGTCCTCGACCAAAAGTGTGGCGACGCCGTCAACGGCCGCTCGCGGATCGTGGATAACCACCGCCGCGGCGCCTTTACCGACGGCATCCCGCACGTAATCGTGGCCGTCGAAATGTTCGCCGCGCAGCGCAAGGAACGTATCGCCCACCGAGACCGTACGCGTGTCCGTTACGACACGCAGAATTGCCGGAAAGCGATCGGGGTTGAGAACGCGCGCGCCGGTCGCTCGCGTCGCGCGTTCTAATGTCAGCGTCACCGGTGCGCACCCTCGCGCTGCACGAGCGCCTCACGTGCTACCGCCAAATCGTCGAATGGCAACACTTCACTGCCCACGATTTGATACGTTTCGTGGCCTTTGCCGGCGATGACGACGACGTCGCCTTCGTGCGCGCCCTCGATCGCTGCCTGAATCGCTGCCCGCCGGTCGACTTGCGCGGCATGCGGTGCGGTGCCTACGCCGGGAAGAATTTCATCGATAATGCTCTGCGGATTTTCCGTACGCGGATTATCGGACGTAACATACGTAAAGTCCGCATACCGCGCAGCGACCGCACCCATTTGGGGACGCTTGCCGCGATCGCGATCGCCGCCGCACCCAAAAACAACGATGAGGCGCCGCGACGCGGTTTCGCGTAGCGTTCGCAGCACGTTTTCCAATGCATCCGGCGTGTGCGCGTAATCGACGATGACGTCGACGCCGCCGCCGCGCACGTGTTCCATCCGGCCGGCCACGCGCTCGAGCGCGGCAAGTCCGCGCGCTGCGTGAACGTCCGCAATGTCGAGCTGGCGAGCGATGCCGATCGCGCACAATGCGTTGGCGACGTTGAAGCGTCCGGGAATGCGCACGTCAAACCGCTGGCCGCCAAGATCGAAGCTGCTGCCGTCGGCGCGAATATGCAGGTGCTCCGGCCGCAAATCCGCGGCGCTGTGCAGTGCATAGGTGAGCACGGGTTTGCGCATGCGCACTTCGCGTGCCCAGCGGTCGCCCATTTCGTCGTCAGCGTTAAACACGCAGTGCTGCGCCATGTCGAAAAGTTTGCGCTTCGCCGCGGCATACGCATCGAAGCTCTTGTGAAAATCGAGATGATCGCGCGTAACGTTCGTAAGCGCGCCGACGCGAAAGCGCACATCCGCGACGCGCTGCAGCGCCAGCGCGTGGGAGCTCACCTCCATCGCCACGCCCTTCGCGCCCAAATCGCGCATCTGCGCCAGCAGCTCGTGCAGCTGCGGCGCAAGCGGCGTCGTGTTCGCGAGCGACCACTCGCGATCGCCAAGGCGCGCGCCAATCGTTCCAATCGTTCCACACGGCAATCCCGCTTGCGTGAGAATTGCCGCGGCCATTTGCGAGGTGGTCGTTTTCCCATTCGTACCGGTGATACCAACCACGGTGAGATCGCGCGACGGTTCACCGTAAAACGCGTCGGCAAGCTGGGAGAGTGCACGCGCGGTATCGGGCACGACGATCGACGTAACGTGCGCCGGCACGTCACAAAGTTCTTCCATAACGACTGCGGTTGCGCCGCGTTCAACCGCTTGCGCAATGAACCGGTGTCCGTCGGTTTGCTCACCGCGCAGCGCGATGAACATGCTGCCTGCTCGCGCTCCTCGAGAATCGATCGCCAGCGCATTAACGGCGATCGCGCGGGGCCCGATTACTCGCGTGTTCTGCGCAAGCGTGCGCAGCAAGTTTTCCAGCGCGACTGTGCGCTCACTCTCCATACCGTTACCGGGTATTCGCCGTGGCCTTGGAGCGGACCAAGCGTTTGGGTGCTGGGGCCGGTGGGTTTGCGGGGAGCACGCCGGCGTGCAGCATCGCCGCCTTGGCGATTTCAACAAAAGCCGGAGCGGCGACGACCGAACCGTAGATAGCGCCCCGCGGCTTCTCGACTTTGACGTAAATCAGGTACCTGGGGTGCTCGTACGGCACCATGCCGATGAACGAGGCGACGTAGTTGCCCGCCGAGTAGGTGCCGTTTTCGACCATTTGCGCGGTACCGGTTTTGCCTGCCGTGGTGTAGCCGGGGATCTGCGCGCTCGGATTGCCCGTTCCGCGAACGACAACCGAACGCAAAAAGCCGCGCAGCACTGCGGCCGTCTTTTGCGAGAAAACCCGGTGCTCGATCTGCGGCGGATACTTGTAGATCGGATTGCCCTGCGCGTCGAGAATCGAGCGGATGATGCGCGGCCGCATCAGCAAACCGCCGTTCGCGATGCTGGCGTAATACCGCGCCATCGCAATGGGCGTGACCGATACGCCCTGCCCGAACGACATCGTCGCGAGCGAGCTGCCGCTCCACTCAGGCGGCG
The DNA here is from genome assembly GCA_964602255.1 of uncultured bacterium. Lineage (GTDB taxonomy): Bacteria > Vulcanimicrobiota > Vulcanimicrobiia > Vulcanimicrobiales > Vulcanimicrobiaceae > CAZRQS01. The sequence goes on along the minus strand of CAZRQS010000053.1, from coordinate 1,077 downwards.
CCGGCACGATTCCCGGACTTTCGCCGGCAAGGTCGACTTGCGTCGGCGCACCAAAGCCTGCGCGGCGCTCCATGTCATAGAACGTCGAGCGTCCGATGTGAAGCGCGACATTTGCCGTACCCACGTTGAGCGAATCCGCGATAATCGTTTCGAGCGTATCGCCGTTCGGATCCGGTGTAAGGCCGTCGACCGCGTTGTAGATACGGCGGCCGCCGACCGTGAGCGGTCCGATGGCGTTGAAACGCTGCGTAAGCGAAACTTTCCCGCTCTCGATTGCCGCTGCAGCAGTGACGAGTTTAAATGTCGAGCCCGGTTCGTACATATCTTGCACGGCGCGATCGCGATAGCTGTCCGGCGAGTACTTCCAATACGCGTTCGGATCGAATTGCGGGGCATTGGCCATTGCAAGAATCTCGCCGGTGTACGGATCCATCACGATCGCCGTACCGCTGGCGGCATGATACGTCTTGACTTGCTTCTCGAGTGCCGCTTGCGTAACGAACTCCAGGTACGAATCGATCGTGAGTTCGAGCGAGAGGCCGGGCTTTGCGGGCTTCACCACACGCTGTTGCCCGAACGGAATAGGGCGGCCGAATTGATCGGTTTCGATGGTGACGCGTCCCGACGATCCTTTGAGCAGATCGTCGAACGTATATTCAAGACCGCTCAGGCCGTTTTCGTCGATACCGACGAAACCCAAAATCGTCGACGCGCTCTTACCGGCGACGTCCACGCGGCGTCCCGTATCTTCCTCGATGACCGAAACGCCCGGTAAATCGAGCGCCTGAACGCGATCCGCAACGTCGTGCGGAATCTTGCGCGCGATCCATGCAAACTGCATGTGTCGATCGTGCAAGAGCGCGGCTGTCGGTTTGTCGATCTTGCCGACCACGCGCGCAAGCTGCGCTAGTGTTTGATCCGGGTCGCCCAGATCGTGCGGTACCGCGTACACGCTCTCCGACGGCAGTGACCGCACCAGCACGTTCCCGTCGCGGTCGTAGATACTGCCGCGGCGCGCGAATACTTCAACCGTGTCGCTGCGTTGCGCAAGCGCTTCTTTTGCATACACCGGTCCTT
>CAZRQS010000052.1:0-14968 GCA_964602255.1 uncultured bacterium | reverse complement strand
CGCCGTTCGATGTTGTGATCAATCCGAGCGGTGACGAGCCGACGACTTGTCCCGCGGCCGGGACCGGAGCGTAACCCGTGTTATTGAAGCGGGTTACCTTTGCTGTCGTATAGTTACCGGTGAATTGAAGCAGGTGCTTGTCCGTAATTTGATCCGCGATTTGTAGCTGACCGCCAGCGGTGTGCGTGATCAAATCGTAGTTCTCGGCAACTCCCGTTCCTTGACCACCGAATCCCCACTGATACAACGCAAACGAATTCGGCGCACCCGCCTGCGTCCAGTCAGAGAAGAACGTGTATCCGAAGAGACGCACGAACGCACGGTCGGATAATGCGTGCGTGTATTGCGCCTTTACGATACCCGTGTCATTCCAGATAGTATCTCGCTCGCTGAACGGCAATGCAGCATTCGGAGCGCGATTTGGATTGCTCGAGGGTTGATAGTACAACTGTGGCGATGCGTTGCCGATGTTTGCCCCAAACGGTGCGTTATACACAATCGCGTCCGAATAGTCGGGATACGCCGGCGAACAGATCGTCGGATTTCGAGGTAGGCATCCGGCCGTGGATATTGGCGAGCACGGCGCGCCGTTGAAAGAGCCGGAAGCTGGACAATACGGACCGATGAATCCGCCCGTAATCGAGTTCCAGAAGTTGACGGGGTTGGTGCTCGTGTCGTTCACTCCGGAGTAATACGCCGTGTTCAACGACGACGCGCTCCAGAGCAGTTGCAGATCGTCGCGCAACCCACCATTGCGATGCGGAATGCCGAAGTGCAAGTTCACGACATTCTCCCGATCCGTGATATGACTGACACCGCCATAGTTGCCGTAAACCCCCAACAGGCAGCCAATTGGAAACGTCGTCCCGAGCTCCGCTGACAGATTGTTGTCGTTCAAATTACAGAGTGGTAGGACGCCTTGTCCAAAAGTAGCTCCAAGCAAGTCTGGCGCCGTGCTGTACGTCGCATAGACATTTGGCTGCTGAAGCAGGTTCCCGCCGTTGTTATTGTCGATAAACCGGAAGTCTTGATTTACTCCCGAGATACCGACGTAATAGCTGAAGTTACGGCTTGGCGTCGCGCCGCCCGCTTCAGCACGGCCCTGATGGTAGTACGTTGGAGTTCCGACACCGCCCGCGAGCAGGCCGTACCCGGGGAACGTCCCGGTCTTGATGACCTGATTGATGAACCCGGCCGTGCCGGCAGACGAGTCCGAAGCTGGTCCTCCGCCGGTGTAGACTTGAAGTTCGCCAAGGCCAAGATTCGATTCAGTACTGGCGTTGTAGTTATCGAATGCTCGATTCACCGGAACGCCATCGAACTCAAAGCCCGAGAAGTACTGCTGAGCGCCGCGGATGAACACGGAGTTGTTATTCCAACCTTGGCCGCCCAGCGGTACGTTCACGCCGGGAACCGACGCGATCGCCGAGTAGGCGTTGTCCATATTGCCGCCACCGCCGAGTGCGGCGGCTTTCTGCGCGGCTACAGCGTTGATGCTGTAAGTATCTTGCGTCACGCCTGATTTCACCAGAGCGCCGGCAGCCACTGAACGTACTGCAGCGATGGTTTTCAGCGCCTTGACCAGACGCGCGTCGTACGTTACGACGTTGTCGGCGAAAACCGAGAGGCCGGACTGAGAGGTCTCGTTGTATCCGGTTTTCGTCACTGACACGGTATACGTGTCGGGTTGTAATGACAGGAACACGAAGTGTCCCGAGCCATCTGTCGTTTGCGTTGCGGTTTGCGACGGCGAACTTATTGTTACGGATGCACCGGCCACCGGTGTTCCAGTTTCGGAATCTGTCACGTTGCCTTGCAAACCACCCGTGGTGCCAGCCAGTGCCCATGTTCCCTGGACAAGCATTGAGACGAGTAGTAGCAGGGCCGTGAACGCATGCCGCGATTTAAATCTTGGCATCGTTCCTCCTTACATGAACCCTCCTTGAGTAAGTCCCTAGCAAGCTGCCGGACTTCGAACTTTTGAGATACAAAGTTGCCTAATCCGGCAACTGCAAAATCGATTCTTTTACGTACTTTTTAATCCTCTGGTAATTTTCTGAGAAGTGCCAAGATAGGAAAAAAGGCCCCGTCCTTACGGACGAGGCCTTTCTTATGTTGCTAAGCTAGTTAGCTTAGAGTTTGATGCGTGCGTCGATGTAGAAGTTGAACGGCGTCTTTGTCGAGTTGCCGTCAACGTTTACCGCGCCGAGCGCAGATTGATACGGGTAAGCAATGCCACCCTGAACCGCTGGTCCAGGATTGAACACATTGCCAACCGGGTTTATAAGGCCGCCATAGACCAATCCGTACGAACAAACGTTGCCGTTGTTGTTGATGTTCCATGGCGTTTTCGATCCGCCGAAGCACGTATTGAGCAGATTCGCAAAGGTTCCGACGAGCGTTACCTTCGGCGATGCTTCATACGAGATCTGCAGATTGGCGACGAGCTGCGTGGGTTGAACGTACTCGCCCATTCCGTCGAAGTGCTTGGAGAGCACGTTCGGAATTGCGAGTTGTCCGGAGCACGTCGTCGCATCGTAACCGGCCGCGCCGTTGATACCGCCCCAGCCGGAGCCGTTCACCGTGTAGCGCGGATCAGTCGCGGAGTTGCTGCCCGCAAGCGGTAAGCATCCCGCGGTGGGATCGATGCCCATGTTCGCTTCCGGCGAGCCGTAGCGCGCACCGGCTTGGACTTGGAATGACGGCGTAATCGCGAAGCGATCGTGCTTGTAGTTGAGCACGAGCGTTGCGAAGTACGGCGCACCGAACGCGTCAGCCGAAGCGCCGACCGGACCCGGAAGCAGATCGTACGTCGGCAGGCCGTTCGGGGACACGTGTCCTTGAAGCGGCGTGTTGTAGTACGGATTTGCATATGCACCCGGTGCGGAACAGTTGGCTGGTGCTGCTAACGTAGGATTGCCCTTCGAATCGAACTGCGTAGCAGCGTAGCACTGCGAACCGCCGCCGGCCGACGTGAGCTTGTTGAATGCGTCGATGTCGTTGTTGATGCCGGAGACGACCGTGTTCCCGTTCGACAGCGTGTCGTAATTGATTTCGCTGTGCGTGTACGTGAACGACATCATTCCCGACAGACCGTTACGGCTGAAGTCGCCCTTGTTGACTTGGAATTCGACGCCTTCGCTCGTTTGACGCCCGACGTTCAGACCCGAGACGAAACTCGATTTCTGATCGAGGAAGAACTGCTGAATTTGGTCTTTCGTCTTACGCAGGAACGGCGTAAGTTTGAACGACCAGTCAGTGCCCTTCAGGCGATGTTCGAACGAGAGGTCGGTGTTGATTGACGTTGCCGGGCGAATCGTGTGACCCGGCGTTGTAAAGCCGAACGGCACGAATGCGCCAAGCACGGAAGGCAGATTTTCCTGCAGTGAATTGTACTGTTCGAACGCGGCATTCGGAGGCTCCGCATACTTACCAACGCTGAAGCGAATGACGCTATCGGGGTTGAGGGTATACGTGCCTGAAAGACGCGGTTGGAACTCATTGTACGAGAGTACCTGTCCCGAGACGTTCTGCAGGTTCGGCGCGGTGTACGTCGTCTTTCCGGTAGCCGGATCGACGATGTTTGCGCACGGCGTTGCAATGGACGCGCCAAGATCGGTCGTCTTGTCAAAGAGACGTCCGGTCGCGTTTTGCACGCATTTCTCGTTGTTGAACGAGTTGAACCAGAACGAACGCGCCGGATCGTTTGCATTCGTGCTCGATCCGTCGAACGTGTAGTTGTCGAGGCGCACGCCTACGTTCAACAGCAGTTTGTCCATCGGACGCCACTGATCGTTGAGTGAGTAGGACGAGAACTTCGGAACAACCGTGTTGTACGTAGCGTAGAGGCTGTTCTCCGCGACCAGCCATCCGCACGTACCGCCGCAATTACCCGGAAGCGTTGTGGGATTCGGGATATTGCCGGCCTGCAGTGCCGACCACTTGATGAAGCCCGCTTGATTCAGTGCGGGATCGCAAGTGACTTGGTTTTGTCCTTTGGGATCGTAGCAAATGCCGGACAACGGATTGTTGGCATTTACGAGGACGATACCGCGTGCGCGCTTACCGCCTGCATTGTACATTTGCGTGTTGTTGTCACGTAAGCTGTTTGCAGTCGTGTACGAGCCTTGCAGCGTGAGGAGATGTTGCGAGTTCAGCTGCTTGGCGAACGTAGCCGAGACGCCACGCGTGTGCGAGCTGAGCTCATAGTCCGGGGAGACCGGTCCAACGTAGTTGGAGTAGGTCGACTGCGGACCGTTTTGCAGCCAGTCGCTGTAATACGTGTATCCGTACAAACGCAGATACGCATCAGAACCGAAGTTCTTCTGGTACTGGAGCTTCACGATCTCTTGGTTGTTGAAGATCGTGTCGCGCGCGTCGTACGGAATTATGCCGTTGCCCGCCGGGTGGACACCCGAGCCGGGGAACAGATAGTTCGAAACCAGTGATGAGGCGTTCGGAATGCTCGAAAGCAGAACGCCCGTCGGGCCGTTGTATTGAAAACCGTCGGTGTACGTCGGAACGCCTACGCCGATTGCATTCAGATACGCCGGACCGCCTTGATCGTTGGTCGAGAACATGAACGCGTTCTTGATGAAGCCGCTATCCCAGAGAAGTTCCAGGTCGTCGCGGCCGCCATCGTGGTGATGCGGGATGCCGAAGTGGAGATTCACGACAACGTCGCGATCGTTGATGTTCGCGAGGCTGGGGATTCCCACGTTCGGCGCGAGCGCGTACGTGTTGAAACCGGTCTGCGCAAGCGGCACGGCGAGGAAGCCGTATTGTCCGCTGAGCGGCGCGTTGCCTTGGTCGACATAGCGGAAGTCTTGGTTGTAACCGCCGACGCCCGCGTAGTACGAGAACAACCGGTTCGGCGTTGCACCACCGACTTCGATGGCCGCCTTATGATAGAAGGCCGGCGCACCGACGCCGAGATCGGCAAGACCGAATCCCGGATACGTTCCGCTCTTGATGACTTGGTTGACGTAACCCGCAAGGCCCTGGCCTTCAGAGTTCGACGGAGCCGCGCCCGTGTAGACCTGAAGCTCTTGCATACCGAGCGACGACAACGCGCCCGAGGGATAGTTGTCGAACGAACGGTTTACCGGTACGCCGTCCAGCTCGTATCCGACTTGGTCGTAATCGCCGCCGCGGATATGTACTGTTTGGAAGTAGCCGGTTTGGTTGAGCGGAACAAACGCGCCCGGAACCGATGCGACGGCCGAGTACGCGCTGTTCAAGCTTCCGCCACCGCCGAGTGCGCTAATCTTGTCTTGCGTTGCCGCATTGACAGAGTAGACGTCGGCGGTCGTACCGGATTTCACCAGACTGCTTGCAGCCGTCGAGTGAACCGATGCAATCACTTTGAGTGAAGCGTGCATCGGCACTGAAACGGTTTGCACGGAGTCTGCAAACACGGATACGCCCGAAACGCTCGCCGGATCGTAACCACTCTTCGTGGATGATACGGTGTACGTGTCGGGGGCCAAGGAAAGGAATACGAAGTGTCCGTTTGCGTCGGTCGTTGTCGTCGTGTTTTGCGACGGCGCTGATGCGGTGACGGTTGCATTTGCAACCGGCGCACCAGACGTCGAATCCACAACGCTACCGCTCAATCCGCCGGTCGTGCCAGCCAGTGCCCATGTTCCCTGGGCAAGCATCGCCACGGCTAAAAGAGCGGAGACCAACACATGCCGGAATCTATTCGATTTTGGCAAGTGTCCTCCAACTGATATAGGTAATCGCCCGGCGACTACGCTCTTAATTGAGGAGTCGCCGGATCGTACGCCCCGCGTTCAATGACAGAATTCTGTCTCCCTGGCAGGACTTTTAAGAACGATTAACTGCGGTTAAGGACAGCGTTATGCGCGAACGGGCATGCGCTCCAACAACATTCCGGGAATTTGCGACGGACGATCCGCGACCGGAACGCCCGCATCTTGGAACGCTGCGATTTTACTTTGCGGCGTGCCGAATTTGCCGGAAATGATCGCGCCGGCGTGTCCAAGCGATTTTCCAGGCGGGGCATTGCGGCCGCCGATGAACGCGACAATCGGCATATCGCGCATGTGCTCCTTGATGAACGCAGCGGCATCTTCTTCATCGGAGCCACCGATTTCACCGCACAGCACGAGCGCTTCGGTTTGCGAATCGTTCTTGAATTCGCGCAGACAATCGACAAACGTCGTTCCGATGATTGGATCGCCGCCGATGCCCACTGCCGTCGATTGACCGAATCCGGCGCGCGTCAGCAAATCGACGACTTCGTACGTTAGCGTACCGGAACGCGAGATGACGCCGACGTTGCCTTCTTTGAAGACGTGTCCGGGCATAATGCCGACTGACGATTTGCCCGGTGAAATGAGACCGGGGCAATTCGGGCCGATGATGCGCATACCGGGTGTTGCTGCAACGACTTTGAGAACGTCGTGCACCGGCACGCCTTCGGTAATGCACACTGCGAACGTAATGCCCGCGTCGTGCGCTTCGAATAGCGCATCAGCTGCTCCGGCGGGCGGGACGAAAATACAGGTGTGCGTCGCGCCCGTGGCATTGACCGCATCCTGAACGGTATTGAAGACCGGCAATCCGTGCTCGGATTTTTGTCCGCCCTTCCCAGGCGTAACGCCGGCGACGATGTTCGTTCCGTAATCGAGCATGCGGCCGGTGTGGTATGAACCTTCAGCGCCGGTAATGCCCTGTACGATCACTTTGCTGTTTTTGTCTAAATAAATACTCATTTTGCTAACTTCACAGCCTCGGCTGCGCCTTCGTCCATGGTTTCAACCGGCGTCATGCCGGCGTCCGCGAGAATGCGGCGTCCTTCTTTTTCGTTGGTTCCCGTCAACCGGATCACGAGCGGCACCTTTCGCGACGACGTCGTGTTCAGCGCTTCGACGATACCTTTGGCAACTTCATCGCAGCGCGTGATTCCGCCGAAGATGTTGATGAAGAACACTTTGGCGCCGGTGTGATTCATCACCAGCTCGTAGCAGTTGCGCACCCGTTCGGCGTTCGCGCCGCCGCCCACGTCGAGGAAGTTCGCAAACGACCCGCCGGCGTTTTTCACCGCGTCCATCGTGCCCATCGCAAGTCCCGCGCCGTTGGCCATCGTGCCGACCGTGCCCTCGAAGCGGCGAAAGTTGCGAATGCCCAGACCGGCTTGCGTCGCGAGCGTTTCATCCTCGTCGAGCGGCAGCGTGGTTTGCCACTGTTTGAACTCCGGGTTTTTGTAGAGCGCGTCGTCGTCGAGTTCGACTTTTGAGTCCGACGCGAAGACACGCCCGTCTTCCGTCAACACCAGCGGATTGATCTCAACCAGCTTCGCGCCGTAGCGGAAGAACAAGTCGTAGAGCCCTGCGATGATTTGCGGCAGTGCTTTGCGGTAGCCCGCATCGAGCTGCGAGCTGAATGCGAGTTCGCGTCCGATGAACGGCCAGTAGCCTTCCGCCGTATCGACGAAGAACTTCGCGATCGACTCGGGATGCTGCTCAGCAACTTCCTCGATGTCCATACCGCCGAAGCGGCTTACCATGACTACCGGCTTTTTCGTGGTGCGATCGATGGCGATAGCGCAGTACGCTTCTTTGGCGATCGGCAGCTTTTCTTCAACGAGCAGCGAGTTGATCGGCTCGCCCTTGGGATTCTGCCGGTTCGGCGGCATGGGCGTCGCCATGATTTCGCTCGCAACCGCTCGCGCTTCGTCGGCGGTCTTCGCAAATTTGATCTTGCCGGCCTTACCGCGGCCACCCATGAGCACTTGGGCCTTGACGACCCAGTCCCCGGGATTGGCACCCACGAAATCCGCCGCTTCTTGCGCAGTTGTTACGTGCTTGCCGCGTGGAACCGGAATGCCGGCACGCCGGAACAATTCCTTCCCCTGATACTCCATTAGGTTCATGGTGTTGGTGTTTTCATCTTTCGTTTACGTGGTTGCGCGATTTTCGATCAAAGCTTTCCTAAGTAAGCCCGCGAAATGATGATCTGCTGAATTTCCGAGGTTCCTTCGTAGATCTCGGTGATCTTTGCGTCGCGATAATAGCGCTCGACGGGAAATTCGGTCGTGTACCCGTAGCCGCCGTGAATCTGTACCGCTTCGGCCGCGTGCTTGCGCGCCGCAGTCGACGCAAAATATTTCGCTTTGCTAGCCTCGGTGGCAAACGGTCTGCCGGCATCGTACAGCGCAGCCGCACGATATGTGAGCAGACGGGCTGCATCGAGATCGGTCGCCATCTGCGCAATTTTGAACGAGACGCCCTCGAACGCACCGATCGGTTTTCCGAACGCTTGACGTTCCTTCGCGAATTTCACCGACTGATCCAAACACGCCGCAAGAATGCCGCATGCCTGCGCGGCGATGCCGATGCGCCCGCCGGTCAATGCCGTGAGCGCGTGGCTAAAGCCCGCGCCTTCTTCACCCAGCAGCGCTGTCTGTGGAACGTTGACGTTCTCGAACGCGATGTCGCACGTGTTGCTGGTCCGGATGCCGAGCTTATCGGTCACTTTTTCGATAACGATTCCGGGCAGTTCGTTGTCGACGAGAAATGCGCTTACGCCTTTGGCTCCGCCATCACCGGTGCGGAACATCCCCATGATGACCGTTGAATAGCTGCCGTTGGTGCACCACTGCTTACGGCCGTTGAGCAGATATCCGTTATCGACGCGTTTTGCGGAAGAGCGAATATTTGCCGCATCGGAACCGGCGTCGGGTTCGGTGAGGGCAAAACCCGCAATCGTATCCTCTTGCGCGAGTTTGGGCAGATACCGCCGCTTCTGTTCCTCGTTTCCGAGCTTCAGAATCGCCATCGAGATCATCGAGTGCACGGAAACCGTAACGGCACTGCCGGCGTCGACGCGCGCTAGCTCTTCGATCGCGCGGGCATACGAGACGTAATCGGCACCGCCGCCGCCGTATTCTTCCGGTACGAGCAGTCCCATGATGCCCGCATCCGTGAGTTTCGTGAAGACTTCCCGCGGAAAATAGTGTTCGCGGTCCCACTGCGCGATGTTCGGAGCGATTTCTCGCTGAGCGATTTCAGCGACCAGCTCGCCGATTTGGCGTTGATGGTCGTTCAGCTCGAAAGCCGGCGCGCGCAGTTCGGTCTCCACTTAGTTGCGCGAAGCTCCGACCGGCGGTGTGCTGTAATCGTAGAAACCTCGGCCCGATTTCTTTCCAAGCCACCCCGCCGCAACGTACTGTTTGAGGAGCGGACAAGGCCGGTACTTGCTATCGGAAAAGCCGTCATACAGCACGTTCATGATCGCAAGACACGTATCCAAGCCGATAAAGTCCGCGAGTTGCAGCGGCCCCATCGGGTGGTTCATGCCCAGCCGCATGACGGTGTCGATGGCTTCCGGCGTTCCAACGCCTTCATACACCGCGTAAATCGCTTCGTTGATCATCGGCATAAGCACGCGATTCGAAACGAACCCGGGAAAGTCGCGAACTTCAACCGGCGTCTTGCCGAGCTCGCGCGCAAGCGATTCCGTGAACTCGTACGTTTCTTGCGACGTGGCGATGCCGCGAATAATTTCGACCAGTTGCATCACCGGCACGGGATTCATGAAATGCATCCCGATAACGCGCTCGGGCCGTTTCGTAGCGGCACCCAATGTCGTGATCGAAATCGACGACGTGTTGCTTGCCAAAATCGCTTGTGGAGGCGTCGACTGATCGAGCGCCCGAAAGATCTCGAGTTTTAATTCGAGGTTTTCGCTCGCTGCTTCAATCGCGATATCGACGTCGAAGTCTTTGATTGCAACCTCAGGCCGGATGTGGGTGAGCACGGTGCCGCGCTGCTCTTCCGTAAGCCGGCCCTTCTCAATCGCGCGATCGAGGTTCTTTTCAATGGCCGCAAGGCCGCGATTCACGATTCGCTCGTCTCGATCGATGAGGATGACCGAATGGTGATGCATTGCCGCAACTTGAGCTATGCCGGACCCCATTTGCCCGGCTCCGATTACAGCTATCTTCACGCGCGCGAACTACTCGACGCGAATGAGAAGTGCGTCGCCCTGGCCGCCGCCGCTGCAGATCGCTGCAATTCCGAGGCCGCCGCCGCGCGCGCGCAGCTGATTGATCACCGTGCCGATGATGCGTGCGCCGCTCGCGCCGATGGGGTGGCCCATCGCTACCGCACCGCCGAGCTTGTTGACCTGTTCGGGATCGAGGCCGAGTTTACGCGCCGACGTAATGGCGACTGCGGAGAACGCTTCGTTGATTTCCCAGACATCGATTTGGCCGGTGCGCAGTCCGGTTTTGGCGAGCAGCTTCTGCGCCGCCATCGCCGGCGTGAGCGCAATGTACGGCGAATCCCAAGCGACGGTTGCGTGATCGAGCACCGTTGCAATCGGCGTGTAACCGTGCGCACTCGCATAGCTTGCACTCGAGAGTACGAGCGCGCCAGCGCCGTCATTCACGCCCGGTGCGTTACCTGCGGTAATCGTGCCGTCTTTCTCGAGCGGCTTGAGCTTCGCCATTGATTCCACGCTCGCATCGGGACGGACCGCTTCATCGCGATCGACCGTCGTAAACGGAACATCGCCGGTAACAAACGGCGCCCACTGCGCATAATTCAGCGTAAATTCTTCCGAGGGTTCGTGCGACCAAACATCGTCCGCTGAAGGGCTCGACGAACCGGCCGCAACCGGTACGCGTGCACGGGCGGGTTCGGGAAGTTTGTCGAGGACAATCTTGCCTTTGGCTTTCGTGGCGACGCGCAGCGGAACGATCTCGGCAGCAAGCTTGCCGCTCTCTTGCGCTTGCACTGCGCGACGATGGCTCTCGTATGCGAAACGATCTTGCTCTTCACGCGAGAGCCCGAGTTCGTTCGCGACCTTCGATCCTTGCGTCGCCATCGTCATCGGGAAGTAATAGTCCCAAAGCCCGTCGTGGATCATCGCGTCGATGAGCCGGCCGTCACCGAAACGGTAACCGCCGCGCGCTTCTTTTAAAAGGTACGGCGCGTTCGACATGGACTCCATTCCGCCGGCGACAACGACCTCGTTGCTGCCCTCGTTGATGAGTCGTCCCGCGTTCACGACCGCGAGCAAGCCTGACGCGCAGACTTTGTTCACCGTTTCGGCCGTAACGGTCTTCGCGAGGCCGCTTTTGAAACCGACTTGTCGCGCGGGGTTCTGTCCCACACCGGCCTGCAGCACCTGACCCATGATGATGTGCTCGATTTCGGCCGGATCGATTCCGGAGCGTTCGATTGCCGCTACGACGGCGGCCGCCCCGAGCGTCGTCGCTTCAAGGGGCGAAAGAGCGCCGCCGAGCCGTCCAAACGGCGTACGTGCGGTGCCAAGAACCACTGCTTTGGAACCATTGGAATTCATAGCCTAGTGGGTTTCGCGGCGCTCCGAACCCGGTCCTTATACGACTAATGTCTGTGGCTGCTTGCTTCCGCGGTGATGATGGGCTGCGTGCATACAACGCGTTCATCTGCTGCGCAATTTTCGCACTCAAACTGTAGAGTGACGTGCGAAACACCAAAGCGCTCGCGGACCATGGTGTCGACGTCCTGGAGGATGTGCGTCGCTTCGCTGACACGCGTGTCCTCGACCAAAATATGAGCGGACAAAGCAAGCGCTCCACTGCCAATCGACCACACGTGCAAATCGTGCACCGCTACGATGCCCGCAAGTGATGACATCGCATCGCGCACGTCATTGACGTGCAGTCCCCGCGGCACGCCTTCGAGCAGCACGTCTGCAGCATCGCGCAGCACGCGAAATACGCCTATCACGATGATAGCTGCCACAAACAGCGAGAGCGCGGGGTCGATCCATGCGGCGCCCGTGAGTGCAATGATCGCACCACCGATGATGACCGCGAACGCACCGAGCGCATCACCCGCAACGTGAAAGAGCGCGGCACGCATGTTGAGATCCGTTTTGCCGCCATGCCTGATCATCAATGCCACGGTAACGTTGACAATTAGCCCGATGCCGGCAACCGCGCTCATCAATACACCTTCGGGACGGTGCGGGACGAAGAAACGGTGCACCGCTTCATAGACAATGAACGCGGTAATCGCCAGTAAGACACTGCCGTTGACGAGTGCGCCGAGTATTTCCAAACGCCCGTAGCCGAACGTTTTGCGCAGCGTTGCCGGACGCTGTGCGCCCAGAAGTGCGAATAGTGCGACGCCGAGCGCAAAAACATCCATGCATACGTGCACCGCATCGGTGAGCAGCGCCAGCGAACCCGCGCGCACACCACCCCAAAACTCTATTACCGCAACGCACGCAACCAGGACGAGCGCGACGATGAGTTGCTTGTCTTGTCGTGAGCCCGTCGATGGACGGGACATGAGTTAGACCTTCAGTGCCTTGAGCGCGAGCACGGCGAGCATCGCGCCGAATGTGAGGAACGTATTGGTTTCCGCTTTAGCAATCACGTCGGGCTTCCACTCGCCGCGCTCATCGCTCTGCGGCTCAAGAGCCGGAACGATCTGCGGCACACTCTGGCAATACCGTTCGTACGGCTCGCCGAACTGCGAGCGCAGGTACTGCTCTTCATGTGGGATGATCGTGGCGTACACTGCAGCCATCGTTCCCAAAGAAGCCGCAATCAATGCCGCACGCTTGCCGAACGAGTTGCCGCCGGTAAAGGCGATAGCGAAGCCGGCAGCTGTAATGAAATTGCCGGCGTACAGCGGATTTCGCACGTATGCGTACGGCCCGGCAGTTACGAGTTCCGGAGCAATGACGTGATCCTCACGCGTGGTTACGCCGGAATAGCCGACAGCCCAGCAGCGTATCAGCTCGCCCGCGATGGCAATCGGTAGACCCGCCGCAATGCTGAACGCGCTGGGTTTGCCGAACGCCGCAAGCAGCACGGCGGGCATCGCGAGAAGCGCGCCGCGATTTTTGAAGACGAGGGCTTTGAGTTCGTCGCTACGTGGATCGGTCATTATGCGCGGCTCATTTGGGCCGACTTATAGATGTCCTGCAACGAGTGGCGCAGCGTAATGCGAGGCATCCAACCCGTTGCGCTTCGGAGTTTCTCGCTGTTTCCGTACAGAATCGGAACGTCGGCGGGGCGCATGCGCGCGGGATCTTCGCGCACTTCCACCGGCACGTGCGCGATGCGAATCAGTTCAGCAAGGATCTCGCGAATGCTCGTTGCGCCACCGCTGCTAACGTTGTAGGCTTGGCCTTTTTCACCGTGCTCGGCGAGCGCGATGTATGCGTCGACGACATCGCGGACATCGAGAAAGTCGCGCTTTGCTTCCAAGTTTCCCACGAGCAGCACCGGTTCGCCGCCTTCGGCGATGCGTGCGAGTTGCGCCGCGAAGGAAGGAACGACAAAACGATCGCTTTGCCCCGGACCAATGTGGTTGAATGCGCGTGCAATCACCGCATCGACTCCGAAACTCTGCGCTTCGCCGAGAACGATCGCCTCGGCGGCCGCCTTACTCGCAGCGTACGGATTCGCCGGATTGAGCGGCGCAGTTTCAGCGATTCCGCTAGAGGTGTCGCGGCGCGGACCGTACACTTCCGCGGAGCTCGCGAACACCAGTCGCGGCTGTTCGCCGGTGCGTTCGCTCCACTCGCGCAACGCTTGCAGCACGCGCGCCGTCCCCACAACGTTTGCTTCGTACGTTTCGAGCGGATCTTCAAGTGCTCGCGGAACGAACGACTGCGCCGCCAGATGAAAGACCACCGTCGGATGCGCGAGATCGAACGCCGCATTCAAACTCTGCGGATCGGCAAGATCGATCGGTAAGAGCGCGGCGTCCGTCTCGTGCGGGCCACCCGCCGGTACGACGTCGTGTCCCGCGGCTCGCAATCGTTCGACCAGATATGGCCCCACAAACCCGCTCGCGCCGGTGACCAGCGCGCGCATGCTACACCTTGACGAGCGGAGCGAGGCGATTGATGTCGGCTTCGACCATCATCGCAACGAGCTGCTCGAACGAGACCTCGGGTTCCCATCCGAGAACGCGTTTGGCTTTAGACGGATCGCCGATAAGCAGATCGACTTCTGCGGGCCGCATGAAGCGCGGATCGGTACGCACGTACTTCTCATACGAGTCGAGACCGGCAACTTCAAACGCAATGCGGCAAAACTCGCGCACGGTATGCGTGCGGCCTGTAGCTACGACGTAATCGTCGGGAAGGTCTTGCTGCAACATCAGCCACATGGCGCGAACATAGTCGCCGGCAAAGCCCCAGTCGCGCTGCGCGTCGAGATTGCCCAGCAAAAGGTCGTTTTGCAAACCGAGTTTGATACGCGCGACCGCGTCGCTAATCTTCCGCGTGACGAATTCCTTACCACGGCGCGAGCTCTCGTGATTGAACAGAATGCCGCTGACCGCGAACATGTCGTAGGATTCGCGGTAGTTGATGGTGATCCAATGACCGTACACTTTCGCGACGCCGTACGGGCTGCGCGGATAGAACGGGGTCTTCTCGCTCTGCGGCACTTCATGAACTTTGCCGAACATTTCGGAGCTCGACGCTTGATAGAATTTGATCTTCGGATTGACGGACCGAATCGCTTCGAGCACGCGCGTTACGCCGAGCGCGGTGAATTCGCCGGTAAGAACCGGCTGCGCCCATGATGTCGGCACAAATGACTGCGCGGCGAGATTGTAGACTTCATCCGGCTTGACCGAGTCGACAATGCTGGTGATGGACGTCTGATCGAGCAGGTCTCCGGACACAAATTCGATGTCTTCGAAAATGTGCTGTATGCGCTCGTGCACATCGGTGCTGGTGCGGCGCGTCATGCCGACGACGCGGTATCCCTTGCCGAGCAATAGCTCCGCCAAATACGAGCCGTCCTGACCCGTGATCCCCGTTATAAGAGCGGTCTTCAAGTTTCTTGTCACCTACGTGTCACCCATTGTCACCCCTATTGTCACCCTGAGCTTGTCGAATTGTCACCCTGAGCTTGTCGAAGGGTGTCGAAGGGTGTCGAAGGGCGAGCTAGTTTAGAATAATGATGTTGTCGCCTTTA
>CAZRQS010000051.1:0-15136 GCA_964602255.1 uncultured bacterium | reverse complement strand
GCGGCCAGCGCCGTGAAATGTACCAGGCCACGTGCAGCCAGTGCGGCGGCGTCGCGGAAGTACCGTTCCAGCCGCGCGGCGACAAGCCGGTGTACTGCCGCGATTGTTTCCAATCGCGTCCCAGCTACCGCTAAGTAAACCGCAAGCAACCGTGAAAGAGCCGCTCGTGCGGCTCTTTTTTTCATACTTTTTTCAGAGATTCGCCGTAGCTTTTGGGTCCCCGAAGTCATCATTGCGGAGGACTCGCCATGTCACAGCTGCGTTTTTCGTTAGCCGTACTCGTTGCGTTGGGGACCGTGATGCTCGCGGCGTGCTCCGGCGGGGGAGGCGGTGCACCTTCAACCTCCGCCGTTCCGCCAATGTCGGTGGACCAAAGCCATGCGAGCGTTACCCAATCCACCGAATCCGGCACGGCTTCAGTGCTCAAAACCCTCGTTCACGAACAGACTATCGGTTCCACAGTAAGTCCCGTAACGGGTGACCAAAACCCCTACGGGCTCGATATCGCAAAAGCTACATCAGGAAAAATTACCGCCGGCGATTTAGTCGTCTGCGATTTTAACAATCCGGCGAACGTCCAAGGTACGGGACGATCGATTATTGCGCTGCATCCCGTCGTCGGTTCGAAGCCGGTGAACGTCACCGGCAATCACGAGAACACCGGCTGCGATGCACTCGCGATGGGACCAACCGGCGCAATTTGGGCGGCCGCGTTCGCTGCCAACGACAATCCGATCTTTTTGTCTAATGGCGCGTTCATCACCGCGCTTCCCGGAGGTCCATGGAACCACCCATTCGGCCAGGCGTTCGTGCCGCCGGTGAACGCGCACAGCGTCCCCGCGTTCTACGAAAGCAACGCCGGTGACGGAAGTCTCGTGCGTATAGGAATCTATCCCAGTCCGCCAACATTCCGGTTCACCGTCATCGCCACCGGATTTCCAGTCAATCACGGCGTACCGGGCAGCATTCTCGGACCGTCCGGTCTGAATTACCAACCCGTCAACGATCGTTTATATGTGGTCGATGGAACCAACAACACACTGTACGCTATCAACAATATTTCTCGTATTACCTCGCATGGAATCGTCGTGAACGGCACGACGTTCTCCGGCCCGCAAGCCGGCGCTGCGCACGTCATATTCACGGGTGCGCCGCTGAACGGTCCGATTAGCTCCGCGATCTTGCCGGGCGGAAATATTGCCGTCGGCAACACGCTCGATCCAAACGGCAAGAACTTGATGGTAGAGATTTCGCCTACGGGTACGCTGCTCGACGTAAAGAACGTCGATACCGGTGTCGCGGGTGCAATCTTTGGCATGGTTGCGAGCGGAACGTCACCCGCAACGACCAAGCTCTATTTCAATGACGACAACGACAACACGGTAAAAGTGCTCAGTCCGTAACCACACCACCACTCGAAGCAACGCGTGGCCCGCTGTGCGCAACGGCGGGTCCTTTTTTACGCGGCAAAGCTACTGTGACAATCACGCACAACGCAATATTTACCAGCAGCGCGATGAGGCCGGGGTTGATCCCCCATGGTCCTACGCTGGAATGCAAAGCGTTTGCCGCAAGAATCTCGCCGGCGACCAGGCCCGCGCCGACTGCCCATGCACTTACACGCGGCCATAGCAGGGCAAGGATAATCCCCGGCCAGAGCTGCGTGATTCCGTTGTAGTAAAACAGCAACAGATCTACCAGCGAAGTCTTTGCGAAGATCCACAGCACGAGTGCAAGCACTGCGCAAATCAGGACCAGCGCACGCGTCCAAAAGATCCGTGAGCGATCGGTTGTGGCGACGCCTAATGCGTCCGTCAGCACGTTTTTCGAGAAGATGCTCGCGGCCCCGAGCAACAGCACCGACGCCGGCAGCAATGCCGCAAGGCATCCGGCGCCCGCAACGATACCTAGTAGCCACGCCGGAAAATACCGCTGCAGTAAGAGCACGAACGATTGATCCGCCTGCGTGCCTTTGAGCCCAGGCGCCACGACGAGTGCAGTGAATCCGGCCAACAAAACGAAGATCACCACGAGCTGATAGAGCGGCAGCAACATCATGTTGCGGCGTATGGTTTGCGCGTCCTTAGCGGAGTACACTGACTGCGCATTTGCCGGACCCATGAAGAAACCGATACCGGTGAGCAAAACCGTCGAAACATACCATGCGGTGCCGTAAGTACCCGTACCCGCGTTCAACGTCATCCAGTGCGGGTGAAGTTGTAGGACACGATCGATCATCGCCGCAGGCGAACCGAAAAAGTGAACCGGTAGCGCGATGCCGGCAAAGAGCACCGCGCCTAAGACGAGTGTGTCCTTGACGACGCTGGCCCACGCAGCGCCGCGAAGGCCTGTCGTAAACACGAAGAACGCAACCAGCAGGAACGAGACACTTACCGCTATCGTCGCATTGTAATGGCCGTAGCCGGCGATCGTCAGCAGTATCTGCAGTCCCGTCAGCTGCAGCGTCACGTACGGTACCGTCAGAAAGAATTGAAGAATGGCGACGCTTACGCCGAGCGTCTTGCTGCCGTAACGATCGATCAGGAAGTCCGGCCATGTAAACAGGCCGCGTTCTTTGCCTATCCGCCACACGTGGGGCAAGTAAAAGTAGCCGATCACGTACCCAATCGTGCCGTACGCCATGATGTAAAACGCGGGCGCGCCTTTTCCGTATGCCCATCCCGCCGCACCCAAAAAGGTGAAGCTCGTGTAGATCTCTCCTGCAAGCAGTATCCACAGAAGCAGCGCTCCGAACGAGCGGCCACCGACGATGTACTCATGCGGATCCATACGAAAGCGGCGTACCGCGAGCAGCGCAAAGACAATGGTTCCGAAGACGATGACGGCGATGATGGTTAGCGCGACGAGGTCAGGCCTCATCTCGAGCTCTCAACCGGTCGACTGCGTATAAAAAGATCGGCGTTACCGCCACCCAGAACACGATCCATACAAGGAGAAAAGGCAATCCAAACAAGCGCGGTTCAACGCGGTTTGCCAGCGGTACCGCGAAACTGAGCATGACGACCGGGATGAGAGCTAAAAGTGCTCGCGCCACGCTCGCTAAATAGTACGAACGCGGCGCGAACCCTTTAGCGGTTACAGCCGTACCCTAAGGTTGAAATACACTGAGAACGGGTTGAGCAGCGAGCTGGTCAGGTCATTGAACGTCCCGAAATTCGGTTCGTACGGATACCTCAATATCGTCTGCACGTTGTCGGCCGGGTTATAGACGTTTCCGACCGGGAACACCAGGCCGTTGGCCACGGTGCTGTACGAGCAGACGTTGCGGCTCCAATAGTACGTGAACGGCGTCTTCTGTCCGCCGAAACAGGTGTTGAAGAGATTGGCGAACGTTATCACGCCGGTGATTTTCGGCGTGAAGTCGTACGAGAGACGCAGATGCATGAGCAGCTGCGAGGGCTCGCGGAATGCACCCAACCCATCGAATTGTCCGGTGTATGAGTCCGGAATGGCGCCCAGCGATCCGGCGCACGTTGTTGCGTCAAATGGAGCACCGCCTGCGGCTCCGTACGGATACCGGGGGTCGCCGGTGACGGCACCACCGGCGAGCGGCGCACATCCTCCGGCTGCCGGATCGATCCCAGGCATTGTCTCGGGTGCTCCGTAGCGGTTTCCCGCGACGAATTGGAACGATGGCGTTACCGCCAATTTCTTGTGTTTGTATTGCAAGATGAGCGTCGCAACGTACGGGTAGGTGTACGCGTTAACACCGGTCCCGATGCCCCCAGGAATGGTCGAGTACGGGAGATAGTACGCGTTCGGATCGAGCAGCGACTGGACCGGTGCATTCCAATACGGGTTTGCAACGGGTACGATTCCGCCGACCGGTGCGCATGTTGGATTCGGTGAGCCGTCGGAGTTGTAACATGGAGCTGCCGCCGTTCCAGTTGTGGTCGCTCCGCAGCGCGGATCGGTTGAGTGTGCGGCGCAGAACGACGTGTACGCGTTGTACGTCTGAATGTCGGCGTTGATCGGGCTCAAAATCGTCGTGCCGTTCGGCAATCCGCTGAACTTGAGCTTGGCATATGTGTACGCAAAGCCGAGTTGAGCGGCGAAGCCGTCGCGCGCGAAATCGCCTTTAGTGAATGCGAATTCAACACCCGAAGAGGTCTGATTGCCGGCGTTCAACCCGGAAATGAATCCCGATTTGATGTCCAGATAGAAGTTCTCAATCTGGTCGTGCGTTTGGCGCAGGAACGGCGTTATTTTTATGGCGATGTCCGTTCCCTTGAATTGGTGCTCGTAGGAAAAATCGTAATTGTACGAAACCGGAGGGCGCACTTCGTGGCCCGGTGTGTTAAAGCCGAGCGAATAGAAAGGTACGAGCGCGTCCGGCAGATTTTGCTGTAGACCGTCGTATTGCTCGTAAGCGCCCGACGGCTGTTCGTTGTACTTGCCGAAACTGGCGCGCAAGACCGTGTACGGGCTCAGCGTCCACGTAGCGCCGATACGGGGCTGCAAAATGTTGTACGTGAATTTTTGACCCGGTACGTTGCTCAAAACAGCATTGACGTATTGGGGGCCATATCCGGAGCAGGGCGTCGTGATAGGCACAGCCGTAGGACTCGCGAGAATCGTCTTATCGACGAGTTTGAGCGTCTGCGTGTTGAAACACGTATCGTTGTTGAAGGCGTTAAACCAAAACGTGCGCGCCGCTGTACCGCTCGTGTCGCCACCGACGTATTGGTATTGATCCAGGCGTAAACCGGCGTTGAACAAGAGATTCGGATTGGGACGCCATTCATCGCTGACGGAAATGCCTGTGAAATTTGGTTTGACGGTATTGAACTTGCCGTAGCGACCGTTCTCAACACTGTAGAGTGCGCAAGGACCACCGCCGCAGGTGTACGTGGCCAGCGTGGCCGCATTCAAAGGAGCACCATTCGTGTCGGTCAAGGCCGAAGGGCTGCTGGCGAAGGTGTTTGCTAACGATGCGAATGTTGCGGACATACCGACGGGTAAAACCCTGCCGCTTCCGCACGTCGTCGGCGTCGCAGCGCCGCCCGAGCCCCCAAGCGCGTAGCAAATCCCATGCGTTAAATCGTTCGGATTGACGACCACCGCAAATTTATCCGCCGGATCGTACATCTGCGTGTTATTCATGCGCAGGGACGTAGCCGTCGTGTAGGATGCGCCAATCTGAAGGAGATGTTGCGCATTCAACTGCTTTGCAAACGTTGCGCTAACGCCTCGCGTATGGGAGGCCAGTTCGTAGTCGTTCGCGTCAAAGCCGACCTTCGGCTGCCAAGACGAAATTGCACCCGTCGAAACATAATCCGAATAATACGTATAACCGTAAACACGCAGGAACGAATCTCCGGAGAAGTTTTTTTGATACTGGAGTTTGACGATGTTTTGGTTGTTGTACTGCTGGTCGCGCGTAGTGAGAGGAATCGGCGCGAACCTTGTGCGGTTGGCCGGCGACGATGGAAACAGATACGATGTCACTTGGCTCGCGGAGGCGTCGGCCAAGAAGCTTCCCGTTTGGCCGCCGAACTGATAGCTGTCGGAATAGAACGGCAAAATCGTTCCGAAAGGTAGCGTGACGCCCGGCAGGAGATTTCCGGCTGCGTCGTCGTTATAAAACTGGCCTTGGAAGTTGAGCAAGCCTTGATCCAGCGGTGAAATAAACAGCGGTGTCGTTATCGAGTTGACGTCGTAAAGAAGCTGCACGTCGTCGTGAAGGCTGTCACGCTTGTGTGGAATACCGAAATGGAAATTCGCTACCGTTGTTCGGCCTTTCACACTCGCTGCGGGTAAGAACCCGAAGGGCATCGGTCCAAGAATGTATCCCGGCGCGCCGGCTGTGCTCACATTCGGAAGGCCGTTCGTAAAGCACGATGGCGGTGGCGCCGGGCCGAGATTTCCCGGAAGCTGGCACCTATCGATCGTCGGTCCAAACGTGCTGGACAGTGACGCGCCGTTGAATTGGTCGATGTAGCGGTAATCTTGGTTGTAGCCGTCGAGCCCAACGTAATAGCTGAAGAGCCGGTTCGGTGATGAACCGCCTGCCTCAACGGTGGCTTGATGATAGAATGTGGGCGTTCCGGCCGCGAGACTCACCGTTCCATAACCGGGATAGGTGCCGGTTTTGATCACCTGATTGATGAAGCCGGCAAGGCCTTGCGCTTCGGCGTTCGCCGGGGTCGCGCCGGTGTAGACTTGCAGTTCGAGTTGGCCGAGCGATGACTGGCCGCCGCCGACATAGTTGTCGAATCCGCGGTTAATCGGGATGCCGTCGAACTCGTAACCGACCTCGGTCGAGTCGCCGCCGCGCACGTGCACAGCCTGGTTGTAGCCGTTCTGGTTCGTCGGCACGTATGCGCCCGGAACCGATGCAATTGCAGAATACGCACTCGTCAAATTCCCGCCGCCGCCGAGAACGTTCGTGCGTTCTTGTTGCGCTGCGTTAATAGAATACACATCGGCTGTCGTGCCTGGACGAACCAAACCCGCCGAACCCTGCGAGCGAACATTCGCGATCGTTTTGAGCGTCTTGTGCATCGTGATGGGCACGACTTGCGTCGCGTCGGCAAAAACGGCGATGCCGGAAACGGAAACGCTGTCGTAGCCGGTTTGCTGCGCTGCGACCGTGAATTCATCCGGCGCAAGCGACACGAACGTAAAGTGCCCGCCCGCGTCAGTGGTCCCGGACACACTTTGCGAAGGACTGGTCGCAGAGACGTGCGCGCCTGCAATCGGCGTGTGCGTGGCAACATCCGTAACCGTACCGCTTATTGCGCCGGTCGTTCCGGCGAAGACAACGGAAGTGGTCGTCGACGCGCAAAGTGCAATGGTTACGAGAGCCGTAAGGAGCGAGCGTGTGAAGGGGCGTGTCATTATGGGTCCTCCGACGTTGAAAAGCCGTTAGCCGAAATAAATCCGTGGTAGGCCGCCATTGCGCGGTCGAACTCCAATCGAATCGCTGCTGCCTCGCGTAAGTGCGGTGCGAGCGGCGGCCCTTGAGAAAGCGCTACCGTGCTTTGAAGAATCGTCAAACGCTCGCGAAGCCGGTCGGGCATCCATAGACCGTCTTCGGAGTTGCGCGCGCCCGACGTGAAGCGCGCGTAGAGGCGGTCAATCGATCTCCGCGCGGCCGCCGGCGCATCGGTGTGTAGCGTGTCCAAGCGATTCAATGCGGTGTCGATCGCCGCCAGCTCGTCATTGAGCTCGCTCAGAAAGTTGTAGCGTTTTATATAGTCAGCCTGTGTCCAGTGTGCGCGCGGATCCGGTTGCACCACGACGTTTTCTGAAAGAACACCGCTCGACGTGTGAACGTGAACGGCGTACGTTCCAGGTACCACCGTCGGGCCCGATGCAGCTCCGCGATTCCACGGCCGCGCCTGCCGCCACGGGACCGGCGGCTGTGAGCCGAGATCCCAAACGACGCGATTCAAACCGGCTGCGTTTGCCGCCGTCAATCGGCGAATGAGATGTCCGTTCGCGTCCGTGATATCGATACTCACGCGCGCACGCGAACGCGAGGGCAAGTAATACGAGATCAGCGCGCCGTATGGCGGATTGGCGCCGCTGAACGTACCGGAAGGCGGACAGCACTCGTCGTCGTGCGTGGGATAGCCGCTCGCCCACCAAACATACCACGTGTATGCCGTCCGAACCGGAAACAGCGTTGGCCGCGCGCTGTGCTCTGCATTCGCCCATTGTTCGATCGGCGAGAGATCGTCGAGTATGTACAGGCCGCGCCCGTGCGTACCGGCGATGAGATCGTGTTCGCGCGGGTGGATGCGCAAATCGTGAATTGCGACCGGCGGCATGCCCAATTGCAAACTCTGCCAATGCGCTCCGCGGTCGAAGCTCACCCACGCGCCTTGCTCTAAACCGGCATAGAGCACTTCGGGATTGACGGGATCTTCGCGTACCACGTGCGCGTACTGCTCGCGCGGCAGCCCTGCATCGATGCGGCGCCAACGTTTTCCGCCATCGTCCGTAACAAAGATGTACGGCTGCCGATCGCCGAGCAGATGGCGGTTCACGACGGAATACGCGCGATCGATAGAGACGCTCGAGGGTTCGACGCATTCCACACGTCCCCACGCAGCGTGCCGAAGCGCAGCGGGTGTAACGTCGGTCCAATGCGCGCCGCCATCGAGCGTTCGCTTTACGAGTCCGTCGTCCGTTCCAATCCAAATCGTGCCCGCGTTTACTCGAGAAGGTGCGATGTCGAGCAGCGTATCGTAGAATTCGGCGCCCGAAATGTCGGTATTGATTGGCCCTCCGGCGAGTTGCTGCTTAGCCGGATCGTTGCGCGTGAGATCGGGACTGATGCGTTTCCACGTGCGCCCCCGATCGCTCGTTGCAAAGACCACGTTCGCACCGAAGTACGCCACGTCGCCCGGCGCAGACGAAAACGCGAGCGGCGCTTCCCAGTTGAACCGGAATGGAATGCCTGCCAGCGCGCGGCCGTTCGTATCCGTTACGCTGGGAGTGATGTCGTAATTCTGACGCGAAGCGAGATCGAAAATACCGAGCTGGCCGTTCAGCTCGTTGACGCCGACGTTCCAGACGCGATTCGGATCGCTCGGCTGCGGCCAAACCCATACGCCGTCGGAGTTGTTCGCGACGTCGCGCCAGTCGCGCTCGGTAATTCCGAGGGGACTGAGCGAGTTGACTGGGCCACAGTACGAGTCGTTGTCCTGAAATCCGCCGCAGGCGTTATACGGATTTTGGTTGTCATATCCGACGTGATACGTCTGAGCGAGAACGACGTTGAACCGCCAGTCCCAGGTGCGGCCGCCGTCGACGGAGATTGGTGCACCGCCATCGTCCGCTTCGATAATTCTGTGCCCGTCGCGGGATATCCAAAAGTCGTGGTGATCCTGATGAACGGCTTGATGAATTTCGCGGATCGTCTTTCCGCCGTCGCGCGTTTCGATGAGATTTTCCGAAGCGAAGAAGACGTGATCGCGATTTGCCGGATCGACGACGAGGCGGCTCATGTAAAACGGCCGCTGATCCACCAGCGTGTCGCGCGACATCATGCGCCAATGCGCTCCAGCATCGTCGGATCGCCAAAGAAGTCCGGCTTTCGATTGGATGAGCGCGTACACGCGTCGCTTTGAAGCGGTCGCGATGCCGATACGCCCCATGAACCCCGCAGGCAATCCGCCGCCATGCAATTCTTGCCACGTGTGTCCGCCGTCTACGGATTTGTAGAGCCCGTCTACCGGACCGCCACTGGTGAAGCTCCACGGCCTGCGCCGGAATTGCCAAACGCCCGCGTATACAATTCGTCTGTGGTCCGGATCGATCGACATGTCGGAGATGCCGCTTTGCGGACCGGCGTAGAGCGTGCGCTTCCACGTGCGTCCGCCGTCGTTTGTGCGATAGACGCCGCGTTCACCGCTATCCACGAATGGGTCACCGAGGACGCCGACAAGTGCAACGTTCGGATCGCGCGGGTCGACGATGATCTTTGAAATCGCGTAGGAATGCGGCAGGCCGAGCCGCTTCCACGAACGGCCGCCGTTGGTGGTTCGCCACACGCCGTCGCCGTACGAGGCATCGTTGCGCGGCGCAGCCTCACCGGTTCCAACCCAAACGATTTCGCGGTGATGCGGCGCTATTGCAACGGCGCCGATTGCACCGACGGAGGATGAAGGCCAGACGTCGTTCCAGGTAACGCCGCCGTCCGTGGTTTTGAAGACGCCGCCGCCCGCGGAGCCAATGTAATAGAGAAGCGCATCGTCGTCGGTGCCGGCGACCGCCGCGACGCGTCCGCCCGCAACCGCGGGCCCAATTTGCCGCCAGCTCAACGCCGGAGCGAGTGCTGCGGCCAGCGCCAAGAATTGCAACATGCTGCGTCCTTGGGCGACTTTTGTCGCAGGATGCGAGGCTTCGCCCGGCTGGCGTCCGAACCTTTGACCATGGAGCGCTCCCTCCCGAAGGACGCCTACACGGCTCGCGCCTTTTACGCTCGCGAGCAGCGCCGCATCTTTTGGGACCAGTGGGTCTACGCCGGCCGCGCTGAAGCTTTAAACGCTTCGGGAGCTTATCGTGTGCTGGACGTCGGCGGTGAAAGCGTTATCGTGCTGCGCGGGGCGGACGGCGCTCTTCAAGCGCATCTGAATCTGTGCCGTCACCGTGGAAGCCGCCTGTTGTGCGGCGAGGGAACGTTGCGCGGCGCGATCCGTTGCCCGTACCACGGTTGGACGTACGCAGGCGACGGCGAGCTGATTGCTGCGCCGTTCATGAAGTTCGACGACATCCCCGAGACGGCGAAGCGGCTGCATCCCGTTGCCGTTGACGACTGGGGTGGTTTCGTTTTCGTGCATCTCACGCCCGAGCATGCGCGTGCGCCCGGCGGATCGCTGCTCGACCAGCTCGGAGGGGTGCCGGAACGGCTGCAGCGCTATCCGCTCGCAGATCTGCGCGTTGCCGGAACGATCGCATATGACGTGCGCGCGAATTGGAAAGTGATCCTGGAGAACTACAACGAGTGCTACCACTGCGCGGGCGTGCATCCCGAGCTGTGCCGCATCGTTCCGGCGTTCAAGCGCAACGGCGGAGCCGAGCTGGATTGGGAACGCGGCATACCCCATCGCGACGGCGCGTTCACCTTCACGTTGACGGGAACGACGGCGCGCGATCCGTTCCCCGGTTTGGATGAGAACGAACGCGTTCGCCACAACGGCGAGCTGATCTATCCCAACTTCATGCTGAGTCTGTGCGCCGAGCACGTTGCGGCGTTTCGCTTATTACCGGACGGACCCGAGAAGACAAACATCGTTTGCGATTTCCTTTTTCATCCCAGTGAAGCGGCAAAAGCCGGTTTCGATCCGTCCGACGCCGTCGATTTCTGGGATCTGGTCAACCGTCAGGATTGGGCGATCTGCGAGAGCGTGCAAAGCGGCATGAGCAGCCGCGCGTTCGAGTACGGCTATTACGCCCCTATGGAGGATGCAAGCCTAGACATCCGGCGATACATCGCTGCGCGGCTCGGCTCGTGAAAACGCGCTGGTTCGACGTTATCGTTTTGGGTTTGGGCGGCATCGGCAGCGGTGCCGCGTACTGGCTCTCGCGCTACGGTCAACGCGTACTAGGACTCGAGCAATTCGCTTTCGGACACAATCGCGGCGAATCACACGATCATTCGCGCATCATTCGTCTTTCCTATCACACGCCGCAGTACGTACGGCTCGCAAAAGAAGCGTATGAAGCCTGGGCAGCGGTAGAAGAACATTCGCAAACGCAGCTTGTTTTCAAGACCGGCGGACTTGATTTGGGTCCGCGGGTCAGTGCCATCCCGCTCGAAAGCTACGCCGAGGCTATGCGCGCGTGCGACGTACCGTTCGACTATCTGGACGCTGCGCAGATACGCCGGCGATTTCCGCTGTTTACGATTGACGACGACGTGCATGGGCTCTTTCAAGCCGATAGCGGTATCGTCGCAGCGGAACTTGCGACGCGTACGCACCTGCACCTCGCGGACGAATTAGGCGCGACGCTGCGAAACCAAGTGCAGGTCACGGCCGTGAGTAGCCGCGCGGGCGAAGTCGACGTACAAACGACCGACGGAACCTTCGCCGCAAAAGCGCTCGTCATCGCGGCCGGCCCATGGACGAATCGAGCGCTCGAGAACTTCGAGCTGCAGCTGCCGCTCGAAGTAACCAAGGAACAACACATGTATTTTCGCGGTCCCGATCTCGCGCCGTTTGCGATGGGGCGTTTTCCAGTGTGGATTTGGATGAACGATCCGTCGTTCTACGGCGTCCCGGTTTTCGGCGAGCCGGCCGTAAAAGTCACGCAGGATGCGGGCGGAAAACCCGTGGACCCCGACACGCGAGGTTTCGAGCCCGATCCCGATATCACGGATCGCGTGCGTGCGTTTTTGCGAACGCATCTACCGTCGGCGCTCGGCCCGGAGCACGCCGTGAAGACGTGCCTGTATACGCTTACGCCCGATCGCGATTTCGTCGTCGACACGCTGCCGGAGTATCCGAATGTGCACGTCGCGATAGGCGCGGGGCATGCGTTTAAGTTTGCATCCGTCATCGGCCGGATACTCGCCGATCTCATCGTAGACGGGCGTACGCGCAGCTCCATCGACGCCTTCGCAATCGATCGCGAGATATTGCGCATGTCCGCGCCGCCCAGGACGTACATGGTGTAGCACGGTGCAGCTTCGCCGGAGCCTCTTGCTGTTCGACGTCGCGCTGTTTTTCGTCATAGCGTGTACGAATCTGCAATGGGTTGCGACGGCCGCTGCAGCGGGCGCTACGTCGTTGCCCGTTTGGCTGATCGGCTGCGCCGCGATGTTCATTCCCGTCTCGATTGCCGTGATGTCGCTTTCCGCGAAATATCCGGAGGAAGGCGGCATGTACGTCTGGAGTAAACGCGCATTCGGACCTTTCGCCGGTTTCATGACAGGGTGGACGTACTGGTGCAGCAATCTCCCGTATTTTCCCGCGTTGTTATATTTCACGGCAGGCAACGCGTTGTTCATCACCGGCGGCAACGCCGAGCGGCTCTCGGCTTCGCCTGCGTACTTCATCGGCGTCTCACTGCTCTGTTTCGCACTTGCGGCGATCGTGAACGTGCTCGGTTTGGATATCGGAAAATGGTTGACCAACGTCGGTGCGATCAGCCGCTTCACGGTAACCTTTATCTTAATCGGACTTGGCGTGTTCGCTTGGCACAAGTTCGGGTCGGCCACACCGCTGAACGCAGCGAGCATGCGTCCGAGCTTGCAACTCAAGGATTTGATCTTTTGGTCCGTTATCGCGTTCGCGTGGACCGGTCCCGAGGCGATTCCGTTGATGGCCGGTGAAGTCAAAAACGCCCGCCGCACGATTCCGCTCGGACTTGCTATTGCGGCTCCGGGAATCGCTGCAATCTACATTCTCGGGACGGCGAGCGTGCTTGCAGCACTTCCGCCGGCGCATGTTAGCGGTCTGTACGGCGTCATGCAGGCGATCGGTCATGTCGCAGGTTCGCTGCACTGGTCTGCGCTCACGATATTTGCCGCCGTGCTCGTAACGATCAGCTGTTTAGGCAGCGTCGGCGCGTGGCTCGGTGCAGTCGCGCGCATTCCGTTCGTAGCGGGGATAGATCGCTACTTGCCCGAGGCTTTTGGCCGCATGCATCCCCGCTGGCATTCGCCGGTCGCGGCGATTTTGGCGCAAGTTGCGATCTCCAGCGTCTTCATTCTGCTCGGACAAGGCGGAACGACCGTAAAGGGCGCGTACGACGTTCTCGTCAGTTCCACCGTGCTCATCACGATGGTCCCGTTTCTCTTGCTCTTCGCATCGGCAATGAAGCTGCAGCGCACGTGGACGGTTACGTTCGCGGCGGCGATTGGACTCTTCACGACGGTGAGCTCCATCGTTCTAGCGATGTTTCCGGCGGCGGACGAACCAAACAAGACGCTCGCCGTCGTAAAGGTACTTGGGCTTACCGTACTGATGCTCGGCAGCGGCGTTCTGGTCTACGCTTACGGCAGCCGCCGCAAGCAGGAGCAGGCGCTCTCGCCTGTGCCGTCGATTGATTAGGCATGCAATCCAGGTCTACGTATGACGCAATTATCATCGGCGGAGGCCATAACGGCCTCGTAACCGCGTGCTACTTGGCGCGCGCGAAATGGAAAGTGCTCGTTCTCGAACGCCGCTACATCGTCGGCGGGGCTTGCGTTACGGAAGAGGGGACGTTCCCGGGATGGAAAGTTTCCACGGCCGCCTATGTCAATAGTTTGTTCCGTCCGGAGATCACGCGCGATCTGCGATTGCACGATTACGGTTTTGAGCTCATCGAGCGTAATCCGGCGTCGTTCTCGCCGTTCTTGGACGGACGCTACCTCATGCTCGGGCGATCGATCGAGCAAGACGTGAGCGAGATCGCCAAGTTCAGCAAAAAAGACGCCGGAAACTATCCCAAATACGAAGAGATGCTGCAACGCGTCGCTTCGGTGATCGAACCGACACTTGCAAAGCGGCCGCCGAACTTGCTGCAACCTTCACTCACCGATTTGCTGCAGATAGGCATGCTTGGCTTAGATATGCGAAACCTCGGTCCCGCGATGAGCGAAGCGGTGGAGATCCTTACGGGCGCCGCGCGGCCGATTCTCGATCGATGGTTTGAATCGGAAGAGCTCAAAGCGACGATCGGCACCGATGCGATCATCGGGGCCTTCGCCGCACCGTCGATGCCGGGAACCGCGTACGTGTTGTTCCATCACGTGATGGGCGAAACCAACGGCAAGCAGGGCGTTTGGGCGTACGTCAAAGGCGGCATGGGCGGTCTTACGCAGGCGCTCGCCAAAGCGGCGACGGATCTGGGCGTCGACATTCGCACCGAAGCCGAAGTTGCAAAGATCCTCACGGGAGGCGGTGCCGTCACCGGCGTTGCGCTCGCGAACGGCGATGAATACTACGCGAACACGGTTGCCAGCAACGCCGACTGCAACATCACGTTCAACAAACTCTTGAACGGCGCCAAAGCCGATCTGCCGCCGGGCTTTATGGATGCCATCAACCGGATCAGCTACGAAAGCGCTTCCGCGAAGATCAACGTGGCGTTGGAACGTCTGCCGAGTTTTACGTCGTTGCCCGGACACGAGCCGGGACTGCAGCACCACGGTACCGTGCACATTGCGCCGGATCAAGACTTCATCGAGCGCGCCTACGACGACGCGAAATACGGCAACTGGTCCAGAGATCCGGTTGTCGAGTGTACGATGCCGTCGTCGCTCGATCCGACGGTTGCCCCGCCCGGAAAACACATCATGTCGATGTTCGTGCAATACGCGCCGTACAAGCTCAAAGACGGTGAATGGGACAGCGCGACCAAAAACGCGTTCGCCGATCGTTGCTTTGAGATCGTGGAAGAGTATGCGCCTGGGTTCAAAGACTCGGTCATCGACCGTCAGATTCTCACCCCGCAAGATCTGGAAGCGACGTTCAATCTCACCGGCGGCAACATTTTCCAAGGCGCCATGAACCTGGACAAGCTGTTCATGTTCCGTCCGGTTCCGGGCTATGCGGGCTACAAAATGCCGATCAAAGGTCTGTACCTGTGCGGTGCGGCAGCACACCCGGGCGGCGGCGTCATGGGCGCTCCGGGCTGGAACGCCGCTCGCGAAATCTTACGTTCCAAATAATTC
>CAZRQS010000050.1:0-15228 GCA_964602255.1 uncultured bacterium | reverse complement strand
GTGTTTTTGAGTTCGAGAATTTCGCCGCGAACGTCGACCGTAATCTTCTTCGAGAGGTCGCCCTTTGCGACGGCCGTCGTGACTTCGGCGATGTTACGAACCTGCGAGGTCAGGTTCGAAGCCATGAAGTTCACCGATTCCGTAAGGTCTTTCCACGTGCCCGAGACACCGGCGACCTCGGCTTGTCCGCCCAGTTTACCTTCGGAGCCCACTTCGCGAGCAACGCGCGTAACTTCGCCTGCGAACGAGTTGAGCTGGTCGACCATGATGTTGATGGTGTTTTTCAGCTCTAAAATTTCACCGCGCGCTTCGACGGTGATCTTACGCGAGAGGTCGCCCTTCGCGACGGCGGTCGTCACGTCCGCGATGTTACGCACCTGGCTGGTGAGGTTACCGGCCATCGTGTTCACGGAGTCCGTCAGGTCTTTCCAGCTTCCGGCGACACCCTTGACGCTGGCCTGCCCGCCCAGTTTACCTTCGGAACCGACTTCGCGTGCAACGCGGGTGACTTCCGATGCGAAGGCGTTCAGCTGGTCCGCCATCGTGTTGATGACGCGCGCCGACCGCAAGAAGTCGCCGCGCAGCGGACGCCCGTCGATGTCGAGTGCGCTTCGCTGCGAAAGGTCGCCCTGCGCAACCGCCGCGATAACGCGATTTGTTTCCGCAATAGGAGCGGCAACCGACTCGATGAGCGAATTGTAGGCGTCGATATGCTCTTGCCATCCGCCGCTTATGCCTTCGACCGCCGCACGATTGGAAAGCCGTCCATCGCGAGCAATAACGCGGCTCACGCGTTTTACCTCGTTGAGCAAACGCGTTTTTGTTTCCAAACAGTCATTGAATGCTGCCGCGAGCTCAGCCTCGATTCCATCGCCGCTCACCGGAAGGCGAACGGAGAAGTCGCCTCTGCGGAACGCGTGCAGGGCGCTGAGCATCCTTCGCTGATGCGCTGTCGCGTTATCGGAAATAGGGTCTTTTGTGGAGCGTAGAGACGCTCCGTTCCGCTTCTGCGTAACGGTCGATGTGGGCATGCAAAAAAGCTCCGTTAAGATGGGACGGTTGCCAGTTTCCTCATATCCAGGTTCAAGTAATGCCAAACATGGGCCCGCTAGGTTTAACGCGGGGTCACACGCGGGGATACAGCAGATAATGCCCACAGGGTCTGTTCACGCGCATGGTTGAGCCGCGTGACCTTCGTCAGCCCGATGCGCTTGATTTGCTTGCAGAGGCGAGTGGATTACTTGCGTCGTCTTTTGAGTTGTCAGCGACCTTACCGGCCGTAGCAGATTTGTGCATCCGTAAGATTGCTGACTACTGTGCAATTTACGCGCGTCATGCAGAAGGTGCTATTTCGGCAGTTGAAGCCTCGCGCGAACCGGGTCTGCACATGCATGCCGCCGACCCGTCCATGTTGCCCGACGTCCTGCGCGAGCATGGGTTTGAAACCGTTGTTGCATCACCGTTAAGCGGCCGTCAGGATGTGCTCGGCACGTTCATCCTCGCCTCGCGCCACAAGTCCGCCTTCAACGGCACGACGGAAAAACTCGCAAAAGTTCTCGCGCTTCAACTCGCCAACGCACTCGATCAGGCAATACTCTTCGATCGTACCTACCGCGTCGCCGATCGTTTGCAACGCGCATTGTTGCCCGATACCTTACCGCGCATTCCCGGCGCGGTCTTTCATGCTGCGTACCGGCCTGCGAGCGACGAGGCGGAAGTCGGCGGCGATTGGTACGATGCGTTCTCGCTACCCGACGGGCGCGTCGCAATCTCTGTCGGCGATGTCGCCGGGCACGGATTGGAAGCCGCAACGGTGATGGGCGAAGTACGTCAGGCAATTCGCACGGCGGCGGTCGAAGAAACCTCGCCGGCCGACGTGCTACAGCACATCAATGGTCTGATAAATTTGCGCAAAGGCATCGGCATGGTGACCGCGATTCTAGGGTATTACGTGCCGGAACGCCGGGAACTCACGTATGCATTGGCCGGGCATCCTCCGCCGGTGCTCACGATCATCGACGGATTCAACGGGTTCTTGCCGGGCGGCGGAATGCCGCTGGGCGTTGAGCCGGAGATTAAGTCGGACGATTGGACGATCACGCTTCCGCCGCGCAGCTGCGTGGTCTTCTACACCGACGGCATGACCGAATATTCACGCGATGTGTTAGCGGGAGAGCAGCGTTTGCTCGAGGCTAGCGTGCGCGCATGCACCGACGATCCCGACAATCCGGCGATCGCGTTGCAAGAACGCATTTTCGATGCGGCCATCAATCGCGACGATGCTGCCACGCTAACGCTCTCGTGTCACGACGGGCCCGTCACGGCCTCGATGAGGTATTCCGCTGTTCCGATTGCTGCGCCGATCGTTCGAGCGATGCTGCACCGGTTTTGCGACCAGCACGGCATCACCGCGACGCAACGTTTTTCGCTCATTACGTCAGTCGGTGAAGCGGTGGCGAACGCCATCGAACACGCGTACCGCGGCGACGAGCGGCCGGGCATGGTTCAGGTGCACCTCACCTGCGACAACGATACGATTACGGTTGAAATTGAAGACAGCGGACGTTGGCGGCCGTTCCAACGGCGTGAGGAGCGCGGCCGGGGCATCGTGCTCATGCATGAACTGATGGACCGCGTCCGCATTACTTCGGCGCAAAACCGGACGCTCATCACGATGGTCATGGCCCGCGGTGAGCCGCAAGCACTACGGCCGCGTTAATTCCCCCGAAACCTGACGAATTCGAAAGCACCAGGCGCGCATCCACTTCGCGAGATACCGGAGCGCAGTCGATCGCGCATTCGGGATCGCCGGTCTGCAGGTTTACCGCTCCGGGAACGATCTTGTCACGCATACCGAGTAAAGCGATCGCTATCTCCCATGCACCGGTCGCACCAAGTGCGTGCGCGTGCTGGCCTTTAGTCGCGCTCACGGGAATGCGCGAGAGACGTTCGCCGAAGACGCGCTCGTAAGCACGCACTTCAGCACGATCGCCGAGGCGCGTGGACGACCCATGCGCGTTTACGGCTTCGATCTCGTGTGCGCTCACCGAAGCATCCTCGAGTGCGCGTTGTAGCGCACTTGCAGTCTGATCGCCGCCTTCGAGCGGTGCCGACATGTGGTAAGCGTCATTCGACGCGCCATATCCAACGATCTCGCCGTATATCGGGGCGTCGCGCGTAGCCGCGTCGTCGTAACGCTCCAAAACCAGCATTCCAGCGCCTTCCGCCATAACGAAGCCATCGCGATCTGCGTCAAATGGGCGGCTCGCATGTTCCGCGTCGTCGTTGCGCGTCGACATCGCTCGCGCAACGGTGAAAGCACCGTACGTGAGCGGCGCGAGCGGTGCTTCGACGCCGCCCGCAATCGCCGCACGCACGTCACCTCGTCGCACTGCGCGAAACGCATCGCCGAGGGCCATCGCGCCTGCTGCACAGGAATTTGAGTTTGCCGTCGCCGGACCCGTAATGCCGAACTCGATCGCAATATTGCTTGCGGCCGCGCCGCCAAACACACAGATGGTGAGCAGCGGACGGACCGCACGCAAACCTTGGGCGTGAAACACGCCCATTTGTTCTTCCGCAAGCGCCACACCGCCGAGCGCCGAGCCGGTAAAGACGCCGGTCTGCGAGCGTAATGCTTCAATATTGAAGTTGGCATCTTCCACCGCCAATCGCGCCGCGGCGACGGCGAGCTGCGAAAAACGATCCGTCCACTGCACGCGACGCCGTGAGAGGTGCGCTGCCGGATCGAAATCGTCGATTTGCGCCGCGATGCGCGAGGGATATTCACTCGCATCGAAGCGCGTGATCGGGTTTACTCCCACTTTTCCGTCGAGCAGGTTGCGCCACATCTCCTTCGCGCCGACGCCAAGCGGCGTGATCATTCCAAGGCCCGTGACGGCAACGCGGTAGGGTGCACTCATCGATCGGCTTCCGCTAGAGCTTTGATGCATTGTAGCGTGCGCGTCGCGATGGGGTCGATAAAAAACTTTCCGATAATCGGCGCCAGCGGCGAACGCAATTCGTGATGGATCGTCACAAGTGTTTGCTCGCCATCGGTTTCGAACTCCCAATGCACGAGCATGCCCTTCGTCCACCCACGCACGTGCCGGAATGAGATGCGCGGCGTAAGGGAATCGTTGACTTGCTGCGCCCGCCAGCGCACGGGTATGGTGAACCCGAGTTTCTCGAACGGGGCCGACGCGGCCATCTCAACGGTACGGACCTCTGCGTCACCGCTGAGCACATGAACGAAACGGTAATGCGGTAGAATTTGCGGCCAGCGTTCCGTCGCTGCCGCGCGTTCGTAGATGCGTTGCGGCGTCGCTCGCACCACAATCTCGTTGCGCATGCGCATCAGGTTGCGCCCGTCACTGCGTCCAGCAGACCGCGAAACACCAACGGGTTACGCGTTGCAATGGCGGCGGCCGGCGAAGCAATAAACGGCACACGCACGAGTGCGCCGACAATCGACGAGAGGCGTTTTCGCCGCCGCACCTCTTGCCGCAAGCTGCGCTCATAGTGTTGCCAGGCGTCTAACTGCGCACTCGAATTCCACAGCATCTGTTTGACGGCTTGCCCGGCCAGCTGCGCTCCGCGAAGCGCAAAATGCACGCCTTGGCCGGTAAACGGATCGAGAAAATGCGCGGAGTCGCCGACGAGCAGTACGCGCGGCACGCTGTAGCGGCGCGCTCGATACGCGAGCGGCCCGATGGCGATGCGCTTGTCTTCCAGCCGTGCACCGTCAAATTGAATACGCCCACCGCTGAGCACGCGCGCTCGCTCGTGTACGAATGCATCGACGTCGTCGCGCCGCCGGTGCAGCTCCGATTCGTCAACGATCAGCATCACGTTTGCGCGCGAAGCCGAGAACGGATTGATTGCAAAATAGCTGCGTCCGTCGACGAACATCTCCAGGTAATCGTCGAGTCCCGACAACCCGCAGTAGTGACCGCCGAGCGCAAAACGGCGGTTTTCCTTGACGGGTTCGCTCAGTCCGAATTCACGCGCAACGAGCGAATGCGCGCCGTCCGCGCCGATGAGAACCGATGATTGCACCTGCTCGAGCTCGCCGCCTGGCGTGCGCACGTCTATGCGTACACCGTCGTCGCCGGACGCGAACCGCTCGGCCCTTCCGGCTTTGCACGTAGCGCCGGCGTCCAGCGCAGCATCGAGCAAAGCGCTGTCCAGCGTAGCGCGAGGCAACGACCAGCCGGCGGCAGCAAAACGCAATTCTGCGCGCGCGCCTTTGCCTGAAAGGCGGACACCTCGGAGCGGTACCGCATGCGCTGCCAGGCCGCCTGCAACGCCCAATTCTTTTAGAAGCCGCACCGCGCCGGCATTCAGGTATTCGCCGCACGCCTTCGTACGCGGAAATTGAGATCGCTCGACGACGCAGACGGATGCGCCGGCGCGCGCGAGCAACAGCGCCGTCGTGGCGCCGGCCGGACCCGCGCCGATTACCGCAACGTCATACCGCATCGGCAAGCACCATACGGTAGAAACGTGAGCAATGTATGAAAGGCTTGCGCCAGCCCGCGCGGCGCGCGAGATCGAGCGCTTCGACAGGCGTATAGGCTCGAAGAACGGAGAGCGGTGCGTCGTGACGGCTCAAGCGGTTGCGGCTGAAGAGCCGTGCAAGAACCCACGCGAAGAACCACGCAACACGTGAACGCCGCAAATCCGTAACCAGCGGTGTGACACGGGAGACGCGGCGCAGTTCTTGCAACAGCGCTATGGCCTGCGGAGGATCGCAGTGGTGCAGTGTCAAGTTGCACATTGCGATATCGAACGTGCCGTCGGGGAACGGTAACGTTTCGCCGTCACTGCGCACAAACGAGATCTGCGCCTGCGCGCCGGCGCGTTCTTGCGCGATCGCGAGCACGTCGGGACTACGATCCACGCACGTGATACGTAAGTCTTGCCCGCGCGATTGCGCTTCGCCGATCAGTGCACGCGGAATGTCCGCACTGCCGGTGCCGACGTCGAGAAGCGTTTTAGGAGACAATGCAAAAACGGCGTCCCGAACTGCCCGGACGCCTCCGAGCAGACGGTTCGCCGTCTCAATGTCATTGAAATTCTCTTTGAGTTCGCGCAGCGAGGTGACCGGACCATCGAGCAACTCTCGTCCGGTCGCGCGCATTAGACGCTACGCGTTGCTTTTTTTGAAATACTCTGCGTTGATCTCGATGAAGTTCTGCCACTTGGCGGGCACGTCAGAGTCCGCGTAAATCGCTTCAACCGGACACGCGGAAACGCAGGCGCCACAGTCGATGCAGACTTCCGGATCGATGTAGAGCATTTCATCGTCATCCTTGCCGTGAATACAATCGACGGGACAAACGTCGACGCAGGACTTGTCCTTGGTTCCAATGCACGGTTCGGTGATGACGTAGGCCATGATGCTGCAGTTTGTTTCCTTGCTTCGCTATGGTGGGACGGGCGCAAAGCCTCTGATATACGGACCCTCTAAACGACCGTCCTGCGGCCCGTGAACGCCCTCACGATTAAGAGTAGCACGACCGCACCGATCAGCGCGTAGAGAAAACTCCAAAGCCCCGTGAGGCTCCCGTGGCCGAACGTCCTGTAAATCCAGCCTCCGATAAGGGCTCCGAGGATGCCAACCAGGATGTCGGTGAGCAGGCCACCGCTCACGGCGCCGGGCACGATCCATCGCGCAATAATGCCGACGATGAGCCCAAAAAGAATCCAGATCAAAATAGTCCAAAGCATAGCCTTGCCCTTGTACCCAGCCTATGCGACGGTCCGGCGGCCTGCCGTGGCACGAAGGACCAGAATGAGTGTAAGCGCGCCTGCGGCCGCGCTGGCCACCGTATCGGCGCCGGTGCCCATGGAATCCGGAATGCGTACCCCCAATCAGCCCCACGCAGAACCCGACGGCGACCTCGACCAGCGTAATGGGTACTTTCCCGCCTTTCGCTTCGTTTTCAATCTCACAGGAGGGTCTCGATGCACGCTTTACTGCTCACCGTGCTCATTACCGTAAGCGCACAAGGACGCGCGAGCGCCGCGCCGGACGTCGCCAACGAAAGTTTCACGATTTCAACGAATGCAAACACCGCAGCCGCCGCAGCTTCGGACAACAACGAACGGTACGATCGATTGATGCGGGCGCTCGAATCGCTCGGCATCGCACACGACGATATTCGCACGACGTACTACAATTTGAATTACACGCCGCCGCCGCAGCCGCAGTCGGGCGCGCCGCTTCCGCCGGTGCGAGAACGATTCGGCTACTTCGTGAGCCGGAACATTTCCGTCACGTTGCATCGACTCGACCTTGTCGGCAAAGCAATCGATACTGCCGTCGCATCGGGCGTTACGGACATCGGCGGCGTTAGTTTCGGACTGAACGACAATCACGCGCAGCTCGCGCAAGCGCTTCGTGCCGCTGTGACGAATACTCGCGCACAGGCGCAAGCGATGGCCACGGCTGCCGGACTGCATATCGTTCGCGTGAAAAGCATGCAGCAGGGTTACGCGGAAGGCCCGAGCCCGCGGGTGATGATGGCGGCCCCGATGCCTGCGCCGGCGGCGGCTCCCACAACGATCGAGCCGAGCAATATCGATGTAACGGCCATCGTAACGGTGACCTACGAGGCGCAATGAAACTGCCCGCAACTCCAGGGGGTAGCATATCCACATGACGACAACGTGCGAGCTCTGCGGACAGCGGCCCGCGACCGTGGTAGACCCAGCGACCGGCCAAATGCGTTACTGCGCCATCTGCTCCGCCCGGCGCCAAGCGACGAAAGCGGCGCTGCCGTACGTCGGCGCGGCATTGACCGCTGCGGCGTTAGTTGCGGGCGGGGCCCTTCTGGTTGAAAAACTGGGCGAGCAACAAGGCCAAAAGGGCACCAATCCCCTCGAAGATTGGACGAGACGGTTACGTAGCGCGACGCCCACGCTCGCGGCATTTTCTCGCGATCTCACCGACCTTGCACGGAACGGGAAACTGGATCCGGTCATCGGACGTGAAGAGGAAGTGGAACGCGTCGTCTCGATTCTTGCGCGGCGCAGCAAAAACAACCCCGTGCTCGTCGGCGAACCCGGCGTCGGCAAAACCGCTATCGTCGAAGGGCTCGCGCAACGCATCATCTCCGGAAAGGTACCACAGGCGCTTCGGAACAAACGCGTGCTCGCGCTCTCACTCGGACCGCTCGTCGCGGGCACGAAGTATCGCGGCGAATTCGAAGGCCGCGTAAAACGCATTCTCGACGAAGTGCACAAGGCTGCGCGCGACATCATTCTTTTCATCGACGAACTGCATACGCTTGTCGGCGCTGGTGCGGCGGAAGGTTCGCTCGACCTCAGTTCGATGATCAAGCCCGAACTTGCGCGGGGCGATCTGCAGTGTATCGGCGCGACGACGTTCGACGAATACCGCAAGTACATCGAATCGGACGCTGCGCTCGAACGACGCTTTCAGCCCGTCATGGTCGACGAGCCCTCTATCGAAGAAACGACAAACATCCTCTACGGCTTACGCAACCGGTACGCGGAGCATCACAACGTCCAGATCACCGACGACGCCGTTCGTGCAGCAGCGGCACTGTCCGCGCGTTACATCGCCGATCGGTTCTTGCCCGACAAAGCCATCGATCTGATGGACGAAGCCGCCGCGTTTGTTGCACTCGCAAATAAAGGCGCCGCCGAACATCCGCCGGTAACCGCCGAGCACGTCGCCGCGGTCGTCACGAAATGGACCGGCATTCCGCAGACGACGCTCTCGGAATCGCAAGCAAACAATTTGCTCACGTTGGAACAAACGCTCGCGCGGCGCGTCATCGGTCAGCGGCAAGCGATCGCAGCTGTTAGTGAAGCGATTCGCCGCGCGCGTGCGGGTTTGCACGATCCGCGCAAACCGCTGGGCAGTTTTCTGTTCATGGGTTCGAGCGGCGTCGGAAAGACGGAGCTCGCGAAAGCGCTTGCTGAAGCGTTATTCGGCACGGAAGAGGCGCTAGTGCGAATCGATCTCTCCGAGTTCACCGAAGCGCACACTGTTTCGCGGCTATTGGGCGCGCCGCCCGGATATCAAGGCCACGAAGAAGCCGGGCAACTTACCGAGCCGGTGCGGCGGCGGCCATACTGTGTCGTGCTGTTTGACGAATTAGAGAAAGCGCACCCGGATGTCGCGGCGGTGTTATTGCAGATTCTCGACGACGGCCGCGTCACCGACGCCAAAGGCCGCACCGTGGATTTCAGGCATGCCCTCATCATCATGACGACCAACCTCGAGGACGACGAGCTGCCGGTCGCGTTTAGACCGGAGTTCTTGAATCGCATCGATGACATCGTGCACTTCAACGATTTGCAGTTCGAGGATATCGAGCAGATCGTTGCAATCCATGTCGAGGCGCTCGCCGATCGCTTAGGCGCGCGCGACGTGCGCTTGCAGCTCGACGAATCGGCGAGGGGATTCTTGGCACGGGAAGCGATGAGCGCCGGAAACGGTGCGCGCTACGTTCACCGCATTGTCGCGCGACATGTCAGCACTCCGCTCTCGACCGCGATACTGCGGGGCGAGCTTCCGAAGGGCTGTGCGGCTGACGTGCGTTTCGAGAATGGCTCGCTGATTGTAAAAGCGGCGTAGCCGGCGCTTCCGGCGAAGATTTCACCGGCATGCGCCTTCCCCTGAACGGTCCCCAAGCAATCTTTTGCTTGGCTGCAGCGGTAGCTGCCGCGGCGATCATCGACCCTATTGTTGAACGCATGTCCAACGCAGGCGTCTTTGGTGCCGGTTCGTTTACCGACCGAAGCAACCTCGACGTGATTCCGGCAATCTCGGTCGCGTGCGGGTTGTCGCTGCTCTTCGTCTGTCTTTCGGCGTGGCGCCTTCTCTCGCACAAATCATACGCCCCCGAATGGGTACGCGCGTCGTCCCGCGCCGTGAACCGCCATTCCGCCTTCGCGTTCGCCGGGCCGGTGTTCGTAACGCAGCTCGGCGTCCTATTCGTTATGGAAACGCTCGAGCAGATCGTCGTTGCAGGCCATCCGATGGGCGGCTTGATTTGGCTCGGCGGTCCAATTGCGGTGAGCTTACTGCTTCACGCAGCGGGCTGCGTTGCATCCACCTGGCTTTTGTGGCGGGCGTTGCACTGGTCTGCCGGAACGTTAGCGCAAGCCATTTGTTGGGCGCTTCGTATTCTGGCACAGACGATGGTCGGCGCGCCAAAAATCCACGTACGAGCATGGCGCACCGAACGTCCGCGTTTTATCGAACCATTCCTGCGCCGCCTTAAAGGCCGCGCACCGCCTTACTGCCTGTCGCCCTAACTTCCTCACTTTCTCCGACAGGTAGATTCTCAAATGAAGATTTCAAAAAAGGCCGCGTGGTACGCGGTCCTCGCCGTCATTGCCGCGCTGATCAGCGGATCGGTGGGATTCTCAGCGGCCTTTCACCGAACACCTTGGAACGCGGCTATCCAAATGACCGTGCCGCCTCCGCAAACGCTTTTCGGAAAAAACTCAATTCGAGTACTCGTCGTCGGCTTGGACTACGACTACGATCCCAAAGATCAAGAGACCTCCGCGCACTCGCGCAGCGACATCATCATGGCCATGCGTCTGGATCTCGAACGCAAACGGATCTATGAAGTATCGGTCCCGCGCGACATGGTCGCGACGCTGCCGAACGGCCAACAAGCGAAAATCAATCAAGCGCAATCCGAGGGCGGCATCAACGAATCGCAGGCGGTGGTCTCCCAGTGGCTTGGCATTCCGCACTTCGATCGTTACGTCGTGCTTCGGATCGACACGATGAAAGATCTGATAAACGCGATCGGCGGCGTAGACGTGTATGTCAAGAATTCGGATTGCCTGCGATACGCGACCGATTGCAGGGGTGGCTCCATCGACTACGACGACAGCTGGGGACATCTGCACGTCCACCTCACCGAAGGGCCGCACCGTCTCGACGGCGAGCAGGCCGTGGGATACGCGCGATTCCGGCACGATTGGTGCAGCGATCCCTGCCGGATCATGCGCCAGCAGCAAGTGGCAAAATCCATCGTGGAGCGGCTCAAAGGCAGCAA
The DNA here is from genome assembly GCA_964602255.1 of uncultured bacterium. Lineage (GTDB taxonomy): Bacteria > Vulcanimicrobiota > Vulcanimicrobiia > Vulcanimicrobiales > Vulcanimicrobiaceae > CAZRQS01. Next base: position 4,174 of record CAZRQS010000050.1, on the reverse strand, counting down.
ACTCAACACGTTGCTTCACATCACCGCGCTCATCGACGTTCTGCACAAGGATGTCGAGACGAACTTTAGCGCCCAAGAAGAGCTCAGTATCGCCTACGCGTTCCGGGACGTTACGCTCAATCATATCGCGATGGCGCAGGTTCCGTACGTCAGGGAAGTCGACTTACCCGGTTACGGCAGCTCCATCGTGGCGGACGATAATGTAAAAGCGCAGCTGGTACGCTCGATGCTGCTCTCGCCCTAGCGCTTAGAGCAAACTACGGACGGCTGAGGCAATTTTGGCTTTGCTCATCTCGCCGACCACGATACTCTTGACGACGCCGCTGCGGTCGATGAAGACGTGAACCGGTAACCCGTTTACTTCGTACTGCGACTGCAGCGTGCCGTCGTCGACGATGGCCGGATACACGAGGCGAAACTTCTGAACGAAGCTCGCCGCTTTCTTTTGGTTCTCGAGTTCGTCGACGCCAACGACTTGCAGGCCCCGGTTCGCATATTGCTTTTGAAGCGCATTGATGCTCGGCGCTTCTTCATTGCACGGCGGACACCACGTCGCAAAGAAATTGAGATACACCGCTTTGCCGCGCAGCGAGCTCAGCGTCAATTTCGTGCCGGTTGACGTCGGCACGCTCCAGTCCGGTGCGGGATGCCCGATGCGCGCGACGCCGGATGCACCGGAGCCTCCGACACGGACGGAGCAGCCGCTGAAGGCCAGTGCTGCCAGGAGCATGGCGAAGGTCGCGCGCATCGGACTTCGATCCTGGCGCGCATTCATGAAAGAAATCTGAAGACTACCCATACGAGGGATACGCAACCGCGTCCAAATCATCGTGCATCCGGGCCAGGAGTTCTTCCACGCTGGCAAAGCGCTGCTGGTCGCGCACGAAGCGCAGGTCGCGCAGGGCTAATTCCTCACCGTAGATCGTTTGATGGAAGTCACGCATCCATGCTTCGATGGTGTGGTGCTCGCCGTTGAACGTAGGATTCGTGCCGATGGAAACAAGCGCAGCGTAGTCGCGCCCGTCATGGCGCGCGGTCGCCGAATACACACCGTCCTTTGGAAGCAGCTTTGCCGGAACGGCGACGTTCGCCGTCGGAAATCCAAGATCGTGGCCGCGTCCCGCGCCGAGCTCGACCTTGCCGCGCAATTCGTAACTATGCCCGAGGAGCGCGTCCGCTTCCGCAAGGTTGCCCTGCGCGATGAGCGTACGGATTCGCGTACTCGAAATACGGTTGCCGAATTCGTCCGCCGTATTGCTGACCGGCACGAACGCAACGCCGGCCTCGCCGAAGACGCGTGCCATCAGTTCGGTGTCGCCGGTGCGTTTTTGGCCGAAGCGAAAGTTTTTTCCGACGACGACTCCGCGCACGTTGAGATCGCGCAGCAGGGTTTGACTCAGGAAATGCTGCGCTTCTTGTGAGGCGATGCGCTCATCGAATCGCACGAAAAAACACTCGTCGAAGCCGGCGCGGCCGATCAGGTCGATGCGCTCTTCGGGCGTACTTATAAGGCGCGGCTCGTTACCGGGGCGCAAGAACGAAGCGGGATGATTTGAAAACGTAAGTACCGCAGCTCGCCAACCCGGACGGCGCAGCCGCAGCGTCTGCCGCGCAATCTCCTGGTGTCCGCGATGCATTCCATCAAAGAAGCCAATCGCGATGACGAGCGGCGTTTCAGCTTCACGCCTCAGTTCGTAATGCAGCTTCATACGAAAACCTTGCGCGGAGCTAAAAGTGCGCCGTGCGTTTCGCCGACACCGACGAGCGTGCGCGACTCGTCGCGTACGAAGACGTGCTTCGCGGGTGCACCGGTTGGAAGCGGCACCACGCGTCCGGCGCGAAAGTCAGCGGAGTGGCGGAGATCCAACACGATTGTCGGAAACGGAATGATGTGTTCGGGCGGGATGAGCGACTCGCGCGGACTATCGGCGATCTCTTCGAACGTGCGCGCTTCATACAGTAAGAACGGGCCCGAACCCTCGCGCACGAGTGCGCCCATATGCGAGGGCTGGCCGATGGCTTTGCCGAGGTCTTCAACGAGCGTTCGCACGTACGTGCCTTCGCTGCAAGAAACGCGCAGCCTAGCGACGCCGCGTTCTACGCCAAGTAGCGCGAGACCGTAAATTGCAATCGTACGCGGTTTGCGTTCAACCTGTTTACCGGCGCGCGCAAGTTCGTAGAGGCGCTTGCCTTCGTGATGCACGGCGCTATACATCGGCGGAATCTGTTCGATCTTGCCGACGAAGTGCGGGAGTATGTCGCGCAAGCGGCGCTCCCAGCCCGGGGGAACCGGCGCGGATTCGACGGTGTCGCCGAGCGCATCACCGGTCGTTGTGCTGCGGCCTGGAACAAATGTACACACGTACGCTTTACGCTGATCGGCCAAAAGCGGGATGAGTCGCGTCGCTTTTCCGACGGCGATCGGAAGCACGCCGGCTGCCTGTGGATCGAGCGTTCCTAAATGGCCCACTCCGATATGGCGATCGCGCGAATATAAACCGTAGATGCGCCGCAGGCGTGCAACGACGTGCGCCGATGTGGGACCCGCCGGCTTGAAAACATTCACGAATCCAAGCATGAAGCTACTTTGGCTTGGAGACGAAAAACTGCTCGCGGCGCGCTAGACGCCCGTAATAATACACGAGCACGCCGAGCACGGCAAGCACGATGCCGAAGGTCACGCCGCGGAACGTGAAGAGCGCGGAGGTTGCCATGAGCAGCACGCCTATCAGCGTAATCACGATGCCCCAGCGGATAAACGGCGTATCGCGCCGTGTTCCGAAGAGTGCGCCGAATCCCAATACGAGCGCGAGAATCGCGATCAGCTTCAAGGCTTATAGTCCTTCGGCGATGAGCGCTTCTTTGACCGCCTTCACGGCTTCCGGAAGCGGTCCAATGAACGTCAGACCCGACGCGCGGAAATGCCCGCCACCGCCCAAACGCGCGGCCGCGGCCTGTACGTTGATGCGCCCGCTGCTGCGCAAACTGACGCGTATCTCGCCGTCATAGGCTTTGAAGAGCGCCGAGACTTCAACGCCTTCAACGGATCGCAAATGATTGACGATCTCTTCGGTATCTTCGCCATCCGCCTGACATTCGGCAAGCATCGCTTCGTCGATGTACGACCAAATATAACGCCCATCGTGCTCGACTTTCGCTTCATTAAGCGCGCGTCCGAGCAATTTGAGTGCGGCCAACCGTTTGTTGGCAAAGATCTCTTCGGTAATCTGCTCTTTATTCGCGCCGAGCTCCATGAGCTCGGCAGAGACCCGCAGCACGTCCGGGGTGGTGTTGCTATGCATAAACCCGCCGGTATCCGTCATGATTGTCGTAAGCAGACACGTAGCAATATCCGCGTCAATCTCAACGCCGAGCGGACGCAAAAGATGCATCACGCACGTCCCGGTCGAGCACTCATGCGTAAGCACGTAATTCAGCGCACCGAAATGGTCGTTGCCCAAATGGTGGTCGATATCGAGAATATTCTCGCGCTCGATCTTCGGAAGAAACTCACCCGCACGCGAGGTGTTGCTCATATCCCCGAACACCCACAGCGTATCCGGCGGTAGATCCGAGGGAATCTCGCGCGAAACAAACTCCGTATCCGGCAAGAACCGCAAATTCCGCGGCACCGGATCCTGCTGAAAATAATGCACGCGCTTCCCAAGCTTCTTGAGCGCAAGCCCTAGCGCCAGCCCCGCGCCAAGCGTATCGCCATCGGGCTTCACATGGCTAACCATGACAAACGCAGGCCGCTTCAGCAATTCCGCAACGACTTCTTCCGTCGTCGCTACCGTACGTTCTTGTTGAATCACGCGCCGCCACCGCTCGCTTCGCGCAGCGTCTTGCTCAAGTTAATCGCCCGCTCAGTCGAACGGTCTTCCACAAACTGCAACTCCGGCGTATGCCGAAGCTTAATCTCATTTCCAAGCTCACGTCGCAAGAACCCGGACGCATGGTCGAGCGCATCCATCGTCTGCTTAGCGACATGCCGATCCCCGATAATCGACACAAACACTTTCGCATGCCTCAGATCCTGCGTAATCTCAACGCGAGTCACAGTCGTAAAACCGAGCCGCGGATCTTTAAGCTCTTGCGAAATCAGCGTACCAAGGACACGCTGAATCTCATTATCAATCCGTTGCATTCTCTGTTGTTTCATAATTCTATACCG
>CAZRQS010000049.1:12806-15363 GCA_964602255.1 uncultured bacterium | reverse complement strand
TTACCGATCGGTACGAGCTGTTTTGCAATACGATGGAAATCAGCAATGCGTTCACCGAACTCAACGATCCGGACGACCAGCGCGCCCGGTTCAACGCGCAGGTTACCGAACGCGCCCACGGCGACGAGGAGATTCCGGAGCCCGATTGGGACTTCGTGCGCGCACTGGAATACGGGATGCCGCCGACCGCCGGAATAGGGATCGGCGTCGATCGGCTCATCATGCTGCTCACGAATAACGAGAGCATCCGCGACGTCATCCTTTTCCCGCTCCAAAGGCAGCACGGGTAACGGGCGATGAACGGCGTCAAATGCGCGCACGAAGTTTGCACGTGCACCGTCGAGGTGGGCGAGCAGTATTGTTCGCGTGCGTGCGAGGAAGACGCCACTCGCGGCGACCTCGCCCCCACGCATGCAGGTTGCCGTTGCAATCATCCGGCCTGCGAGGCGCGCTAACGACAACGTGCAGGTGAGCTCGGCATAAAAGCCGCATGGTGCTGCCATGCGTGTACGGGTTGGACGCGTTCTTATTGCACTAGTTGCATTTTTTTGTCTTTTGCATTGCCGCGCGCAAGCGGAGCAGCCGTCCGTGGGCATCACGCTTAATGCAGCGATCGGAACGCATGTCGAGAGTAGTGGAACAGCGCAAATTCCGCTCGCTCCGGTCCCAATTTTCAGCCTGCAATTGCCGATGAGGCGCTTCAGCATTCGAGCCGAGGTCCTGCCGCCGTTCGGTCCAATTGCTTTTCACAACGGTCCGCTCGATCTCCATTCGACGAAGCTGGGTTATGCAGCGGGCGCGCTCTTTTACGCCATTCCCGGTACGCGAACGCGTTTGGGAATCGGTGCGACGCTCATCAATCAGCAAACAGGTTATAGCCGGTCGTCTTCGATTCCGTTTTACAGCAATCACGGCCAAGTTATAGGGGCGCTCACGACGAACGAGGTTCAAACGAACCGTTCACATGTGGCCGGCGCGCGCTTTGTGTTGGTTCAACAGTTGGCGCGTACTCCAAATGGTTCACTCGATGTCGCCATCGCGGTCTCGCCGAGTATGCACGCCACGATCTACAAAGACGTCGTTTATACGAATTCCATTACGATCGGAAGTTACGCCGACACCGATACGTTCGGCGTGTCAGGCAAGGCACCCGAAACCGCCTCGCTGGTCGACCTGCAGATTGAATCGCGGCGCCGGTTCAATCGCCTTACCCTGACGTACGGCCTGCGCTATATCAATTATGCGGCAAAGTTCGATGTAACAGGATACCTTGCGGACCGCAACCGCTTGCTGCTGCCCTTTGCAGGCGTCGAGGTGCCGGTCGGACGCTAGCCTACAATGCAGGTGCAACCCACCAAAAATAAGTGGTGTTCACGGTCCCATAACCTTACTTTTCGTAAGAATGGGAGCCATAGGATCGTGGATCTGACTAAGACGTACCCGCGCAGCGTGCATGAGAAGCTTTTCGGCATCGTTCAGTTGCCGCGCGCAATCGATAAGGGCAAAGCAAAAGCCCACGGCAATTTGGGTGAATACGTGTTCGACTGCCCGATGGACCAGGCAGTGTTCGATTTCCTCGGCATTAACGGTGAAGAATTCCTTTCGGTTATCAAGAACGCAAAGAGCGATGCGGACATCGAAGCATATGCAAAACGGTTCGCCGACAAGAAATCGCCTGCGGAGATTGAGAGCTGGAATCACGAGTGGGTGACGCACAAACCGGAAGGGGAGAGCCTGGACTACTTCCTTCAACTGCGCAATCAAGTTGCACCGGACCGGACGGATGTGACGAGCTGGGCCGATCTGCTGGATCTGGACGAGAAGCGGACAGTGCCCAAGCGGGAAACGAGCGCCGCGTAACCACGCTTCGTGCCATCGTTGAGTACGACGGCACGGCATTTTGCGGCATGCAGTATCAGCCTTCGGTGCGCACCGTCGCGGGTGAGCTCGAGCGCACGTTTTCCTCACTGTTGCAGCACGAGGTAAAAGTCACTTCGGCAGGGCGCACCGACTCGGGTGTGCATGCCACCGGACAAGTCGTCTCCTGGAAAACGGAGGCGACTTTTCCTTTTGAACGCTTTGCGATTGCCGCGAATAGCGTGATGCCTTCAGACGTCAGCATTCGCAGCGTCGAAGAAGTCGATTCGTCCTTCTCCGCGCGTTTTTCCGCGACGGATCGCGCGTACGTGTATGCAATCTACAACACGCGCGAGCCGTCGGCGTTGCTGGAACGATACGCCTTTCACGTGTGGACGCCGATCGATCTCGATCGCTTTGACGCCGGCGCGCGCCAACTGCTGGGCACGCACGATTTTCGATCGTTTTGCGGCGTGCTGCCGGAAAGCGGTCCGACCATTCGTACCGTGAAAGTCCTGAACGCGCAGCGCAAAGGCGACCTCATCCGTGTCGAGGTGCGCGCCGATGGTTTTTTGCACCGCATGGTACGGAACATCGTCGGAACGTTGGTGGAATGCGCCACCGGCCGTACCGATCCGGAAACGATTCGCGATATTCTCAACGCCCGCGATCGCACGGCAGCCGGAGTTACTGCGCCGGC
>CAZRQS010000049.1:8388-12706 GCA_964602255.1 uncultured bacterium | reverse complement strand
GCAATTTCAGGAGCATTCGCCGTCATCGCGATCGCTTGCTCGACCGTGTGCGCAATCTCGACACCAGGCGGGGCATAGTCTGCATTTCGAGTCAGAACGATGTTGCGGCGCCGAGGCAGCGGCTTGCCGATGGAGTCGTATGTTTTTCGCCCCATGATCACCGGCTTGTCGATCGTGATCGATTTAAAATGCTTCAGATCGGCCGGCAAATGCCACGGCAGCACGCCGCCGCGTCCCATGACGCCGCGGCGATCGTGTGCAACGACGAAGATGACGCGCGGCCGCGCCAGGCTGCTAAACGGCCACCTCCGCGCGAATCGGCGGATGCGCTTCGTAGCCGATGAAGACGATGTCTTCGTAGCGGTAGTCGAACAGCGAGTGCGGACGGCGCTTGAACGCAAGATGCGGCAGCGGGAAGGGCGTGCGCGTCAGCTGCAGTTTTGCTTGCTCCAAGTGATTGTTGTACAGATGGCAATCACCGCCGGTCCAGATGAAATCGCCCGGATCCAAATGGCATTGATGCGCGACCATATGCGTAAGCAGCGCATACGACGCAATATTGAACGGCACTCCTAAAAACGCATCGGCGCTGCGCTGATAAAGCTGGCACGAGAGCCGGCCGTTCGCTACGTAGAACTGAAACAGCACGTGGCACGGAGCCAGCGCCATCTTCGGCAATTCCGCAACGTTCCAGGCGCTCACGATCAGGCGGCGTGAATCCGGATTGCGCTTGATCTCTTCGACGACGTTCGAAAGTTGATCGATGACGGTGCCGTCCGGCGCCGGCCACGATCTCCACTGCGCGCCGTAAATTGGTCCTAAGTCGCCGCGATCGTCGGCCCATTCGTCCCAAATCGTTACGCCGTGTTCGTGCAAGTATTGTACGTTCGTGTCGCCACGAAGAAACCAAAGCAGTTCGTGCACGATCGAACGCATGTGCAGCTTCTTGGTCGTAACCAACGGGAAGCCGTCATGTAGATCGAAACGCATCTGATATCCGAAGACACTTTTGGTGCCGGTTCCGGTACGGTCGCCTTTGTCGGCTCCGTTCTCGATGATGTGGCGCAGAAATTCCAGGTACTGTTGCACGGGTACCAATTATTCGACGCACAGCGCATGTCACCCTGAGCTTGGTGGAACCATAACGCAGCAGATACGAAACGTTGTTCCCGGTTAGTAACCCAAGCGTTCGAAGAGCCCGAGCAGTGCGATACGATCGGTGCGCGTAATCGATGCGGCCAGCGTTTCGTTGACGACGCGCTCGACGTCGTCCATGGCTTCGTCCAAACGCTCGCGGCCGGCTTGCGTGATGGCAACGTAGCTCGCCCGGGCGTCTCGCTCATGCAAGGTTCGCTCAACCAGTCCGATTTTGGCGAGCGGAATGATAGCGCGGGTTACTCCTGAGGGCGTGAGCAGCAGGCGGTTTGCAAGGTCCACGGGCCGCAAACGGCCTCCGACGACGGAATCCAGCTCGGAGAGAATGATAAAATCCGTGTAGCCGATGCCCGGCAGCACAGGCTCGATACGCTTACGCAGCCAAGCATCGACGCGGGAGAGGCCGACGGCCAGGGCGACATTTTCGGGAATCATGGGATGCAATATAGTTGATTAGTCAACTACCTGTCAACTATATTTGTGCGTGAAACCGCTTGACGCGACGCGTGATTTCCCGTAGACTGGCCAAGTTATGCGGACCTACCAACAGAAGACCGCCGAGACCAAGCACGATTGGTACATCGTCGACGCTGCGGGACAGCGTCTTGGGACGTTGGCCGTGCGGATCGCGCGCGCACTTTCCGGCAAGCACAAACCGACCTGGACGCCGCACATTGACGACGGCGATCACGTTGTCGTCATCAACGCGGACAAGGTCGAACTTGGCGGCAACAAGTGGGATAAGAAAGTGTACTACCGCCACACCGGTTACCCGGGAGGCATTCGCGTTGAGACAGCTCGAGAGGTGAAGGACAAGCATCCCGAGCGCCTCATCGAACGCGCCGTCCGCGGCATGCTGCCGACCAACCGTATGCGCAACGTTCAACTCACCCGGCTCAAAGTCTACTCAGGAACGGCTCATCCGCATGACTCGCAAAAGCCGGAACCGCTGGCGTAGGAGTAATTGTGATCGATAATTTTCAAGGTACCGGCCGTCGTAAACGCTCTATCGCGCGAGTTCGTCTCTCGCTCGGCCAAGGCGTGATCACGATCAATAAAAAGCCGATCGACGAGTATTTTCCGCGCCAGACGCTGCAGCAGATTGTCCGTCAGCCCCTCGAGGCTACGCAAAGCGCGTCGCGTTTCAACATCGACGTGAAGGCTGAAGGCGGCGGTCCGTCCGGACAAGCCGGTGCAGTGCGGCACGGTATCGCTCGCGCCCTCGTCTCCATGGACGAATCGCTGCGCGAAGTGCTGCGTAAAGCTGGTTTGCTCACGCGTGACCCGCGCGAGAAAGAATCGAAGAAGTACGGACGCAAGCGCGCCCGCAAACGCTTCCAGTTCTCGAAGCGCTAATCGTTGGCTGGTACAACACGAAATCGCAAGAGAGTCGCCTCCGGCGGCTCTTTTGTGTCTTGGACGCTTGCGCTTGACATTGTGATGATCGTGTTGGGTTTTGTCGCGTTGCTTTGGCGGCCATCCGCCGGGTGGGTGGAGCACGCGTTCATCAACGGTTACTATCCGAAGTGGCAGTATTTTTGGGCGATGCTTACGCAGGGGATTCCGTTTGCGCTTGGGGATGTCGTCGTGCTCGCCGGCGCCGTCATCATCATCGCGGCGATTGCGTTTGTGCGGCCGTTCTGGCGAGCGATATTGGGTATCGCCGCGCTCGGCGGTTTTTACACGCTGTGGTTCTACGCCGGCTGGGGATACGGATACGATCGTGCGCCGGTCGAAGCCCGCGCCGATTTTCAACAGTCACGTCTCACGGCCGCCACGATCGATGCGTTGCGCAAGCGCATCGTTGCAAGAATGAATGCCCTCGCACCCGTGGCGCACCACGCGGCAACGAGAGAATACGTCGATTACGGCCGTTTACGTTTGGCTTGGCAGCCGGTGGTGCAGCGCCTAGGTGACGATTGGACCCCGCAGGTAAGCCCGGCGAAATTCACGCTTGCGGGCTGGTTCATGGACCGCAGCGGGACGAGCGGTTTTACGAATCCGTTTACGCTTGAAACGCAGCTCGCGCCGGATCTGCTGTGGTTCGAGCGCCCGTTTTCACAAGCGCACGAATGGAGCCACGTTGCCGGCTACAATCGCGAGGATGAGGCAAACTATATCGCCGCGGTAACGTGCTTACGCGATCCCGATCCAGTCGCGCAATATTCAGGCGCCTTGGAAGTATTTCTATATCTCCCCTCACTCAAGCATTATCCGCACAAGATGTTCGTCCAGCAAGTATGGAACGATTTTGCCGCGATTCGCGTACGCAACGCGCATTTCGTTAATTTGAATCTTTCGCGGTTCTCATGGCGTGTATACAACAGCTATTTGAAATCGAACCACATTGCTTCCGGCGTGCAAAACTACGATGAAGTCACGCGCCTCATGGCGGGCATACCGCTCGATGCTCATGGATTGCCCGTTGCAGAAACAACTTCGTCTGCGTCAACGCCTCTGGGAAACAAATAATAGAGCGTGATGGCCGCGTACAAAGCGAAATGTCCAATGGGAAGACAAACGCTATCGTTCATTGCGACCACCGCAGCGTGGCCAGAGCGCCCGGTTTCATATCGTCGCACCACGTCGTGTAGTAGCTGCGGTACCGGTAGTGCATCGGCGGTCCCGCCCTGACGCGGCCGCACGCACGCGCGAACTGTCGCATGAAATCGGAACGGTGCTGCAGCGGCACCTTGTCGATGAAGAGCGCCTTTGAGGGATCCGTTGAATCGGAAATCCACGAATGTGCTTCTTCGCCTTGCGCATCGTATCCGATGACGATCGGCTTTACGCCGCCGTAAAAATCCAGCAGTGAGGAGAAGCCGTATCCGTCCGTCATCACCGCAGCACCGTTGGCGTCCGCCACCCGGCGCGCGTCGTTAGCCAGCGGTCCGTATGTGAACATTTCAAACGGTCCGGCATCGCTTAAGTGCAGCCCGGCTTTTTGAAGCGCCGAGTAGAGTGTGAACGGTGCAATAGCTGCCATAAACACGAGCGCGCTAAGCGCGACAGCAGGTGTAAATATCCAACCCAGAGCTTTTGGTTGAGCGCACCCAAGAGCAACGCACAATGAGATGTATGGGCCGACGAACCAGTACACTTCCACGCGCTCGTGCAGCGCAAACGCAAACAATACTACGCTGAGCGGCAAGGCCGTCCAAGT
>CAZRQS010000049.1:0-8288 GCA_964602255.1 uncultured bacterium | reverse complement strand
GCCGTCCCGAACGCCACCGTCATAATCGGCGCGAGTGTTACGGCGAGCGCCGCGATTGCACCGGCTCGTCGATCTCGCGCGAGGATGCTTGCGGCCCCCGCTGCGGCGATCGCCGTTCCCAATCCGCACAGAACAAACGCTACCCGCACTGCAAACGGCGAGCGGCCGAGCCACGAGAACGCGGCGATTGCGAATGCGACCGCCGGAGGATGATCTGCATAGCCGGCGGCGAGGCGGCGACTCCACTCCCAGTAGTACGCTTCATCGCCGGTGAGCGGTAACGACGCGGCGAAGGCAAGACGAAGGACCGTGATAAGCGCGACGGCGCTCCACGCGGCGACCGGTAGGTTCACGGCGCTGCCTTCTATGGTCATCCGCCCCCGCCCCGCGGGCGTACTTTACGCATGGGAATCCTGCTTGCCGCGGCCATGGCCGCAAGCGTGACATTTGCGCCGCTGCTACACGCCGCATCGTGGATAGGCGCGCCGCCAAGTTCACAAAGTCTGGCGAACAAAGTCGTGATCGTGGACGTCTTTACGTTCGATTGCATCAATTGCAAACACGTCGTTCCGGAGCTGCGTAAACTGCACTCGTCACTGCCGGCGTCCGATTTCGCGATCGTCGGCATTCACAGTCCCGAGACGCCGTACGAACGCGACCACCAAAACGTCGTTCAGAACCTAGCAGCGCAAGGCATTACGTGGCCCGTTGCCGTCGACAACGACTTCGCGATTTGGCACGCGTACAACATCGAATACTGGCCGACGCAGCTGATCTTCGACCGGCACGGTCATCTCCGCAAAACGGTCATCGGCGAAGGCCAAGATGACGCGATCGCTTCCACCGTCCGCGATTTACTGAACGAACGCTGATGCTCGCTGCACTTGCTGCCGTTGCCATGGGCATGGGGCCGTCTGAACGCGACTATCGTTTGACGATTCGCGACGTTCCGGGTACGAGCGTCGCGCTACGCGCACAAATGCCGCAAGGCTGGATAGCGGCGTTCTGCACGCCGAAAGTGTGCGCGCCGGGTCATGTTGTCGTAAATGTGCCCGCGAACGGACAAACGACGATCGCGCTGCACATCTATCGCGTCGAGAGTACGGCCTCCCATCACGCAGACGTTAGCGTCTCTGCTCGAGGCAGCCGCATTTCGTTACCGGTAGACATTTAGCGGCAACACGCCGGAACATTTCCCGACACGACGCTGCCGTAGCGTAGCGGCATGTTCGATGTAGCCGGATCCTTGATGAATGCGCTCGGTGCGACGCGCTCCAGCTTGAGTGCGGCGGCCTCCGCTACCGCTCGCGCGCAGACGCCCTACGGCGATTCCCGCCCCGATGCAGCAATGGCCGGAGTCACGCGGCGAGGAAAACTCGAAAAAACAGATGCAAAGTGCTCGTACGGTGCCGGATGTTACACATGGCTGGAGCCGGTCACATGACGCGCCGCTGCAGCCGACAACAGAGAAATAGGCATGCGCGGAAGGGATTCCGCTAACCGCACGCTCGCTGGGGCTTTCGGCCCTCGGTGACACCTTCCAAGGTGCCACCGGGTAAGAAGGACGAAGAGGAATCATACATGGCGTACGACATGAGAAATAGCACAAAGCGGCGCCCCGCGCCGGACATTTCGCTGCTTAACGACCTACAGAAGATCGAATCGGTGGTCGGGTCTTGCTTTCAAGGACTCGGTTTTCTGCAGCGCAACGCGACGAAACTGGCGATTTACTTCGCAGCGAAGTGCGCCTCCGGCGCTCAGCCGGAAATCGAGCTAGCAGAAAACGGATGGCGACTTAGCCCCGATTGTAGCGAAATATCGCGGTGCGAGTCTATCCAGCAGGTCGAGCACCGGACGGCAGACACTAGCTCAAGCGAAAACCTGGCGTATTTGATTAAGACCAGTTACGCGCGCGATTACAATTCGCAGCGTGCACGCATCGCTCTACGTTCCCGTAAACCGGAAGCTGGAGATAAGTACTTCGTCGACATCGACGACGACGAAAGCGATGTTTCGCCTGTGCTAGAGCGCTTCCGTGAAAGGAGTCGGTTCCAGCTTATCGGTGTGTGAGCATTACGCGGAACTAAAAAACGATTACCTGTACCGAGGGGACGTTCTAAAATCCGTCCCTTTTGTTTCGTTGGACGCAAACGAAATCTTCATCGAATCACCTGAAGATGCGAAGCAGCCTTCTTTTCAGCGTGCGCCGTTCGTCGCTGAAAAAAGTGTCAGCGATCTGGAGTATCCGGTTACGTGCGCTGCAGGCTTAGAACGCTTGCCGGGCGTCGTCATGCTTCGCACATGCGAAGCGAACAAACGGAATAGCGGTTTCAAGGTATATGGGTCGATTCTCGTCGCGCCGATTCGGCCGTTCTCTGCGTTTCCGGTCGACCAAACCACGGGAAAACCGTTTCACGAGCTTGTGCTTAATGGCTTCCCGTCAGAGAGTGCAGAGCCCGGTGAGTGCTATCGCTTCATGGTACTGCCGCCGTGCAGTGACCACTGCATGCCTGAGGGTGGCATGGTGTGCTTTCGCGAGATGCAACCCGTACCGACTAGACATCTTCTCGGTTTGGAAAAAATCACGCGACTTGCAATTCCAACGGTTGGAGTGCTCGACTATCGTTTCGGATTGTACATGCAGCAGCAAACGGAGGATGACGCGAAGGACAACGCCCCGCTTGAAGATGACTCGCCAATCGTAGCAGCCTACAAGAAGCGCATGGTCAAACAGCAAGAACGTCAAGCCAAAAAGTAGGCACGGTTCCAAATGCCAAAGTACACGGTACGCGTTGAACTTCATGGAGTGCCGCACGATTCTGCTACATATGCAATTCTTCATCGCGCGATGCAGAGACGTGGCTTTTCGCGCACCATCGAAACGGGGGACGGTCGCACCTATCAGTTGCCTACTGAGGAGTACAACTACGAGGGCAATGAGGACGGAGAAGAGGTGCGCGCAGCAGCTAAAGAGGCTGCGAGAGAAACCGGCAAAGCGTTTGCGGTACTCGTCACCCAATCACTTCTGCGATGGTGGAGCGGTTTGAAGGAGTGATCACTCTATTTGCAGTCGCAAGTGTGCCCGCGAACGGACAAACGACGATCGCGCTGCACATCTATCGCGTCGAGAGTACGGCCTCCCATCACGCAGACGTTAGCGTCTCTGCTCGAGGCAGCCGCATTTCGTTACCGGTAGACATTTAGCGGCAACACGCCGGAACATTTCCCGACACGACGCTGCCGTAGCGTAGCGGCATGTTCGATGTAGCCGGATCCTTGATGAATGCGCTCGGTGCGACGCGCTCCAGCTTGAGTGCGGCGGCCTCCGCTACCGCTCGCGCGCAGACGCCCTACGGCGATTCCCGCCCCGATGCAGCAATGGCCGGAGTCGCCGAACGCGCCATCTTCACCGAAGCGCTTCTCAACGCGGTGCACTCGCGCTTAGCCGAGATAAAAAGCGTTACGCGTTCGTGAGAAGGAGCGTGCAGCAATGGACAGTCTAGGTTTTCTCAAAACTGCCGCAAGCGGCATGGAAGCGCAGCGTGCTGCGCTCGACGTCGCGGCACGCAACGTCGCCGCTGCCGAAGCAGCGGGGCCGAAATGTTCGTACGAAGCAGCGTCGACGTTTTGACCGAGATGGTATCGGTACTCAATGCTACGCGGGCGTATGAAGCCAATACGTCGGTGTTGGATACAAACCGACAAACGGCAGGGCGCTGAATCGAGGCTTTTCGCGGCGGCTTTAGAACCACCCATTCCGAATCGTTAGGAGGGTGTACGTGGTCGCGACTTTTTGGCGTTTAGGGATTGCCGCACTCCTTTTTGTCGCTTTCGTCCCGCAAAATGCACTCTCCGGCGCACCGCTCCAAGATCAGCGCATCGTCGACTGGGCAAACGCCGCGCTGCGCAAGACCGACGGCCCAATCATTCACCCCGTACGCACAGAGGTCAGCGATCACTTTGGTCCTGTTCCTTACAGCAGCCCCAATTGGTGGCGCTTCGCCCTCGCAAACGGTGGCCGGAAGATCGAAACTGCATGCAGCGGTTCTTTCTGGGTCTACGATCCGGTCCATCACATTGTGGCAGTGTCGGAGGGTGGGGGTGACGCGATCTTCTACAGCCCAAAGCCCCCTTTCCGGCTTCCCGCACGTGACCTCTTGAAGGTAGCGTCAATTCGCGGCCTGCGTCTGGGCATTTCGCCTTCGCGTGCAGCCCAGATTCTTGGGGTATCCAGCGGTGCTGTAAAGCGCGCGTCGGCCGACGAAAGCGTACTGTACGCGCGGAAGGACAGAATCTGCGGGAAGTATTCGTGCGCACACGATGCAACCGTTATATTCCGAAATGACAAAGCCGTTTCCATCGCACTCGACGATATTGGGCCATAACCGGCCATTGTAGCCAGATACATAAACCCGTAACATTTTCTCCTCCGCGAATTCATCTTTGCGCTCTATGATCGGCGCATGGATGCATTAGGTTTTCTCAAAACTGCCGCAAGCGGCATGGAAGCGCAGCGTGCTGCGCTCGACGTCGCGGCACGCAACGTCGCTGCTGCCGAAGCAGCCGGGCCCAAAGGTTCGTACGAACGGCTCCTGCCACAATTCCGCGTTACCGATGACGACGACACGCCGGAGGTTCAGTTTACCGGAGCGGCGCCACAACGCGGCAGCAGCGTCGACGTTTTGACCGAGATGGTATCGGTACTCAATGCCACGCGGGCATATGAAGCCAATGCGTCGATCTTTGATATTGGTAAGCAGCTCGCTCAGCGTACTGTTGATATGGGGCGCCTGTGAGGGTCGAAGCTTTCGTTCCGGACGTGCAACAGGCGTCACAACCGATTGCGCCGGCCGATAGCACGGCGTTCGGCAAAATTCTCGACGACATCGGTGCAGTCTTTGGAAAGGCGGAACGTGCCGAAAATGCCTTTGCTGCCGGTGCCGGCGATTTACAAACGGCGATCTATGAACGCGCCCGTGCCGACGTTGCGCTGTCGGTTACCACCGCAGCGGCCCAACGCAGCGCGCAGGCGCTTCAGTCGATCTTGAATATGCAGGTGTAACGCGTGGACGCTGCTGCACTCCTCGCACGATTCAATGCGCTTCCGTCGCGAGTGCGTACCGCGATGTGGAGCGCTTTTGCAGCCATTGTCATAATTGGGCTAGCTGCGAGTTTGGTGGCGCATCCGCAACGAATTGCGCTATTTTCCAGCTCGCTTCATCCGGAACAACTAACTGAAGTTCAAGATCGGCTTGCCGGCTGGAACGTGCCCTTCACCCCGACTGCAGATAACGTCCTCATCGATTCGAAGCGTCGCAACGAACTGTTGTTGCGGCTTTCGATGGCCGGCGTTCCACACGCGCATGTCGACGGCTCGGCCGACGTGCTCGGTAAACTCGGAGCGCTGACGCCGCAAGCCGTTATCGACGCGCAAACGCGTGATGGTTTGGCCGGCGACATCGAGCTCGCACTTCGCGGCGTCGAAGGCATTCAGGATGCTCATGTCATTATCGCGCCCGCAAAACCGGGATTCTTTGCAGATGACGCAAGCCGCGATGCGAGCGCAAGCGTGCGGCTGCGCCTCGTTCCGGGCGCGCGTCTCTCGCCGGATGCCGTTTCAGGAATCCGCTCGTTCGTTGCGGCGGCCGTTCCGGGGTTGAATGCCCGCAGCGTGACGATCGTCGATGATCGAGGCGTTGCACTCGGTGAAGGGAGCGGCGACGGAGACGGCGGCGATTTGCAGCGCTCGTTGCAAAGCGCTCTCGATGCCGCAATAGGCGCCGGTTCGAGCATCGTGCGCGTGCATATCGATTACGACCATCGACTCGTTACGAGTCACGATGTCCGCCGCGCGCCGCTTTCGGCTATACCCATTACGGCAAACACGCAAAATGAGCGCTATGACGGCCAAGGCAAACGCTACGACAAGACCGATCAGCAAGTCGATCGCGGTAGCGACACGCGTGAAGTGACGTCCTCGGTACAGCCGGGCCGCCTCGCGCGCATCACCGCGGCAGTATTTGTGGACGCGACTCGGATTGCCGACATCGCGCAAGTTCGCTCATTAGCTGCGGCAACGCTTGGGATCGACCCGCATCGCGGTGATGCGCTGGAAGTCCAAGCGATTGCGTTCGCTCGTTCACCAGCCGTCAAGCGCGATGGGTGGTGGCTGGCGTACGGCGCAATTGTCCCGCTCTTGCCGACGCTCGTTATCGCGGGCGCTTCACTCCTGGCACTGGGTTGGGCGAAGGCACCTCTTTCAGCGCTTCTGCGAAGTCTCGGCACGCGAGCCACGATCGCAAAAACAACGGATGCGGTGCGCGGAATCGCACCCGCGAGTGTGCGCGGCGCGCTCATGAACGAACCGCCGCACGCGGCAGCGGCAATCATCAGTGCGTTGCCGGCGGCAACCGCCGCTGCGGTGCTGGACATGTATCCCGAACAGGAGCGCGCTGCAATCATCCGGCGTATGCAACGCCCCGCATCGCCGCTGCTTTCCGATGCGGAGAATTTCATAGCCCATGCCTGAGCGGTTCCGCAGCCTTGCTGCAACGCTGCTGGCGTCGCGTGCGCCCTA
The DNA here is from genome assembly GCA_964602255.1 of uncultured bacterium. GTDB lineage: Bacteria > Vulcanimicrobiota > Vulcanimicrobiia > Vulcanimicrobiales > Vulcanimicrobiaceae > CAZRQS01. The sequence goes on along the minus strand of CAZRQS010000049.1, from coordinate 1,711 downwards.
CGTGGACGAGCCTGCGATCGAGATCGTGGATGAGGCCGTGCATGTACTTCACGATCCAGTCGAATCGCAGTATGACGACGAACGCGCCATCGAAGAATTTGAACTCGTGCGCCAGGTCCGTTTATTTCGCGCATGTGTGATAGAAGGCGTTGAAGCCGCCGTTGAAACGATCGTCCAGGATATTGCCACAGACGTGCTCGGACGCGAATTACAGCTCGCGCCGGTGGACATCGAACATATCACCGAGAAGGCTCTGCAGCGGTATTTGGTCGATGAGCCCGTGCGCGTTCGCGTCCATCCCGATGAAGCCGCCTCAATCTCGTGTGGCGTTCCGGTTGCCGCAGATGAACGCTTGCGTGCGGGCGACGTCCTTATCGAGCTGCGCTGTGGCTCCGTGGATGCAACGCTGGGTGTGCGGCTTGCAGGTGTCTTGCGGAAGGCGCTGTCATGATCGCCGGAACAATTCTTGCCGCACGTGCGGGTCTATTGGAGGCGCGGCTTCCGGCAACGAGCGTCGGCGACGGTGTCCGCGTTACTACAGCGCGAGGCGCAATCACGGGCGTCGTTACGGCGCTTCGATCCGGGCACGCAATTGTTGCGGCACACGATAACATTGACGGCGTTGCAGCCGGAGATGCAGCATATGTTGATCCCGCAGCTCTAACGATGCCGCTCGGGGCTATGGTTCTTGGCAGAAGCTTCGATGCGCGCGGTCTCCCGCTTGATGACGGTCCGCAACTGCGCGGGCGCATGCAATCGATTTCCGTACAAGCCCCATCACCGGGTGCGCGAACGGCCATTGAACTGCCGTTTTGGACCGGAATTCGCGCGATCGACGGTTTGTTGACAATAGGTCGCGGCGCGCGCATCGGGATTTTTGGGCCACCGGCGACAGGTAAATCGACGTTGCTGCATCTGCTCGTGCGCGGCGCGCAGGCAGATGCCGTCGTCATCGGATTGGTCGGCGAACGCGGCCGTGAAGCCGAAGAATGGATACGCATTGCTTTGCGGCACGCCACAGTTTTTTGCGCGACGAGCGATCGCAGCGCCGCCGAGCGCGTGCGTGCTGCACGCGCCGCGATGGCGCAAGCGCACATACTGCGCTCGCGCGGATTGAACGTGCTGCTTATCCTCGATAGCCTTGCGCGATTTGCCGCAGCGCTGCGCGAAATTGCGATTGCGAGTGGAGAAGCAGTCGGACGCGGCGGATATCCGCCCGGTGTATTTGCAGACCTCGCCGGTTACGTTGAAATCGCGGGCGCCACGCACAGCGGATCGATTACGCTCGTTGCAACGGTTCTTTCCGACGGAGACGAACGGGATCCGGTCAGCGACTGTGCGCGCTCGCTCCTTGACGGGCACATTCAGCTCTCATCCGCGGTCGCAAATGCCGGCCGCTATCCCGCGATTGACGTTGAAGCGAGCGCGAGCCGCACGATGGATAGCGTTGTGAATGAACGCCACCGCGAAGACGCGCAGACCGTGCGCGGGGCTCTTGCGACGCTAACCCGGACCGCCGACGCGCGCGCCTTGGGAATCATGCCCGCCGAGGCGTTCGCGCTCCGGGCTTTGGCGCAGGAGGAGGCGATCGAGGGCCTTCTCCGTCAAGGTGCGCAGCCCGAGCCGTGGCGCCGGACGCTATCGTCGCTTGCCGCAGTTGCCGATAAGCTCAGATGAACGCCATGGGTCTTCTGAACGACATCGCTGCGGT
>CAZRQS010000048.1:12048-15510 GCA_964602255.1 uncultured bacterium | reverse complement strand
GCCAATCGGGCGGCTCCTCGTCGATACAGAAAACAAACCGTTTTGGATAGCGGCCAAGCTGACGGGCGGGGCATAATGGGCTTGCGTGAGAAGCCTATTGTTCGCGGGTGCTTTGCTATTCTTGCCGCTGCCGGCGCACGCGAAAGACATACCGTATATTGACGGCCACCTTACAGGTGGAAACGGTTTTGTCATGTGGTCGTCGATCGACACGAATCAGGATGCCCGTAATGTCGAACGATCGTTTTCCACGAGGTTTGACGATCGGCGCATCGTGCACGGCAAGGGTCTACGATTTGCGCTCGCACGCGAAGCGTTGCGCTTCCTCGGCACGCCGTTTGTGTGGGGCGGAAGTACAGTTTCCGGATTCGATTGTTCCGGTTTCGTTCAGCACGTCTTCGCATCGATGAACGTGATGTTGCCTCGTACCGCTGACTATCAGTTCGCCGCGGGACGCCGGCTCGTAAGAGCTTTGCGACCCGGAGATCTGGTGTTCTTTCAAACGTATGCGCCCGGCGCATCGCACGTCGGGATATATCTCGGCGACGGAATGTTCGTTCATAGCTCGCGTCCGTTCGTGCACATCAGCCGCTTGAGCGACCCGTATTACGCCAGACGGTATTTGGGCGCCACTAGCCCGCTGATTTAGTCCCGCTGCAAGGGGCAAAGCACGAGCGCCGTGTACAGGCGTAGTGGTTCTATTGCTATGACAACCACACAAACTACGTTTTCACCCGGCGCCCTCCGCGGGCGTCTCACCGTACCCGGCGATAAATCGATCTCCCATCGCGCACTGATGCTCGCCGCGAAAAGTAGGAGCCCGCTTACGGTGCGCAACCTCAACCCGGGTCGTGACGTGCTTGCGACGCAGAAAGCGCTTCAAGCGCTGGGCGCTACCATCGACCGAAGCGCAGACAGCGCGCTCGTTCATGGCGGCTCGCTGCACGATCCCGGTTCGACGCTGGACTGCATGAACTCCGGTTCGACCGCGCGCATGGTGATGGGCATCGTTGCCGGAGCAAATCTTCGCGCGCAGTTCGATGGAGATGCCTCGCTGCGCAGGCGTCCGATGGAACCGGTTGCGGCGCAGCTTCGCGCGTTCGGCGCACGCATTGAGACGACGAACGGAACGCTCCCGGCCATCGTGCAAGGTACGCGTGATCCGCAGACGCGCCGGTTCATTCTCATCTCGCCGTCGGCGCAAATAAAAACTGCGCTTCTTCTTGCGGGCGTGTTCGGTAGTGCTCCGCTTGCAATACTCGCAGACAAGGCCTCGCGCGATCATACCGAACGGCTGCTGCGGTATCTCGGTGCGGATATTACATTCGACCGCGCGTCCGTCGAACTGCGCGGCATGCCCGCGAACTTTCAAGATATTGAAGTCGCCGGTGATTTTTCTGCAGCCGCATTTTTCATCGTCGCGGCAACGATTGCGCAGGGGAGTTCGATCGCCATCGAAAGCGTTGGTGTGAACGCCACGCGCACCGGGCTGCTCGATGCGCTCGCGCAGATGGGCGCAAAGATCCGATTGGAAAATCAGCGCGAAGTCTGCGGCGAGCCAGTAGCCGACATCGCCGTGGAATCCGCGGACCTTCGGGGCATCGCCGTGAGCGCGGACGTTGCGCTGCGCGCGATCGACGAAATTCTCGTTTTGGCGGTTGCAGCGGCGTTTGCGCAAGGTGAAACGCGTATTACCGGCGTTCGCGAGCTTCGCACCAAAGAATCGGACCGCCTCGCAGCCATCGAACGGCTCTTGAGCGCCGTAGGTATCAACGTCGAATCTTTACCGAACGGTATCGCCGTCCACGGTGGAACACCGCGCAGCAAGGGCGCAATAGTAGAGACGCACGACGATCACCGCACGGCAATGGCCGCGGCGGCGCTCGCCGCGGGCGCCGGACCACTGGCAATCGACGACGAATCGAGCATTGACGTGAGTTTTCCGTCTTTTACGCAGACGCTGCGGAAGGCCCAACAACAGTGAATCAAGAGCCGCGGTATTCACCTCATGAATTCGAGCGCGAATCCCGCTACATCGATAATCTGATTTGGGATGCGCTGGTCATTGAGCCGGGAACGCGCGTACTATTTTGTGGTTACGGCGAAGATGGCAAGTGGGTAAAGCGCGCGATGGAAGCCGGCGCCGACGTTACCGTCATCGAGCACGCCGAAGCCGTGATACGCAAGTTCGAACCGCTCGGCGCAAAACTGCTGCGCGGAAGCACCTCAGTCATTCCGGCCAAGGCGGACTCATATGACGTTGGTGTCGCCTTTCACTACTTGCACGAAACGGATCCGTTCTTTCACGCGCAGATCGTCTCGGAACTAGCTCGCGTCGCTAAACGCATTGCAATCGTCGAACCCGGTCCGCCGGCGGACACGCTCGGCAAAAAAATTGTCCGCTTATACTCGCAGGCCAAACGCGAACTGGGACAATTCGAGTACTATCAGCCGCTGGAATATTGGCGTAAGTTGCTGCAATCGGTCAAAGCCGACATCTCACAGCACGTTTTCGCCTTCGCAAAAATGCCGCCGCGCGAGTATTTACGCGACACTATAGATCTGCTCCTCGACACGATGGAAGTCGAAGATGCGCCGCGCGCCGATCTCGAAGAACTGCGCGCAATAGCACGGCGTTCCGACACGATGATCTTGCCGCCGCCGCGTTACGTGCTCATGGGCGCCGCGCTGGGCGATTTGCCGCAACCAATCTTCACGCCCCGCGAAGAGCTCACGCCGACGCCGGAGATCGCGAAAGCGGCGCAGAGCCGCGAGCCTGTGCCGGAACCCCCGCGCGTAACGCCTGCCGCCGGCTATGAGTTTCCGCCGATCGAGCCGCCGCCCACATTCGTACCCCAGCCCGCAACGATCGCGCCGCCCACACTTGCGTGGTCGACATTCAGCATGCCGGGTTCCGAAGACGCGCCCGCGCCCGAAACGATGCCCTTCGGCGCACCGTTTGCCGTGCCGCCGCCCGAAGGTGGTGCGGTGCCGCCGCCGTTTGGGATTCCACCCGTCCCCGGCCCGGGTTGGCACTGGGAGCCGCCCGAAGGCGAAGAGCCTAAACCTTAGCGCAGTTCTTGCAGCAACTCGTGGATGTCGGCGCCTGCAGCCTCGAGCGATTTACGCGCCTCATCCACGCCGCTTGCTTCTCTACTTGTTTGCAATGAAGCGACGGCCGCATTCGCGCGTTCAGCTAGCCGCTGAATCTTTGTTGCCGTGTTGGAAAGCCGGTTCGCCTGCATCTGCAGCGACTCGAGCGACGCGAAAACCGGCGAGCTCTGCAGCTCTTTGATCCGTTTACGCAGTCGCAGCGCCAGCGTTACGACCGGAACGAGAGAGGCGAGCGCAAGGACGAAGCCTGCGACGCAGAGCCCGACGAGGACCCACGTCCAGAGGCTCATACGTCTGCTACGCCGCGGACTCTTTGGACGGTGAGGACGACGACGAGGACGAGGACGA
>CAZRQS010000048.1:0-11948 GCA_964602255.1 uncultured bacterium | reverse complement strand
TCTGCTACGCCGCGGACTCTTTGGACGGTGAGGACGACGACGAGGACGAGGACGACGACGACGACGAAGAGCTGTCGCTCGAAGAGGACTCTTTCTTGCGTGAATCGGTCACATAGAAGCCGGAGCCTTTGAAGATGATCGGCGCCGGGTTAATCAAGCGTTTCAGCTCGCTGCCGCACGCCGGACACACCTCGGCGTACTTGTCGTCGAACCCATGGCGGACCTCAACGACGTGCTGGCAGTTCGAACATTGATAGTCGTATAGCGGCATATCGCAACCTAGTATAGCCAGCCTTAGCAGTCCCCGTCAATGAGCGCTAAAAGTCGGCGAGCAATTCGTCCTTTCCGTTGAGATTGTATTCCGCGAGATGCTTGAAGTGCAGCACCGACTCGTCCAGCTGCGTAGAGAGCCTCCGCGCGACGCGAATCGCATCGTACAGCATTGCAAGTTTGCCGCCGTATGCCGGGTACTCGAGCCGGACGTGAAGCCTACAGCGCGTCGTCTTGCGCTCGAGACGGAAATCAATGCGCCGGCGCACCGAGTACGCGCCAACCAGGGAGAGCTGATAGTTCGTTATGAAGTGGTCCACTTCAAAGAGCTGTTGGGGGTCGCCGGGCAGAGCTGAGCGGACGAGCACTTCACTTCCCGGGCCGAGCGGAACCGACGGATCGACGAGCTCGGCGCTTCGCAAAAAGGAAAGCCACACCGGCCACTTTTCGATTGAACACAGGAGAGCGAATGCTGCCTCGGCCCCGGTCTGAACGTCGACCGCCGCGCTGAGCGAACGGGTGCCCGGCCGGGGTAGCCCGACAGCCTGTCCTGGACGGCTCGAAGGGCGTAAAATAGCCATTGTCGATGGTTCGGCACTACTATATATGGTGCCTTTTCACCGGATATCCACAAGACCTAGTAGGCGACCTCCCCGCTCCCGACGGAGGTCGCAAATGCGACGAGCGTTTGAACACCTACCGGTAAGGCATCTTCGTCCAAACGAAACTGCGGACTATGGCCGGAGTGCGTCGAGCCGGCCTTTTCACTTCGAACGCCCAAGCGCACGTGCACGCCGGGAACGCGCTGCGCGAAATAAGCGAAATCTTCCGCACCCATAGTCGGCGGCGGGCTTTCAACATGCAAGGCTGAGTGCGTAATCATATAGTCTTTGAAGTTTTGCGCAAGCGCGGCGTGATTGACGACTGGCGGATAGCCGAAAAGAACTTCGAGCTTCACTCTCACATCGTACGCAGCTGCGACGCCTTCGAGAATACGCCGCGCGCGGTTTTCCAAACCGTTTCGAATTTCCGGTTCGTGCGCGCGAAATGTGCCGCTCATCTTCACTTCGTCGGCGATGACGTTGTTACGATAACCGCCGGAGATCGTACCTACCGTCACGACGACGCTTTTGAGCGGATCCGTTTCACGTGCTGCAATATTCTGCAGCGCGAGTACCATTGCAGCGCTTGCGGGAATCGCATCGGCAGCCGTGTGCGGATACGCACCGTGACCGCCGCGACCCGAAACCGTAACGTAAAACTCGTCGGCAGACGCATTGACGGGACCCGGCGTGATGCCGATCTGTCCCGGTTCCAAACGCGGATCGACGTGCAACATCGCGACCGCCTCCACTTTCGGATCGTCCAAAGCGCCTTCTGCAATCATCGGCTCTGCGCCGCCGGGCCCTTCTTCCGCCGGCTGAAACAACAGCACGACCGTGCCATGCAGATCGTCGCGCATGCCTTGCAAAATACGTGCAGCGCCGAGCAGCATTGCCGTGTGCGCGTCGTGTCCGCATGCGTGCATTTTCCCGGGCACTTCGGATGAAAACGGCTCGCCGGATTTTTCCGTTATGGGAAGTGCGTCCATGTCGGCGCGAAGTGCGACGACGCGGCCCGGCTTTGCGCCACGAATCACGCCGATAACGCCGGTTTTGGCAACGCGGCGATGTTCGATGCCCAGGTCGTCGAGCTCGCGCTCCACGAGTGCCTGCGTACGAACCTCTTCGAAGCCCAATTCCGGGTGACGGTGAATCTCACGGCGCAGATCGACGACGCGTGCCCGGACGTCGTCTTTCGGAACGATGACGGTCATACCGCGCACTTAGCTTGGCGGTAAACAGGCCCCTTTATGCGAAGGAAATGGCACGATGATTCCACCCGACGTTGCACTCGTCCAGCTGATCAACCGGACGGCTACCGCGTACGTTCAAAACGCGCCGGCGTACATTACCTATCGCGAACGCACGCACGTGAGTTCCAGCGTCGGCCGCACGGAAGACATCAACAGGTTTGTGCAAGTGCGGCAAGCCGACAATTATGCGATCATGCAAGATCTGCCGCAGGGCGCGCAGCGAACCGGTCAAGCATTTCCGATCATTCCGTATTTCGATCCGCTCGCGGGTTTCAGCTACAGCTGGTTCGCGAACCTCAAGCGCGTCGACATCACGATCAAGCGCGAACAGCCAGGTCTGTGGCCAATGCCTACGCCGGATCCGAACGTGACCGTGTTCATGCCGTACATCAGTTTTTGGGCGCCGTCGTATGCTCCGGACTCCACGCAGACGCGACCGCATTTTCGCGTGCTACCGACGCCGGGTCTGCAGAACGGTTACCTGTATCCATTTGACGTCGTCGTCGATGCCCAAAGCGGATTGCCTTCGCATTTGGAGATTCGCTTCGCAGGCGATCCCACGAGCATCTCGCTCGATTACCAAACCATTGCTGGGCATTGGGTTATCACGCACGCGACGTACTCGTCACCGCAGCATTTCGGTCTTATGAATTTCACCGTAACGTCAGACACGACGTACGAAGACATGACATTCCCATCTGCGCCTCCCGACCCGCGCCTAACAGGTACTCCGGCTCCCTCACCCTCGTCATCGTAAAAGCAATGAATCGAACGGCCCTGAGGTATCACAGCGCCTAGCGCGAAACACTTGCGCTGAGGCCCTGATATATACGATCGGAGCCCACGTGCTGCGGGATAAGGATACCTTAATATACATGACCTCTGCGCGTAGAATTGCAGGTCCGCTGGCGGCCGTCATACTCGCCCTTGGCCTTCTTATTGCAATCTTTGTTTCCGTGCGTAATTCCGCGACGCAGCATGCCGTCGTCGCGGTACGCGGAGTTGTCGGCTCAGAGAAAACCGCGTTTTTCAACGACCCCGACGTGCTTTCCGAACTGCGCAAGAATGATCTGAGCGTTGACGTAACGACGGAAGGCTCGCGCGAAATGGCGCTTTCCGCAACCAAAGACGGCGCGGACTTTTACTTCCCCGCGGGCGAACCCGCGGCGCGGGAACTTACCAAACGTCTTGGCCTGCACTCGCAGACGACGCCGTTCTACACGCCGATGATCGTTGCGTCGTGGGAACCAATCGCGCAAATCTTGCAGCGCAACGGCATGGTGCATCGTTCCGGTCGCTGGTACACATTGGATATGCCTATCCTGCTCGATGCAATTGCGCGAGAGGAACGTTGGAGTCAGCTCCACGGAAACGCTGCCTACGATACAAACAAGTCGGTTCTGATCTCGTCGACGGACGTTCGCAAATCGAATTCCGCCGCGATGTATCTTGCACTGGCCTCGTACATCTACAACGGGCGCAATGTCGTCACGTCCGTCGATCAAGCGACTCGAGTCGAGCCCAAAGTCCGCGGCCTCTTCCTGCGGCAAGGCTTTCAAGAAAACAGTTCAGCGGGCCCGTTCGACGATTACGTGACGATCGGCATGGGCAAAGCGCCGCTCGTCATGGCGTACGAACAGCAATTCGTCGAATATCTGGTCGAGCACAACACGGACCAACGGCCGCCCGGCATGGTCCTGCTGTATCCGCGTCCGACGATCTTCACCAAACACACACTGGTTCCAACGAACGAACGCGGCCAGCGCTTCGCGCAGCTGCTCGAGTCCGATCCACGCATGCGCGAGCTGGAAATACGCCACGGTTTCCGCAACTCCGACACCGCGGCAATGCGCACATTCTGGAAGAGTTCCAACGTCAACGTGCCGGACACACTGATTGACGTCGTCGATCCGCCCAGCTTCGAAGTCCTCGAAGCAATGATTACCGATATCGACAAAGCCTACGCTAGACAATAGGAGCGATCATGGCAGATACCATTGAGCTGCAACCGCCCGCGCCGGTACAACAGGTGACGCCGGATGAAGCGCTCGGCGCCGTCAAGCTGTCGGACGACGACAAAGCTAAACTGGAAGCGCAAGTCGGCACGTTTACCGACACGCTGCTCAGCGCCGACATTCACGGAGATACGTTCCGCGAGCGCGTCGATGCGATTTCCAAAATGGCGGACGACGACATTGCCCGTTCGGCAGCGGTCTCAAACCGGTTGCTGGACCGTCCGACGAACGCGATGAGCCGCGGCGGTTTGGCTGAGGGCTCACAAATATCAAGCGGACTGCTCGACCTTCGCCGTCAGGTCGAAGCGCTCGATCCCGCGCGTCAGGGCGACCTTTTCAGTCCGCGCAAACTGCTGGGCCTCATTCCGATGGGAAGCAAGATTCTCGACTACTTCCGTAGTTACGAGTCATCGCAGAAACATCTGAACGCTATCATCGAGTCGCTCTACAGCGGCAAAGATGAACTGCAACGCGACAACGCGGCTATCGATCAAGAGAAGCAAAACATGTGGCAGCTGATGGGACGCCTCGAAAAGTGGGCGTACCTTGCGAAGCAGCTGGACGATGCGCTGTCCGCTAAGATCGATGCCATAACGGATCCGCAACGCAAGAAGATTTTACAGGAAGAAGCGCTCTTCCAGCTTCGGCAGAAGCGCCAGGACATCGCTACGCAAATGGCCGTTGACGTGCAAGGCTACTTGGCGCTGGATCTCGTGCGCCGCAACAACGTCGAGCTCATCAAAGGCGTGGATCGCGCCACCACGACGACGGTTTCCGCATTACGCACCGCGATTATCGTCGCGCAGGCGCTCACGAACCAGAAGCTCGTGCTCGACCAAATCGCCGCACTAAATACGACGACGAACCACATGATCGAGTCCACCTCGGAGATGCTGCGTGATAATAGTGCGAAAATCGCGGAGCAGGCCGCTTCTTCTACCGTGTCGTTGGATTCACTCACGAAAGCGTTTGACAACGTCATTGCAACCTTGGACACGATCGACAACTACAAAGTCCAGGCGCTAGGCTCAATGCAGCAAACGGTAACCGCGCTCGAGGCGCAAGTCCAGCGCGCGAAACCATACATGGATCGTGAGCGCGAAGCCGTGGTTTCACAAACGACGTCTGCAGGGGCGGATAGTGGCGAGGTCAAGATTTAAGATGCTTCGCCGCCTGATGCCACTGGTTGCCGTCGCATTGTTTGCCGCATGCAGCAGCGGCGCGGGCACCGGCGGCACAGTCAATCCCAACGACACGAACACGCTCGTGGTCTTGGCGGGATCAGAGGTCAAAGATCTCGAGCCGATGTTCCCCGACGTCGAAAAGACAACTGGTGTGCATCTTGCCGTCGATTACAGCGGCACGCTCGCCGGAATCGACAAGGTCGAGACGATGCCAGGCACGGCCGACGTCGTATGGTTCTCGCAAGACAAATACTTCACGCTCACCGACGAACACCACCTCATCAAGCGCTCGAGCAAGATCATGCTCTCGCCCGTTATCCTGGGTGTGAAAGCCTCTAAAGCGCGCGAGCTGGGATGGGACGGACACAACGTCACGTGGGCGGGAATACAACAGGCCGTTTCGTCGGGGCGTTTGCGATACGCCATGACCAATCCGGCGACGTCCAACAGCGGCTTCGCAGCCGTAGTCAGCGTTGCAACGGCATTTACGGGGAACGGCGACGTCGTCAATACGAGCAACGTCAACCAGCAGCGTCTCACCGGCTTCTTCTCCGGCCAGAAACTGATTGCAGGCAGCTCGGGATGGCTCGCCGACGCGTACGTCAACTCTCAAGATTCGATTGACGGCATCGTCAATTACGAGTCCGTGCTGTTGGGCCTCAATCACAGCGGCAGATTGCGCGAACCTCTCACGCTGATCTATCCGAAAGACGGCATATTGACGGCGGACTATCCCATGGTCCTCATCAATACGGCAAAGTCGGCCGCGTACGACAAAGTCGTCGCGTATCTGCGCTCACCCGAAGCGCAGCGGGCGATCATGCGGCAAACGTACCGCCGTCCCGTCATCGCTTCCGTCGCGCTTTCAGATGACTTCCCACACGGCGTGCTCGTCGACACGTCGTTTCCGAACTCGCGTGCGACTGTCGATGAGATCTTGCTTGCCTATCTGAACAAACATCGTATTCCCGGACACGCGTATTTCGTCATCGACACGAGCGGTTCGATGGAAGGTCCGCGGCTCAATGCCGTCAAGAGCGCGTTCCATATCCTCACGGGTTCGCAAAATACGCTTACTGCCCGCTTCGCGCGCTTCGACGATCGCGAACAGATTACGGTGATTTCGTTCGCGGCCGATGTGAAGGACCGCCGTGACTTCACCATGCACGGCCAGAACGATCCCAAGACATTCGCCGCCATAGGCAGCTACGCGGATAGTCTCACGGCCGGCGGCGGAACCGCGATCTATGACGCGCTGGAAACGGCTCTAGACCAGGCGCAGCGTGACCCGCAAACGCGGTACGATTCCATCGTGCTCATGACCGATGGCGAAAACAACCGCGGCGATGATGCCGGCGACTTTCGCAGCAAATACGCCGCGTATCCACGGAAGGTGCGCATTTTCCCGATTGTCGTCGGAGAAGCCAGTCCTAAAGAGCTCTCGGACATTGCGGACCTGAGCGGCGGGCGTTCCTTCGATGCGCGCTCGACTTCGCTGGAAGACATCTTCAAAGAGATTCGCGGATATCAATAGCATGAAAATCCCGCTCTATCTCTACACGAACAAGAACATCGTAGGCTGCCTTTGCGCGATTGTCGCAATAGGCGCGTACCTCGGTGGCGTGATCCACGATTTCTGGTGGGAGATCGTCGTCGGCTCGTATGTCGTGCCGGCGCTCGCGATTCCCGGTCAGCGTGATACGGGCGTGGCGCTCGATCAACAGATGAGCGATGCGGAGATCGTAAACAATCTCAAGCGGCTGGCGGATCGCTCCGATAAGATGCTGCCGGCGGACAGCGCTAAGGACGTGGCCGACATCTGCACGATGCTGGAAACCGCAATACCAGCGATTAGCGCCAAGAACCTGCCGGATCAATTAGCCCACGACGTTCGTACGACGGCTACGGAGTACTTGCCGCAAACGATTGACGCATATCTTCGCATGCCACCGGCCTTCCGCAACATCAAGAAGTTACAAGACGGGAAAACGGCTACGCAGATCTTCCAAGACCAGATCGCGCTGCTCAAAACCCATCTCCAAAACGTGGTCAGCGATTTGGCCGGCAACGACGCGACGGCGCTTCTCGCCAACGGCCGCTTCTTACGCGAGAAATTCTCGAGCCCAGACTTTCTGGGAATCGCGTAGCCGCCGGTAATAGCTTAGTTCGTAATCGTCTGGTACATGTGCGGGCAGAGCAACGTATCTTCCGGCTTGTCTGCCACGAAATCGATGACGTCTTCGTTGACGTTGAGTAGCACGCTCGATGGCCAACTGCCCATGCCGACATAATTCAAAATCTTCGCCGGTACCCGGATATAGTGATAGCCGGAATGCGAGTCGGTGAGCCGAACGGCAACGACGGCGGGCGCGTGTTGCGTCAATGTCGGATTCGCAAATACTGAGGCGTAATATCCATCCCCATCATTTTCCGTAACGATCCCCGCGTCGAGGGGATCGCTTACCGTACTATTGCATGCAGTGGCCTTATCGAAAGCCACGACAGTCGGCTGAACGTAGGAGAACGCGAACGGTGCGCTGCCCATCACGAGCGCGGGAACGATGTTTCTAACCCGGCCTTCTTCCAGTGAAACGCTAACTGTGCGATTGTGGTCGGATAACACATCGAAGTAACTATAGGCGCCACACGTCGTATGTTGCAGCTTCATGTCGAGCTTCGCGCGATATATCCCCCATGGGACATCGTACTCCACCGCTACGGTATTGCCGTTCTCGCGCACGACGCGAAATTTTTGGTCGACGACATCGCGATTGATCCTGTCGGTCACGACGACGTGCAGCGGCAACTCGGTCTGGGGCTTTAGGCGGAGCGCCGAATTACAAAGGGCAACGTGCATAACGATATGGGAGAGCGCCATGGCGCTAGCTTCCACGGGCGCGAGGAAGCCCCTCGGCCGCACGGAAGCGTAGCGCATGACCGACGCGCAACGCCTTGCCAAAGCGCTCAACGCGCTGACCAAAAATCCGCAGTTTTCCTACACCAAGGCACGCGCCGCCGCGCGCCAGGAACCGGCCGTAGATTGGGACGCGACGAAGCGCCTCAACGCCGATTTCAATCCGGACGTAGACGGCTGCGAATCGTTTGTCATGCGTGACCAAAGCATCTGCCAGTGGCAGCCCGGCCAGTACCGCTATGCAGCTAAGTGACGGGTACGTCGATCTGCCCGCCGGGAAGATCGCAAACGTCGTTACCTGCTTAGAGATGTTCGAACATCCACAGTCACGGCCCGATCCGCCGGAGGCGTGCTTCGAATTACAGCGCGCCCAAGAACCCGATCTCGATTGGTATCGCGACCTCTTCCGGCGTGTCGGTGCGCCATACTTATGGTCTTCGCATCTCACGTTATCCGATGAACAATTGGCGCGCGTCGTTCGTGACCCGGGTATCGAGATTTACTCGATACGCGCGGACGGCCGCGACGAAGGACTGCTCGAACTCGATTTCCGCACGCCGGAAGAATGCGAGCTGCTGTTCTTCGGCCTTACTGATGCGCTTGTCGGAAGAGGCGCCGGCCGGTGGTCTATGAATCGCGCCATCGACATTGCGTGGTCGCATCCTATTAAACGGTTCTGGGTGCACACCTGTACGCTGGACCATCCCAATGCCGTCGATTTTTATATCCGTTCGGGATTTCATCCGTTCAAACGTCAAATTGAAATATTGGACGATCCACGGTTAGACGGTACGCTCTCGCGCGACTGTGCTCCGCATATTCCGCTGCTGTAAAGGTTCAACGCTCACGTGCAGCCATTCCAAATCAACGTTTCTGACGAACAGTTGTCCGATCTCAAGGCGCGCCTTGAGAAAACCCGGTGGCCTCATACCGTCGACGTCGCCGACTGGTCGTACGGGACCGATCCCCAATACTTGAACGGCCTGATAGGCTACTGGCGAACGGCGTTTGATTGGCGTAAGCAAGAACTGCGCCTCAACGCCTTGCCGCAATTCCGTACCGAGGTCTCCGGACTAAACATTCATTTCATCCACGTGCGAGCGAAACGCCCGGATGCGATTCCGCTCCTGATGTGTCATGGTTGGCCCGGCGGCATCAATGAATTCGAAAAAATCATCGAGCCCTTGACGAATCCGCAATCCGCCGCGCTTCCCGCGTTTCATCTGATAATTCCCTCGATGCCGGGCTACGGATATTCCGACGCAGCGCCTCCAGGGGTTGCAAACGTTGCGTACATCGCAGATCTTTGGGGCGAGCTCATGCAGCTGCTGGGCTACGAGCGCTTCGCCGTGCAGGGCGGCGACTGGGGCGCGTGGGTGACGATTGCGATCAGCCGTCGAATGCCGGAGCGAGTCATCGGCGCGCACCTCAACTATATCCCGGCGCGTTATCTTCCCGCACCAGACAAACAAACGGCAACACCCGAAGAACGCGAGTATCTCGAAAAGCGTCGCATTTGGACCGAAGACGAAAACGGCTACGGCCAAATCCAGGGAACCAAACCGCAGACATTAGGCTTTGCACTGAGCGACTCGCCAACGGGCCTTGCAGCTTGGATCGTCGAGAAGTTCTACAGCTGGTCAGGATGCAATGGCGACATCGAATTGACGTTCACAAAGGACGAGCTCCTCACAAACGTCTCACTCTATTGGTTCAGCAACTCTATGCTGACAGCGATGGCCTTGTACAAAGAATCGCGCCGCGAAATGTCAGAGAATCCATGGCCGCCCTACGTTTCACCGGTACCAATCGCCGTCGCCAGGTTTCCCGACGAAATCCCATTCCCACCCCGCTCGCACGCATCAAAATTTCTAAACATAACCCGCTGGACCGAAATACAATCCGGCGGCCATTTCGCCGCATTGGAAAACCCACGCGATCTAACCCAAGACATACAGGCCTTTTTCGCGTCGTTAGAGCGATAGCACAACTGCCGGATGGGCCGAAGGCCGGGGGCCCCACTGGCGAAGCGTAGTGGGGGGCGCGGAGGGCGCAGCCCGGATGCGCCTTTGGAAAATCTCTCCCGTTCCGAATTTAAAAGCCCGGCCGTACGGCCAGGCTTTTATAAAATTCGGAGAGGGAGAGATTCGAACTCTCGAGACGCTCATCACGTCTGCCCGCTTTCGAGGCGGGTGCCTTCAACCACTCGACCACCTCTCCGTGCAATACGGTTGACAAAGGACCGCAAATTCGCGGCGGCGGGTGAAATCCTTTTCGACTTTACCTACGCTTACGAAAGAACGCTTGCAGCTGTGCGGCGGTTTCTTCCTCTAACACGCCGCTGCGCACGTCCATCCGGTGGTTGAGCGCCGGATGTTGTACCACGTCGAGCACGCTGCCTGCCGCGCCGCCTTTCGGATCGCGGCAACCATACACGAGCCGCTTTACGCGAGCCGCAACCATCGCGCCCGCACACATCACGCAAGGTTCTTTGGTGACATACACCGTCGCGTCGGAAAGCCGCCAAGCTTGCAATGCCTGCGCCGCTTTCTGCAGCAGTAGCATTTCCGCGTGCGCTGTAGCGTCGGGGCGGCTCTCTTTCTCGTTCTTTGCTTCGAGTACCAGGTCGCCGCTTACGAGCACCGCACCAATGGGAACGTCGCCAACCACTTCCGCTTGGGCAGCGAGGTCCATCGCGCGGCGAATGTACAGCTCGTCCAGGTCGTTATTCAACGCGAATGAAAGTGGCGCGCTCGAGTGGACTCGAACCACCGGCCTGCAGCTTCGGAGGCTGCCGCTCTATCCAACTGAGCTACGAGCGCACGCAAGTCTCAGCGCTGACTCTCCGGAGAGCTGCCAGTGCTGGGGATGTGTTTGAAAAGGTCGAGTTTGTGGTCGACGAGTCCTCTGTAGAATTTGCGCACGCAATCGGGATGCCCGAAGAAATAGGTACGCGCGTACGCCAAATCATCGCCGGAGCTGTCAGGCACGTAATGGGAAATCTCGATTTCTTCCATCTGATTGCGGTCAACGGGATGAGGACAAAAATCGCAGGGAATGGTTGACATGTTGGTTACTCTACCTCTAAAAGCGGGAACGGCCGCCTGATTGACGGCCCTCCGCGGTGCCCGAGCGCGGCCAGCCTCAATCCTACCGGACCCGGGCTATTCCCTCTCAGGTTGCGAAGGCGCATACTCGATCATCGTACAGAATAAGACCCCGAACGACAAAGAAGCGTCCGGGGCCGAAACCTGACTCGGGTAGGATTTGAACCTACGACCTAGGGCTTATGAGTCCCCCGCTCTACCACTGAGCTACCGAGCCGCGACGACGGTAAGCCGTTCGACGCTCTACTGTACCAAACGGAGGCATCACGTTTCAAGGGCGCTCGTCGGAAATCACACGAGCGCGGCGTTTGCCGCGCTCGTTCACAATGGCGCGGTCGGAGGGACTCGAACCCCCAACCTACAAGTTCGTAGCCTGTTGCTCTATCCAATTGAGCTACGACCGCACACAGCCCGCGACATTACGTCGCGTTTTTTATTTTCCCCTTTAACCGGCGATCGGCGCTGCGCGCCTGACGCCCCCGCACGCATCACGCGCAGTGCTTGCCCGTTCCGACGCTTTAAAATGAACGGATTTCAATCTTTCGTTGAAATCCGGAGAGGGAGGGATTCGAACCCTCGGACGGTTTTTGACCGTCGGTCATT
>CAZRQS010000047.1:8000-15531 GCA_964602255.1 uncultured bacterium | reverse complement strand
CCGCCGTTGTTGTAACCGCCGTTGTTGTAACCGCGGTTGTTGTAACCGCCGTTGTTGTAATCGCCGTTGTTGCCACCGTTGATCGAGCAATATTGATTGCTGCACGCAACGGTCTCTCCATAATTTCCCGGGTACCAGCTTTGACCGTTTTGCGAGACGACGTGGCCGTCTTTATAGACGGTCGAACCGTCAGGCAGATAACCTTGCACGGTCGTCGCCTGAGAATGTTTGTGCTCTACGTTGTAGAGCGTGAACGCCGCCGCTGCCGCCGCTGCGCCGTAGAGAATATTTCGAGTTGATGTAGTATCGGCTTTCGCCGGCAATCCCGTTGCCGAGACCAGCACTGCGCCGAGAGCAAGCGCTGCAACGCCGGAGCGAACGATGTTTGTGTTCATACTCCGAGCTTACGCCCGAAGTCTGCCAAATTAATGAGAGTGGCGGGGCGGTTTATGAGGATTTGATGAGTGCGCACGCTGCTGAATCCGCTGCAAGTTCAACTGCTGCTGAAGCTCCTGGTACTGGAGCTGCAGTTGTTGCTGCTGCAACTGCGACTGGAGCGCCGAACTGGATGTGTTTTGCTGCTGCTGCAATTGCATGGCCTGCGTGTTGAGTTGGTTTTGCATCTGCTGCTGCAACGCGTTTTGCACCTGTATCTGATTTATCAGCGGGCTTGTTTGGGCGGAGGCGGCCAGCGGAGCTAACAACGCGCCGCAGAGCATGGCGGCAGGGAACAACATCTTGATCATAGCTCTAAGACTTTACACCGTTCTGGCCGGTTTCTCCAA
Organism: uncultured bacterium; assembly: GCA_964602255.1. Taxonomy (GTDB): domain Bacteria; phylum Vulcanimicrobiota; class Vulcanimicrobiia; order Vulcanimicrobiales; family Vulcanimicrobiaceae; genus CAZRQS01. The sequence goes on along the minus strand of CAZRQS010000047.1, from coordinate 14,746 downwards.
GCCCGGCAAGCAAAGCACCACCCGCGTGCCTTGCCCAGGAACGCTGTCGACCGTAATACTGCCGCCCGAGCGTTCGGCGGCACGTTTTGCAATCGCCAATCCTAACCCCGAACCCTCGATGTCTGCTCGCGTGCTTCCTCGATAAAACCGGTCAAATGCATGCTCCACGTCCTGTGGATCCATACCGGGTCCGGCGTCGGAAATCGTCAAGCACGCCTTGTGGCGGTCGCGCGTCACGCTTACTCGAACCTGCGACTCGGGCGCGTACTTGAGCGCGTTATCAATCACATTTTTAATCGCTTCGTACAATTCTGCCTCATCCACGTTAACGATCGCACCTTCGTCGTTTAGGTGAGTCTGAATTCTTCCGCCGGCGAGCGGTTCAAGTGCGTTCACGACCCTTTGTGCGAGCGCAGCGAGATCCACCGGGACCGGTCGCGCGGCGGCTTGCGCGCGATCCAGACGCGCGAGCAGAATCAGTTTTTCGATAAGACCGCGCATGCGGCGGCTCTCGTCGAGCATCGTTTCGTACGTGCGCTGCGTACCGTCGGGTCCCTGAACGATGCCTTGCCGCAATGCATCGAGATACCCCATGATGATCGTGAGAGGCGTTCGCAGTTCGTGGCCGGCGTCGGCGATGAACTGTCGCATCTGCGCCTCCGTTTGGTTACGCTCCGCGCTCGCCGTCGCAAGGCTGAACGCGACGTCGTTGTAGGCGGTGGTCAAGTCGCTCAGGTCCGAGCTTTCGCTCACGAGCCGCTGCGGCGAAGCATCGCCTGCGGCTATCACGCGCAGTGCTTGCGTCACGTCGCCGAGCGGCCCGATTGCGCGCGACGTAATTCGGCGTGCGATGAGCCATGCGATAAGAACGGCAACGACGCCTACCGGCACCATGATCGACCAATACCAAAGCAAGATCTCGGCGAAGCGGTCGAAGTTTGCACTGATCATCACGCGCCCGCCGTTCACAGGCACTTGTATGCGCGGTAAGCCGATGGCTTGGCCGATGACGACCGCGATTGCACGTGCCGCGCTGGGTGGGCCTTCACGTTCGTTTTCTGCTATCCGCCGCCCGCTGCTATCCTCAATCACCACGTGAAAACGCGAGTGTCCGACCGAAGCCAGAATCTGCGGCGCTGCTTGCTCGAGTGACTGCCCGGGACCAATGGATCGTGCCGCGTCGGCAACGCGCTGCGATGCACCGGCCACGGCCTCGTCCATGCCGCGTGCGTAAAGTAAAAACGCGAGCGCGGTTGACGCCAACACGACGACGAGAACGAGCGTCACGGCCAGCAGAACGTAGCTGCGTGTGATACGTCTGCGAAGCGCAGCGAACATGCTATTCGGTTCGCAGCGTATAGCCGACGCCGCGTACCGTCTGTATCAGCCGCTGCTCAAAACCATCGTCGACTTTGGAGCGAAGATAGGAGATATACCGTTCCACCGCCGCCGGCGTCACGTCGCGCTCTTCTCCCCATACCATTTCAATGAGTTCTTCTCGTGTGAAGACGCGTTTTGGGCGGCGCAGCAATGTCACGAGCAGATCGTATTCGAGCGGCGAGAGATCCAAGTGTTTTCCCGACCGCTCGGCCGTGTGCGTTTGAAGGTCGACCGTCAAATCCGCAAAGCGGAGGACGTCAGGATGCTCGATGCGCGGACGCCGAAGCTTCGCTTCAATGTGCGCGATGAGTTCGGCAATTTCAAACGGTTTGCTCAAGTAGTCGTCGGCGCCATGCGCCAGACCGGTGACTTTATCTTCGACTTCGCCTTTGGCACTAAGCATAATCACGGGCGCCTCGGTAACGCGCCGGAGCATCGGCAGGAGCGAGATGCCGTCGATTTTGGGAAGCATGACGTCCAAGACGATAGCATCGGGCTCCCACTGTTTGGCCTCGCTCAGTGCAGCTTGCCCGTCGGCGGCGCACCGCACATCATATCCGTGATGCCGCAAACTCAATTCGAGCAGTTCGCGGATCCGCCGCTCATCGTCGACCACGAGCACACGCGTCATTCGAAGCGCAGCGCCTCGATGGGACGAAGTGTGGACGCTTTGCGTGCCGGATAGTAGCCGAAGAATATCCCAACCATCGCCGAGAACAACACTGCGAACGCGATCCACTCCGGCGGAATCATCATCGGCCATTTCGCCAGCGTCGCCACCAGGCCCGTCCCGGCAAGTCCGAAGCAGACGCCGATGAGGCCGCCCACCGTGGAAAGCACAATCGATTCGGTGAGAAACTGACGAAGAATCACGCCTGCGCGGGCGCCGACGGCCATGCGTAAACCGATTTCACGCGTGCGTTCGGTCACTGACACCATCATGATGTTCATGATGCCGATACCCCCGACGATCAGCGAAACCGCGGCGACACCTGCCAGGAGAAACTCCATCACTGCACCGGTTGACGCAGCAGCAGCGGCAATGTCTTGAAGATTGCGCACGGAGAAATCATCTTGCTGCGGCGGCATGATGCGGTGCCGCTGCTCGAGCAACGTCGTAACTTCGTCTTGAACGGTCGCAATCGATTGCGCATCTTGCGATGAAACCATCAGCGTGTTCACTGTGGTCTGCCCGCTGAGCCGCTGCATGGCAGACGTGTACGGTATCTGGATCGTGTCATCCTGATCTTGTCCCAGCCCGCTTTGACCCAGCGGTGAAAGTGTTCCGATCACGGTGAACGGCACCCCTTTGATGAACACCGTCTTACCGAGCGGCGAGGATCCATCAGGAAAGAGATTTTGCACGACGGTTTGTCCCAGCACCGCCACCTTTGCCGCCGACAGCACGTCGTTCTGCGAAAAATACGTCCCGCTCTGCATTGACCAGCTGCGCACGAAGGTGTAGGTGGGCGCAACGCCCGCTACTTGGGTTTGCCAATTATTGCCGCCTGAGACGACTTGCGATCGCACGTTCACCACGGGCGAGACTGCAGCAACGCCCGGAACCTTTGCGATGGCGATGCCGTCATTCGGCGTGAGCGTCGAAGCGCCGCCGGAACCGGTTCGCGCGCCGTTTTGCGTCACGCTTCCGGGCAACACCACAATGAGGTTGCTTCCCAAACTGTTGATTTGGTTCTGCACCGATACGCGAGCTCCGGCGCCGATTGCAACGGTAACGATCACCGCGGCGACACCGATGATTACGCCCAGCATCGTGAGCAGAGAGCGCGCGCGATTGCGCATGAGTGCGTCGAGCGCTATTCGTAACGTCTTCATGCTGCACGATCCTCCCGAAAGACGTCGCCGACGATGAGCCCATCACGGAACGTCACGACTCGCTTGGCATACGCTGCGATGTCCTGTTCGTGCGTTACAAGGAGAATCGTGATGCCGTGCTCCTCGTTCAAGCGCCGGAACAAACGCATGACATCTTGCGAGCTCTTTGTGTCGAGCGCGCCGGTCGGCTCGTCGGCAAGAATCAAGCCAGGGTTGTTGACGAGCGAACGCGCAATTGCAACGCGCTGTTGCTGGCCGCCGGACATTTGGTTGGAGCCATGATCCGCGAGATGCGCAACACCGACGACATCCATTTTTTCAAGCGCGATGCTGCGCCGCTCCGCGTCCGGGACGCCCGCATAGAGCATCGGCAGTTCGACGTTTTCAACCGCGCTGGTGCGTGGAAGCAGGTTGTAGGATTGAAACACGAAGCCTAGGCGGCGGCTGCGAATATCCGCGCGTTCATCGGCGGAAAGGTTCGAAACGTCGCGGTCTTCGAACGCATACGTTCCGCTCGTAGCTTCGTCCAGCAATCCGACGATATGCATGAACGTGGATTTTCCCGAACCGGACGGGCCCATCACGGCGACGAACTCGCCCGGGTCTATCGTGAGATTGACGCCCGCAAGCCCGACGACTTGTTGCGATCCCAGTTCGTATATTTTGTGTAGATCGTGCACGTTGACGACTGGTGCCATTAGTGGATCGCTCTTCCGAGACTACCCATGCCGCCGGGACTTGCACCGATACCGCTAGGATTACGCGAACCGGCAAATTGGCCGTGTGCGCTTGAACCGGAACCGCTCGAAACAATCACGCTATCGCCTGCGCTCAAATTTCCGCGTAGCGGCGTAACCGCGGCTTGCGATCCGCTAATGAGATCGACGCGCACGCGCACGGGGTGCGGATTCCCGTTTTGCGAAACGAAGATCATGCCCGAGCCTCCGGCCATTGCTGCCGGGGTTACACCGGCTCCGGTCTGACCCCACGGCGACGATGCAGTGCTTGCCGCGCCGCCTGCGGGTGCACCCGGTGCGCGGCGATGTGTGCCGCGCTTTAGACCGGTCGGATGGAAACTCAGTGCCTGCGTCGGAATAACGAGCGCATTGTGCGCCGTCTGAACGTTAATCGTAGCATTTGCGGTCATACCCGGTAGCAGCTTGTTTTGCGGATTGGCGACGTTCGTGATGACCGTATAGGTCACAACGTTCGAGATTGTCGTGGGATTTTCGCGCACCTGCGACACCGTCCCGTGAAATATTTCGTTGGGATATGCGAGCACGCTGAAATTGACGGTGTCGCCGGGGCGAACGTTACCGATATCCGGCTCACCGACAGAGATGTCGACCTCCATCTTCTTCAGATCTTGCGCGACGTTGAAAAGCGTAGGCGTCGTTAAGCTCGACGCTACGGTCTGCCCCACTGAAACGTTTCGCGCAATTACCGTGCCGTCCACCGGCGAGGTGATCACCGCACGGTCAATGTTCAATCTATTTTGCGCGACTTGCGCTTGCGCGGCAGCGACCGCGGCTTGTGACGCTTGTGCGGTATCCTGCGACGCCGCAGCCTGTGCTACGTTTACCGCTGTTTGTGCCGCGCTTGCCTGCGCGGTACTAACGGTGGACGCTGCCTGCGCTCGTGCTTGGGTAGCCGCGGCTTGAGCCGATTTGAGCGCGCTCTGCGCTGCGACAGCGTTCGACTGGTCGGCGTCGTACTGACTCTGGGCGATGTACCCTTTGGAGAGTAGCGCCTGATCGCGCCGGAACGTTTGCTCCGCCACTTGCATCGCACTTTGCGACTTTGCGACGTTGGCATCTGCGGTCGCGATCGCGGCTTGTGATGCTTGCACATTCGCATTCTGCGCATCGCTATTGGCCTGCGCTACCGTAACGCTCGATTGTGCGCCGCCGGCGCTGCGCTGCTGCGCCGAGGCTTGTGCCTGCGCTTGCGCTAACGCTGCCTGCGATTGGTCCAGCTGGGCCTGAAACTGGCTGGTATCGATCCTTGCCAAAACCTGCCCTTTGTGGACTCTACTATTGTAGTCCACGTAAATCGCGCTGATCGTTCCCGAGACTTGCGTACCGACCAACACAGTATTTTGTGGATTCACCGTACCCGAAGCCGTCACTGTTTGCGTGAGGTCTTGTTGAACCACCGTTTGCGTTTGATAATCCGTGCGCGCGGTCGAACGCGCCGCGACGACTGAGCCTGCGACGATGGCAGCAATAAGCAGTACTGCCAAGATACTTGAAAGCATCTTGTGCCGCTTGACTTGATCTAGCAGGGCGGCAAGTGGTGGAAACACGCCAAAGCCCTGGGTTATCTGCAGTTTTCCTATCATTGCAAGGCCAAGGATAGCGAGCATTGCTGACAACATCCGGAGAGGATGAAGCGTCACATTAAAGCGGGCTTAGAGTGGGTAGGAGATGTCCATGCGCATGATGATCGCGTCCGCGGTGTGCGCTCTGATGTTGATAACCGCGGCTTGCGGCGGGCAGCAGACAACTACTGGAACCAGCGGCTCGGCAAGCACGTCTACCGGCAGCACGACGAATGCAAGCTCTTCCACGAACTTGCTGACCACTACGCTCCCAACCCCGGCTACCTCGTTTACACTGCCTACGCCGCCGGCGTTAGTGCCTACACCGCCAGGGTTTGCGGTGCCGACACCGCCGGCGTTTTCGGTGCCGACACCGCCAGTCTTCACTACGCCCGGGACCTGCTTGGGTTGTCCGTTGAGTACGCCTGTGCCGGCAACAATTGGCTCCCTCACGTTCAGCGGTTCGATCGGAACCAGAAGTGCAAGCGGCGGCAACGGTTCGTCAGCTGGAGGGGGCAATACATCTTCAATCGATAGCGCAGTGAACCCAATTCCGACGCCTATTCCGGGTAACGGCTTTACGAATAACGGTTCCTCATACAATCCTAATTTGCAAACGTATGCGACTCCGTGATTTGTCAGCATCCGGCCCTAGACTGCGCGCATGGTCTACCGTCATTCTCTTATCGCGCGCTTCACGCATCTGACATTCTTTTTCACGTTTGTCCTGCTCGCGCTTACCGGCGTGGAGTTGTTTCTGCACCAGCACTGGTTCCACGTGCGCGTTGGACACATTCACCAATACGCCGGAATCGCCATGATCGTGACGGGCGCAATCTATGTCGGAAACGGAATCCTGAGCGGAGAGCTGAGCAAATTACTCTTCACGCGGGCCGATAACGCCGGGCTTTGGCCCATGATTGCATACTACTTGCGGCTTCGGAAATCACCGCCGCAATTCTACGATTACAATCCGCTGCAAAAGCTGTCGTACACGCTCGTGTTGCTGCTGCTCGGTCCGCTGCTCGCTGCTACAGGTCTGGGTATTTGGAACAAGATCGGCGGCCGCACCGTGGGCCTGCTCCACCTGGGCTTTGGGCTCGAGCTCGTGCTCTTCTTCTTCGGGCACATGTTGATGGTCGCAACCACCGGGCTAGTCAACAATATGCGTTCGATGATTACCGGCTGGTATCAAACGCGTGCGACTTTC
>CAZRQS010000047.1:5295-7900 GCA_964602255.1 uncultured bacterium | reverse complement strand
AGTCAACAATATGCGTTCGATGATTACCGGCTGGTATCAAACGCGTGCGACTTTCGAGGAATCACACCGTCAATCTGCTGCTTGACACTCCACGAGCGAGTAGAAAGTGTGCCGAGGCGGCTTTGGTCGGATTTCGTGCTGTTTACCGGTATGGCAGCGATTCTGCTCTGCCGGTGGCGCCTGGCCGCCGAGAGCGCACGCGCGGGTCATGAGTGCATGCTGACGGAGGAAGGACCGGACACCGTCGAGTAGCCGCGTACGCTACCATGCAGATCCTCGGCATCGAAACTTCGTGTGACGACACGGCGACGGCGGTCGTGCAAGACGGCCGGCACGTCCTGGCGAGCGTTTCAACCAACCAAGATGCGTTCCACGCAAAGTACGGCGGGATCGTTCCGGAGATTGCGAGCCGCCAACATGTGGCGCTGCTCTCTGCCGCCGTTGAAGATGCGGTCGACCGCGCCGGCACGTCGCTGCAAGCGATTGACGGCATTGCGGTGACGCGTGGCCCCGGGCTCATCGGCAGTTTGGTCGTTGGCGTCGCAGCCGCCAAAGCGCTCGCGTTTGCGCTCGACAAACCGCTCTACGGCGTCAACCATTTGCACGGCCATATCTACGCGGCATTCCTGGATCGCGAAGAGGTTCCGCAGTATCCGTTTCTGACGCTGCTCGTTTCCGGCGGCCATTCGCAACTCGTCGAAGTCGAGAGTCCGACGAAGATGCACATCATCGGGCGAACCAGAGACGACGCTGCCGGTGAAGCGTACGACAAAACGGCGCGCCTGCTCGGACTCGGTTTTCCCGGCGGTCCCGCTCTCGATAAACTTTCGCGCGAAGGCGACGCTGCGGCCATCGCGTTTCCGCGGCATCGCCCGGAAGCCGGATCGCTCGACATGTCGTTCTCGGGGTTGAAGACGGCTGTCCGGTATTTCGTTGAATCGCCGGCCGGCGCGCAGGCCGCGAAAGCCGACGTCGCCGCATCGTTTCAAGCTGCGGTCATCGACGTGCTGATGAACCGCGTCGACGCGGCGTTCGAACGCCGGGCGTACACGGCGATCGTCTTATCCGGCGGCGTCGCCGCCAATTCCGCATTGCAAGCAGCACTGCGCGCGTGGAGCCAGCGCTCCGGAGTGCCCGCGTTCATTCCGCCGCCGAAGTACTGCACCGATAACGCCGCTATGATTGCGGCCGCCGCCTTCCAACAGATCGACGCGGTTCGCGTCGATCCGATGAGTCTCACCGCAGATCCGAATCTTCCGTTCGAATTGCCGGGTTAAGCGGTTCATGTCGAAGCCGCTCGCGCTGCTCCTCGCAGCGCTTACATTTTTTACTGCCTGCGCCGGGCAGCACACTCAAAACACGCTCACCGGCCTGACAATCGCACAGCAACGCGAACCGATGGCGCTCAACCCCGCCCTCGAAAACGGGCAATCCGCGACGGAGTGGGGCTTTCTGCTCTTCTCGTATTTAGTCAAGTACGACGATCGCGGACGGCTCATCGGCGACGTTGCAACGCAGGCGCCAACCCTGCAAAACGGCGGAATCAGCAAAGACGGACTAACGGTTACCTACCATCTGCACAAGGGCGTGCGTTTTGCCGACGGAAGTCCGCTGACGGCGCGCGATTGCGTTTGGTCGATTAACGCGATCAACAACCGCGCGAACAACGTGCAAACGCGGTATGGGTACGACCGCATTGCCTCGGCGCAAGCGCCCAACGACACGACGCTTATTCTTCATTTGAAAGAACCGTTTGCACCGCTCCTCACGCTCGTTCTCGCCCCCCAAGGCTTTCCGATTCTCCCGCGGCACGTGCTCGCGAAATACCCCGACTTCAATCACTTGCCGTTCGATGCACAGCCTATCGGCTCGGGTCCGTACGTCGTCGATCGGTGGATACGCGGCGATCGCGTCGTTATGCATGCTAACCCGTATTATTATAAGGGCAGACCGAAGATCGATCGCCTGACGATCCGGTTCGTGCCCGACCCGCAAACGGCGAGCAATCTTCTACAGACTCACGAAATACAAGGCTATTTCAACGAACAAGACTACTCACAGTATCCGCTTCTCAAGCACATCCCGGGCTATCGCGTTTTGGAAACGCCGGTCGCCGGTGTCGGCTCCATTATCTTCAACACGCAAAGCCCGGGTTTGCGCGACGCGAGCGTGCGCCGTGCCGTGGCGGAAGCGATCGATATCGGAAGCGTCGTGCGGAAAGCATACCGTGGCGCTGTCGACAGCACGCATCCCGGACGCGGTCTCTTCTTCGACGCGTACGATCCTAACGCGTATCCCGACGTGCCGTACAATCCCGAAGGTGCGCGCCGCGTATTGTCTGGTCGTAACCTCGATTTGCAACTCATCATCCAAGCGGCGACGCCGGGCGACGCGATCGTTGCGAACAGCATGGTTCAGTACGAGCGCGCCGCGGGCGTACACGTCACGATCAAGCAGTTCAACATCACGCAGTTCGTCGCACCTGCGGACGAGGGCGGTCCGGTATATGGCGGCAAGTTTGACATGGCGCTCTACCCGTTCGTAAACGGTGACGACCCCGATACCACCGATCAGTTCGCCTGCGCGAACGTACCGCCGCACGGAT
>CAZRQS010000047.1:0-5195 GCA_964602255.1 uncultured bacterium | reverse complement strand
AATGCTTGACGTATAACGCTTCACGTTATATAATGAGGGCGTGATACGGAGCTTTCAGGCGTTCGAGCGCGTGGCATATCGGCATCTGCAATACCTTCACGCGGCCGAGTCGCTGCATGACCTCCGTGGCCCGAGCCACCAGCTCGAAAAACTCAAGCACGATAAAGCCGGTCAGCACGCTATCCGGATCAACCAAGCATACCGCGTCTGCTTCGTGTGGAACGATGGCCACGCGGAAAACGTGTACATCGAGAATTATCACTGAATCACTCTGAACCATGAGGATGAACATGGCGAAATTAGCACCGGTCCACCCGGGCGAAATTCTACTGGAAGATTTCATGAAGCCGCACGGTTTGTCAGCGAATGCCCTGGCAATCGATCTTCACGTGCCGGCGACGCGCATCGGCGAGATCATCAACCGGCGTCGCAGCATAACTGCCGACACGGCTCTACGGCTAGCGAAGTACTTTGGCACGACCCCTGAGGTATGGTTGAACCTGCAGAAAAACTATGAACTTGCAATGGCCAAGAACGAGTCCGCCGGTGAAATCGAGCGCGAAGTCCAGCGTCTCGCACGCTGAATGGACGCCTAGGACTGTGTGACCTATGGCTATTAGCCTACTATAGCTATCGGTGCTTGGCGCAGCGCTTTGACGCAGTCTTCGATCAGGTGCATTGCCTTTGGCGGTCGCGCGATTTCGGGGATCCATCGTTGCCGAAGCTTGCGGCTAGGAAATAACGACTGTAAAGTCGTTGGCTTGCCCCAAAAAAACATCATCAGCACACGTCAGAAGAGCCAAAACGGTGGCGGGTGATTGCGATGTCAACTCACGTAAGCTAGGCGACCAATGAGCCATGATGCCCGTAGAAGATTAACATGTAGACCAGCGCTCGGCTGCTTAGTGAATCAACTTACGAAATAGGTCTAGCGGCCCTTTTCGCTTTTGCGCGCGCGTTTAGAGTAACTAACATGATGACGCGAACGCTTCTTCTTTTTTTGCTTGCCTTTGTGCTTGCATTTGCGCTTGCATTTGGAATCCCGGCTGCAGCATCCGCGCAAACGCAAGTGTCGCCTTCACCCAGTCCCGTTCCAACGCCGAAGCCTCCCGAGCCCAGTCCGCGCCCATCGGGTGCGGGTGCCGCGGCACTCAGCTCAAACCCACTCGGCGGAACGTTCGGCGCCAAAGAAGATTTAACGCCGTACGAAAAATTCACGGCGACTGCGCAAAAGCAAGATGGGCTGTTCACCATCTGGCGCGCCAAGGACAAGGTCTATTTCGAGCTCACGCCAGATCAATTCAACAAGGACTACGTCGAAAATGCCGTACCCGCCAACGGCCTGGGCGGATATTTCGTCCTTTCGGGCGAGGTGTTCTATCAGGAAGCGCGGATCTTCCGGTTCGATCGTTCGGAGCACCGCGTCACGCTGCTTTGGCCGTCAACACGTTTTCTGGCCGATCCGAATACGCCGCTCGCGGCAGCCGTAGAAAATTCAACGGCCGCGTCGGTCATCGGCGAAGCGCCGGTCGTTTCCGAGAATCCGAAAACGCACGGTTTGGTCATCGACATGTCGGCGCTGCTCGGCGACGTGATGAACCTCACCGACGTCATCAACGGCGCCATCGCAGTAAAGGATCAGCCCGAAACGCAGTACCATCTCGACTCGAGCCGTACGCACTTCGGAACAACGAAAGCGTTTCCCAAAAACGTCATCGTCGAGGCCGATCAGACGTACGCCTCTACGCAGCCCAAAGTTATCGATACGGTCATGGATCCGCGCAGCGTGATGATGCGCATCAAATACAACATCGCCGAACTGCAAGCCTCGCCGGATTATATGCCGCGTCTGATAGACGATCGCGTCGGATATTTTGAAGACGTTCACGCCGATTTCGCGCGCGAAAAGCGCTACGATCCGTTCGAGCACTTCGTTGTACGCTGGAACATTAAGCCGTCGGATCCCAGCAGGCCCGTATCCCCGGCGAAAAATCCAATCGTCTTTACGCTCAGCAACACGATACCGATCGAATACCGTCCTGCTATTCGCGAGGCAATCCTTGCGTGGAATAAACCGTTCGAGCGAATCGGTGTGAGCAACGTCACGCAAGTGCAGGACCAGCCGGACGATCCGGCCTTCGATCCCGATGACATACGTTACAACGTTGTGCGCTGGCTAACCGAGTCGAACGGCAACGGTTTTGCCGAAGCGCAGCTGTTGTGGAATCCGCGTACAGGAGAAGTCTTCCACACGGGAATTCTCATCGACCACGATATGATGTCGTACGGGAAGGGTGAGTACGAAGACGAAGTCGCTACAGCGTCTTCCACAGAACGCCGTTCGTTTTCACTCATGGAAGCGCGCGGTACCAGCCAAATGCATCACGAGTTCGCAATGGGCGCGGTCGCGCTGCGCCTCATGTACGGGAGCGAGCCGTCATCGCAGTATCTCCATGATTTCCTTAAAGCCGTCGTTATGCACGAAACCGGGCACGATTTCGGTTTGCAGCACAATTTCATTGGACATATGGCGTACACACAGGCCCAGCTGCGCGATCCGAGTTTTACGTCGCGGTATGGTGTCGCAAGTTCGGTGATGGAATACGCTCCGCTGAATCTATGGCCGAAGGGCACACGGCAGGGCAGCTACTGGCAGACGGTGCTGGGTCCATATGATTACTACGCAATTCACTGGGGTTACGCGCCCGTTCCCGGTGCAAGAACGCCGCAGGACGAGCAGCCGGTGCTCAGCCGATGGGCATCGCAGTGGACCGACCCGCGTTACCGCTTTGCTTCCGATGAAGATGTCGATTGGGTTAGCGGCCACGCCGTCGACCCGCGCGTCGAGCACTTCATGCTCACCAGCGACCCAATAGCGTGGTGCGGCATGCGGATGAAGATGTTTCGCGGGTTGATGGACAACCTCGACCGCCGCTTCCCGCGCACCGAAGAACCGTACGAGAGCGAGCGTGAATCGTTCGGAACGCTGCTCGGCGCGTACAATCAATGCTCGACCGTCATGGCGCATTTCATCGGCGGCGAAGCGCTCTCACGCGCACGGCGCGGCGACCCCCACGCCCCGATGCCCCTCACACCGCTAGCGCGAAAGGAAGAACAGCGCGCCTACGCGGCGCTCGACCAGTATCTCTTCTCCGATAACGCGTGGCATTTCTCGCCGGCGACGCTGCGCCGCTTGGTGTACGTCGAGCACTCGCCGTTCGTGAATTTCGGATACGATCCGCCGGCAAGGCACGATATTTCCGTTATGGAGCAAGCTGCGCGCTTTCAAAACCGTGCGCTTGCGTACATGTTTGCGCCGCTAACGCTGCAGCGCATCGACGAGCTGCCGCAGAAAGCCAAGCCGGGGCAAACAATGACGCTCGCCGACCTCTTTGCGTGGACGCAGCACAGCATTTACGGCGATATAGGCCGCACGACATCGAGCAGCGTCATTCATCGGAATCTGCAACGCCGGTACGCAAACCTTCTGAGCACGCTCGTCCTCGCGCCGCCGAAGGGTACGCCGTGGGATGCGCAGGCGTTTGCACGCTATGAACTACGCGATCTCAGTGGCAAGCTCGGGGCGGCATTGAAAGGCCGTAACCTGGATTTGCAAACGCGCGTGCACTACGAAGCCTTGCGAGCCGGCCTTACGCGTGCATTGGAAGCTCGAAGCGTGATACCCGCCGGATGATTATAGTCACACTAGGTCAGAACGTTAGAATTCCTAAAGCGCTCGTTTCGGTGAAGTAAATCGTCGCCGGTGTACACGAGGGCGCGCCTGCGGTAATGCCGATTGGTCCGGCCGCACGCGTCGGAATCGGATATTCCTTCATCGTTCCGTCGAGGGCCACTCGCCCGATCTTGTTCGCATTTGTCTCCGTAAACCATAAGGCGTTGTCGCTCGCGGCGGCGATGCCACCGAGGCCCGCGTTCGCGGTGGGGACGCGGTAAGAGGTGAAGGTTCCGTTCAACCTCAAACGTCCGATCCTGTTTGCGTTCCGTGCGGTGAACCAAAGGGCGCCGTCGGGTCCGCTCGTGAGATCGCTAATAGTTCCGGTTGCAAATGTCGCCGGCAAAGCATAAGATCGTGTAATTCTTTTCGTTGTGACATCCATGCGAACGATCTTTACCGTGGAAGATGTGGGTGTGTAATCGATTGCGTAGACTGCTCCATCGGGGCCACTCGTCATTTCACCCAACGTGTCACCGAGGGGAATTTGCGGGCCCGGCGCTTGCTGGAACGCCGCATTGAGGATTGTTACAAACGAATTAGCTCCACAAACCGGCGGAGCGCACTCAATATCGGCCCAGACGTTCCCGTCGTGCGCCTGCGTGAAGGAGACAATGCCCGCGCCGAAGTGGGTCGTGGTCACCAAGCCCGAGATCCCTACATTACTGGAACGCCCCAACGCTTCGAAATATTGAAAGTCATAGCCCGTGGGCACTTCGCAGCACTGATCCGTCGCGACCCAAACGGTTCCATTCGGTCCTGTGCGCAGCTTCGTCGTTACAACGAACAGCTGCGTGTCGCCTCTTGCGAAAATATACGGATAGTGCGTGAAACGTATTCCGTCATACTTAAGGAAAGCCGAAACTCCGCTGAGGTAGATCATGCCATCCGCGCCGATAACGATCCCGCCGACCGTTCTCTGAGGTGCGGGCACGGAGCGGAAGTGAACGATCGCCGGCGCTGCCGCGGAGGAAGCAATGCTTCCAAACTCTGCTGTTGCGTTGGATGCGGCGGGCGGTAAAACCGGCGCAGCCGTATTGTATTGTCCGGCGCTGCATGCGCATATCGTGATGATCAGTAAAGCGTATAAAGGGCGTCCAACAAGCCGTCGTAGCCTCATAATGCGCCGATTCTAGCTCCATGTGGAGAAGAGCGGGTAGAGGACAATGGCCCAAACGGAATTATTCGCGCAGAGTCGACGCTGCTAGGGAAAGAGCGTCGACCAGATGGCCTATCTCCTCTTCCGTTACGATGAGCGGGGGCGCAAAACGCAAGGTGTTGTTTCCGGCTTTGTTCGCCAAAACATGAGAATGTTCGCGTAAATGATTGACGATATAGCCGGCGTCGTATGGGCTCTGCACCGGCAATCCGGCGAGGAGTCCCATGCCGCGCGGCGCCCCGTACACGTGCGGATACGTGTTCGCCAACCTGTTCATCGATGCGAAGAGCTTCTCGGAAGTCA
>CAZRQS010000046.1:0-15647 GCA_964602255.1 uncultured bacterium | reverse complement strand
GGCAGAGCGTCGGCGAGTTGATGCTCGCCTCGGCAAATAAGCTCGCGCAAGCCGGGGCCGATTTTCTGATCTGCCCGGATAACACCATTCACGAAGCGTTTTCCTATGTTGAACCCCGATCGCCGCTGCCGTGGCTGCACATTGCGGATGCGGTCGCGGCACACGCGCTCGAGCGTGGATTCAAACGCCTTGGCCTCACCGGGACGCGTTCTCTTGTGGAGAGCGCTGTGTACCCAGAAAAGCTGACGGAGCATGGCCTCCAATGTGTGCTTCCGAATCCTGCGGAGCGCGAAGAGATGCATCGCGTCATCATGGACGAATTGGTCTATGGCGTCTTCAAACCCGAAGCGGTAGCATACTTCCAGAATGTTATCGCGCGCATGAAAAACGAGGGCTGCGACGCCGCGATACTCGGTTGCACCGAAATCCCGCTGCTCACCAATGACGCGAACTCAGCTTTGCCGGTACTCGACTCCACGCGGCTGCTTGCGCGTGCGGCACTGCGCCGCGCTGCGAGGGTTGTAAATCGATGATCGCAGCGGTCACTCTTGCCCTCGCCATCGCTACGCCTGACCCGTACGCCGTCTATTCACGGGCACGCAGCCGTTGGGCTTCGCAGACCTATCCGCCCTTTTTATCTTATGTCGTGAGGACGTCCGGAACCGAGGCTTCGCGCGGCATTACGAATACGTATCAGTCGTTCGTCGACACTGCGAACAACGCGATTACCGTTCACGCGACGAGTGCTGAAGAAGCGGCGCATCCGTATGTTCCGTATGGCGTGAACATACAAACAAAAGCTACATTGACCTATACCAGGCACTCCCAGCTCTTTTCGGCTCCTACAATCGAGGGCGGCGGCGATGTCAGCATCTCGAAAACGATGCGGGTAACACATCAGCAACAATATGACTTGTTGGGCGTACCGCTTCTGTCGCCGACGTATTCGTTCGGACTGGCTCCCGTACGGACTTTGACAAATTCTAAAACGGCGCAAGTACGTTCATCGCCTGTGCCGGACGACCTTAAGACGATTGCTATGGTGACTGCTGTTCGTAGTGACTATGATATCCGGCTCGAGGGTACCGACATCGTCGATGACGTCGCCTGCTACCATTTGCAGTTAACTCCGCGTCGTGATCCCGGCATCTTTCGATTGCGAGAACTGTGGATTGATGAAGACGGCTTTACGACGCGCCAGGCGCTCGTGCAAGGAAACTTCACGCAAGGTCCCGGGCCGCGATTGCGTTGGCTCATTCATTATGTGGTGCGTGACGGGCTGATGTATATTTCGAGCGAGGTCTCGCAAGGCCAGATAAATTATTTAGGCCATACGTACGGGAACGTCACCGTAACCTTCAGCGATATAGAGTCAGCGCGTTCGCCCGGCGTTTCGTGGACATTGTCGATGTTCCGAACGTCGGGCGATGTGCTGCAAGAGCCGTGAGTTAACGAGCTGTTGGTTAGATCGGTTGTTGTGATCGGCGCTCGCTATCGAGCATAGCCATCTGTGGCTCGCCGTAGCGCGATCCGGCGACCTGCTCGGCCGGTACCGCCGCTTCGATCTGCGCTAGATCGTCGGGCGTCAACGCAATGTCGAGCGCACCGAGAAGATCCTGGAGCTGCGCACGTGTACGCGAGCCGGCGAGCGGAATGATGTCGTTTCCTCTCGATAACACCCATGCCATTGCCAGTTGCGACGGTGTCGCATGTTTATCGCGCGCGATTTCGTTGAGCCGCTCGACCATCGCGAGATTGCGTTTCTCGTTCTCGCTGCTCCAGCGTGGAAGATGCGCGCGATAGTCGCTGCTGCTCATTCCTTCGGTCTTCTTGCCGGCGAGCTGACCGCGTGAAAGAACGCCATACGCGGTAACGCCGATCCCCAGTTCTCGTACAGCCGGTAGAATTTCGCTTTCAATGCTGCGGCTCATGAGCGAGTATTCGATTTGCAGCGCCGTAACCGGATGCGCGGCGTTTGCGCGACGAATCGTTTCGGCACCAACCTCCGAGAGGCCGACGTGACGCACGTAACCGGCTTGAATCATCTCCGAAATGGCGCCTACCGTTTCTTCAATCGGCACGCTTGGATCGAGACGCGCCGGTTGGTAGAGGTCGATGTATTCGGTATTGAGCCGCTTGAGCGTGTACGCAAGCGCAGTTTTTACGGATGCCGGCCGGCCATCAAACCCAATAAAGTTTCCGGCCGGATCGCGCTGCGCGCCGAACTTTACCTGTATGAAGAGGCGGTCGCGTCTGCTACCGGCAAGCGCTTTGGCGATGAGCATTTCGTTGTCGCCCATGCCGTAGAAGTCGCCGGTATCGATGAGATTTATCCCGCGATCGATTGCGGCGTGGATAGTTGCAATGCTTTCAGTGTCATCTGATGGTCCGTATACGCCGGACATCGCCATGCATCCCAAGCCAATGGGAAAAAGTTCCGGGCCGAGCCGCCCGAGCTTACGGTTTTTCACCTGAGGAGGGCCTTTCTTTAACTGTTGACGCTGACGCCGGTGTCGATTCGTTCAAGTTTTCTTTTGACCACGTCGAGCGCAGCGTGCGGGCGCCGTTTGATCGCCTTCACGCGTAAGTGCGGCGCATGCGCATCACGAATTCGAACCATATCAGGTCCTGCTCGCCGTATCGGCGATGGCCGCTGCTTGCTCGCTCGACGGGAGGTGTGAGTCCCATGCGCTCATAGTAGCGGAGCGGTCTTCGGAGAGATTGAGACGCTGGGCCGCTTCGCCGATGCTCAGGCCTTCGTTCGTAGAAATCACACTGCCATCTTAGAACCTGGAGTGCGCTCCAAGTCAAGCCGCCGGAGGGACAAGCGATAATTTGGTAGATCGTGGTTCCGTGGTCGCACCGCGTGCAGTGATTCTAGCAGCAGGGCGCTCTTCGCGAATGGGCCGTCAAAAATTGTTGCAGCCGTTTCGCTGCCGCCCCATGGTTGAGTACGCGATAGAGGCAGCGCGCGATTGGCAGCCGCTGGTGGTTGGGGGTTCGGCTGTTGCGGAGTTTTTGGCGCAGCGCGCCGATGTCGAGACAATCATCAACGAATTTCCCGAACGAGGTATGGCGCATTCATTAAAGCTTGCCGACGCTGCGCTTCCGCAAGATTCAGCGCTCATCGTCTTGTTAGCGGACAAACCGCTCGTTACGAACGCCCTGATATTGCAGGTTTACGATCTGATGCCCGGTGCCGACGTTGCGTATCCGTTCAATCCTGCGACCGGCGAGCCGGGACATCCGGTGATCTTGTCTGCGCGGGCTCGCGTTAAGATTCAAAAGTTGCCTGACGGCGACACGCTAAGATTGCTTCGCGACGATCCATCGCTCGTGCATCGCGTGCTGGAGACCAATGAAGTCGGCGCTTTTTTCGACGTCGACACTGCGCAGCAATTGGAGAGTTGAAACTTCTAAGACGATCCTTCGCGTGCGCGCTCCTGGAATGGCAACAGGAAGACCGCCGCGAGTCCTGAGATGATTGCGCCAATCGCGATCGTGATAGGCGAGCCGATGAGCGTCCCAAGATATCCGCCTGAAAGCGCGCCGAGCGGAACCGTACCCCACACGAACGTGCGCATGGTGGCGTTCAGCCGCCCTTGCATGCGAACGTCAACCAATGCTTGACGGTAGCTGACCTGGTTCACGTTGTAGATCGGAATCGCAACGGCCACGAGTGCCGAAGAGATGAATAGCACGACATAGGGAGCGCCGCGCATGGCTGCGAGCGTACTCAGTGCGCCGAATGATGCGATGAGCAACGCGCCGATGAGCGTTGCGCGCAGTCCTACCCTGCGGCGGATGCGCGTCGAGAGCAGCGCGCCGACAAAGCCAATCTCCGCCAATCCGTCTACGAGTCCAAACAAGCCGGCTTTTAGGTGCAAAATACGATAGGCGTAAATAAAGAACACCGCCCCAATCATCCCACCGCCAAAATTCGTCACCGCGGTTGCGCCGAGAATGCATCGCAGATCATGCGAGCGGAGTACCAAATGCAACCCCGATCGCATTTCCACGAACGTTTGGCCAACCGAGAGCGGCGGTCCGTCGTGCAGCGGTTCGCGCGAACGGATTGCGAGAAGACTGGCGACCGAAACGAGGTAGGAGAAAGCGTCGGCGGCAATAGCGGCTGCGGCGCCAATCCATTGCACGAGCGCGCCCGCCACTACGGTGCCCGCCATTGCAGCACCCGAGTTTGAAAACTCCAGTTTGGTATTCGCGTCGGTAAGATTCTCAGGCGGAACGATCACGGGCAGATATGACTGATACGAAATGCCGAACAAGGCCGCCCCGACGCCGGTTATCAGCGCGACACCGTACAGCTGCGGTATCCCAAGAATTCCGGCGTAGGCAGCGAGAGGCACGGATAATAGAGCGGCAAAGCTGAGGAGATCGGCAACCATCATGATTCGGCGTCTCGACAAACGGTCGGCAAGTACGCCGACAAATAGCCCGAGGACGGGAAGCGGCAGCGTCTGCAGTGCTGAAAGTGCACCGACTTGTAGCGGCGTCGCGTGCAAAATCAACACAGCGAGCGTAGGCAGCGCGAACATCGTCAGGGAGCTTCCGAGTATGCTTATAGTTTGCCCGACCCAAAGCTTGGTGAAGTCGCCCGTTCGGGTGTCGCTAGGCTGCATTATGAGATAGTGTTCGACAGCTTGTGAGAATTGTTTTGCTCACGCTCACTGACCGCCGTACTGCGCTTGGCCGCCCAGAAAGCCGGTTGGGGACGGCAGCGCGCGGCATTGGTGGCCGACGCGATGCAGAAAAATGCCAAAGGTGCACCGCGTTGTTGCCGCGGTCGACGGCCTCTCCGCAGCGCTAATAGGAAATATCACGATCACGTATCAATGACTATTACCACCGGTACGCTCGAGCTGGACGTGTACGTTAGTCCGTACAAACCGATTGTGAGTCTACTGAAAGACCCGAACGCTCGCGATGACGACCCGCAAGCCATTATCGATGCGACAAAGACCTACATTCGCGACTTTGACGAATTGGTAACACAGACCACGACACCCAAAGAACTCATCGACCAGATGATGCGGCTTCACGGCGAACGTGGTAATCCGTATACGCTTTGGACTGCTGCATACGGCGTTGCAGGCCAATTGGCAAGCGTGTGAACGAAACCCGAGTCCGGCAGTATTGGGAACAACGCTTGCATGACGGCCCGACGCTCGAAAACACGGGTTGGCTGGGCTGGGGCGCACAGTTCAACAAGTGGATGTACCGAGTACGAGCGCGGTTGTTCGTCAAGCGAGTCGGCGCGGCGCTTTCGCGTTTCGCTGTACCAGTAGATCGTGCCGAGGTATTGGACATAGGAAGCGGCACCGGGTTTTACATCGATTTATGGCGGCGCTTGGGAGTGCGTGGCATCGCGTGTTGCGATCTCACGGAAGCGGCGGTACGTGGGCTGCGAGAACGCTATCCAGATGTGCAGTGTGCTCGAGCCGATATCGGTGAGCCGGCTTTACCATACGCGGCGGAAACGTTCGAAGCAATATCTTGTATGGATGTGTTATTTCACATTATCGACGACCAGCGGTATAAGCGGGCGTTTCAGAACTGCGCCAACCTCCTGAAGCGCGGCGGTCTCCTGATCTTCACCGAGAACGCCTTACATGGAGAAACCCTACGTGGCGAAAATCAAGTCAGCCGCTCGCTCGCGGAGATTGAAGGCTGTATCCGTGCGGCCCGACTTACCATCGTTGAGCGGCGCCCGGTCTTCGTCCTTATGAATACGCCCATCGATTCCGGATACGCTGGTTTGAAAAAATTTTGGAGTATACTCCGTGCTTGCGCCCGTCGATATCCAAAAATCGGCTTTATTGCCGGACCCGTGCTGTACCCGCTTGAAATGGTGCTTACGTCTATTCTACGCGAAGGCCCGTCCACGGAGATGCTGATTTGCCGGCGTTCGCGCTAAGGCGAAATTCGGCAAGAGAGCATCCCCGCGTGAGTTGCTTACGTGCGAACGCGGGGCTGAGAGATTTCGCCCTTCTCCGTACGCGACGTAGGCGCGCTGAACTGGAACGAGCTTCGGAACTCACGAACGGACTCGGTGAGCATTTGCGTTTGCTGAGGTTCTGCGCTCTTTTGCAACTGCGGAAATGCCTTGTCTTCTTCTTCGTCCATGTGTTCCAGAACAGCCTCCTGGAGCTTTTGCGCCGTCTTTTCGAACTTTGTATCGTCGCCTGCCTTCAGCATCGTGTCGAGTTGGAAGACCAAGACGTCGGCTTCGGCCGTTTCCTGATAGAGGTGCTGCGATTCCGCCTTCTTCCTGGCAACTTCGCGTAACGCAGGATAGACCAGGTTCTCTTCGGTCGCGTTATGAATCGTCAGAGCGCCTTTGAGCTGATCCATGATCTGTTTGCGCTGTTGCGTTTTGGTTGCTTCCGTCAGACGCGTGAGCATATCACGGATTGCGGTGTGGTCGTTGAGAAGAATCTCTACTGCATCGTTTCCCTGAACGGGAAGTGGCGACATATCTTTTTGCATATTTGAGTCCTCGCTACATAAATGACGGACTAACGATACCCCTCACGCGTCGCGCAAAACGCATAGCCGACTGCACGGAAAGCGTCCCGGCGAGCGCTGCTAGGGTGTTAGAACGTCAACTCGCCCAGAGCATTGGCTTCTGAGAAGTAGAGCAATACCGGCGTATGTGAAGCGACAGCCGTGATACCGGCCGGCTGTGATCCCGGTGAAGGAATCGTATACTCCGTTACAGCTCCGGCAGTCGTGATGCGGCCGATTTTGTTGGCGTTCTTTTCGGTAAACCACAACGCGTTGTCGCCGGCGAGAGTGATGCCGGCAAGGCCTGCGTTCGCTGTAGGTATCGTATGGTACGTCACGACGCCGGCTGTTGTGATACGGCCAACCTTGTTGAGACCAGTATCGGTAAACCACAACGCGCTATCCGAGCCTCGAGTTATCTGACTCACGTGCGAGCCGGCAGGTAACTGAAACGAATTCGTAACCTTATGCGTGCTAGAGTCAAAACGGTAAATTTTCGAGGTCACGCCCGCTCGTATCGTCGGATCGGTAGCGACGTACATCGCCCCGTCCTGTCCCTTCGTTAAAGCGTCGAGGGGGTCGTTACTCCCCGGTCCGAAAGAGCCCAGGTTGTTGAAAGAGCTGTCAACGATCATGACGGAACCGCAGGTGCAAGACGTAGAGTCAAAGTGCGTGATCCAGATGTTGTTGTCTCCACCCCAATAGAGGCTGCTCGCGGAGTCGTGCTGATTACCAAGCGTAGCAGACTGGTCAGCTGTTCCAGTCGATACGTGTAGCCGGCCCGCGGTCCACCAATACGGGAAGCCCGGAGCGCTGTGCGTTAGCGGCGCCCAAACAGTTCCACTCGCGCCCGGGCCACGCGTGAGCTCACCCACGCCCGTCCCAGTAATGACTGATTCGCCTGACCCTGATGAGGGGTACGCGATCATTTTGAACGTGCCGTTGAACTTCAGGAAGTGATGCGTGCCATTCAAATACACGGCGTTGTCGGCGCCGATGACGATGCTGCCGCCGGGTGCCTCCGGCGCCGCAAAGCGCGAGAAGCGCGCGATAGAAGAAGTTGCAAAAGAAGCGCCGGATATTGCGCCGCCTGCCGGCGGTGTCGAAGTAACTGAACTTTGGCTACCGGCGCAGGCAGCAAGTAAAAAAAGCGCGACTGCGCACGTAAGGACGCGACTTACCTTCATAGTATGCGCCCTCCCGGCGGCGCTAAGTGCAAGCGTTGAAAATCATAGGGACTTCGAGCGCCGTCAAAAAGGGACGGAGGTCCCGCAGGACGGGGAACTTTAGCGTTGCAAGCGGCTGCCTGCGCGCGTTTTTCTAGGGTGGGAAAAGCAGATATACCATGGTTTCGCGTGTCGTGAAGGTTTGTACCATCGGCGTTTACGGGTCGACACGTGCGGCATTTTTCGACGCTCTCGAGGCAGCGGGCGTGGACGTGCTGCTGGATATCCGCCGTCGGCGGGCCGTGCGTGGTACGCAATACACCTTCGCCAATGCGGAGCGGTTAACGGCCGAACTTGCGGCACGTGAAATTGAGTATCGTCATATTCTCGAACTCGCGCCCGATAACGACACGCTCGCAACGCAGCACGCGGCGGACGATACAGCAAAGCGGCTTAAATCGGAGCGTACCGAACTGGCTCCGGAATACATCGAAAAGTACGTATCGCGTACACTCAGCCGTTTCGACTTTTCTGCGCTTGCGCGTGAACTCGAACCATTCAGCACCCCGGTCTTGTTTTGCATCGAAAGAATTCCGGAGGCATGTCACCGCAGTCTCGTCGCGCCAAAGCTCGCGAAGGCGCTCAGGACCAGCGAGATTCTTCACCTGATCCCGGAAGGCGCGGCGTTCGAGACGCAGCGGCTGCTACGCCAGATCAAGCGCAACCGCAGCGCGCGCCGCAAGCGCTTCGGCTAGAGTAACATTAAGACGCGATGCGTTTACGTCATTGAGTCGTTCCTCCGGGATTCAGCAGCCGGACGTCGCCGCACGCGATCGGATTTGTCGGGTCGTGCGCGGATTTGTGCACGCTGATCGTGTAGTGTCCCTTGGCCAACTGCTCGAGCGATACGTTTTTGAGGACGGTAGTTGACTTGCCGCCGGTTACGGTATTGAGTGGATAGAGCGGCTTCTTATCCGGATTTGGACAGCTGCCGCGATGAATGTGAGCGCCGTACGCGGTTGTGCTCACTCGAGGCTGTCCGTTAGCCTGCTGCTTTGGCCCTTGCGGGACGCTCATCGTTATTCTGACGATCAAATCGGAGCCGCGCTGCGTGAGATCGGCCATACCGTGTGCAGTTGAGCCGCGCACCGGCGCGAGCGTGACGGTAGCCATAGGCGCGGCGATTGCCGCCGTAGCAATCGAGAGCACGGTAACGAGAAGAAGAAGCGATTTCATTTTCGAGTGCTCCTTGTTGGCGAAGACTGCATGAATACAATACCCGTATTCGTGCGACCAAGTGGCTTACCCATAGTGAAATGTACGGCGCAATGCCCTGGAAAGCCGCTTCATTTATCGCCGACGCCGCATCGCAGCCGTAAGTTCGAAATCGGTAGAAGCGGACGCCGCATTCAACATATGGACGGCAGCGTCGTCGAGTTGTAATTGCACGCCGGCAATGAGGTCGGCGAGTTGAGGCAGTGACGTTGCGCTAGCAATCGGCGCGGTGACCGCGCGACGTGTGAGCAGCCATGCGAGCGCGACCTGTGCGGGCTTCGCTTCGAAATCCGCCGCAACGGCGTCGAGCGCGTCGAGAATCCGTAATCCACGCGGATTTAGGTATTTCTGCACCATGCTCGCACGCGCGCGAAAGAGGAGATCCGTTTGACCGCGATATTTGCCGCTCAAAAATCCCGCAGCGAGCGAGAAGTACGGGATGACGGCGAGATCCGCGGCCTCGCACACCGGTTGCAAGTCGCGTTCGAAGTTCTCGCGGTCGTACAAGTTATATTCCGGCTGCATCACGTCGTACCGTGCAAGACCGAGCGACTCGCTGATCGCCAATGCCGATGTTAGACGCGCGGCGGTAAAGTTCGATGCGCCGATGGTCCGAACTTTGCCTTCTGTTACCAGGTCGTTAAAGGCCTCGAGCGTCTCTTCTTGCGGCGTAGATTCATCGTCGAAATGCGCGAAGTACACATCGATGCGATCGGTTTGCAAGCGCCGCAGCGATTCCTCGACTTCGCTGAGGATGTATGCTTTTGATAAACCGCGGCGGGTTTCGGACATCTGACCGCCGACTTTCGTCGCCAGGACGACGCGGTCGCGCTTCCCGCTCTTGGCAAACCACCGGCCGAGAATTGTTTCGGATTGGCCACCAACGCCGTGGTGCGCCCAACGCGAATACGTGTCTGCGGTGTCGATGAAATTGAACCCGGCATCGACGAACGCGTCGAGCAGTGAGAAAGAAGTCGGTTCATCTGCGGTCCATCCAAAGACGTTTGCGCCCAGCGCAAGCGGAGCAATGCTAAATCCGGAACGCCCCAATCTGCGGTTTGTCATAACGCCACACGTTACCGCCGCCATCCTGGAAGCCGCTGAGAACGCACGCAGGCTGCTCCAAGCGGGCGTTATGACCGGCGTTTCGAAGAAAAAGCGCATGATCGAACTTTGGGTGACTACGCCGTTCGCACGCGCCCACGGCGTCGGCGATGAGCTAGTTGATGCGGTGAGCCAAGTGGTCACGCACCTGCACAACAAAATCACGATGCAGCTAAGTCCGATCAAACCATCAGCGACTGTCCCGCCGGGATAAGTGAATGATTTACAGACGCCCATCCGACGTGTCGCCGACAACTGCTGCTAGTCCGTCACATTGTGACAAAATATGACGATAGTATAACTGTGAGGGTTTTCGGAACGGGTGTACTATGCCTTGCGGTGATGTACGCCACGGTAACCGCAGCGCTAGCCGACGGACGCTTTTCACTTTCTGTAACGCTTGATCATGCGCGTGTACTTTCCACGCAACATGCGATGGCGACATTGACGATCGTAAACCGATCCGGTGCGCCGGTCTATTTCGATGAAACAAGCACCATATTCTATGTGCGCACAGGCTCTGAATGGACGGAGCAGCGCCTGCACAGCGCCGCAGAGTCGATCGCCTTTCCCCCGCACGACGTCCAGCCTGGTGCCCGATACGCGAAGGCGATTGAGCTGCCATCGTGCCGGGTTTACTCCGATCCCTGCACGGAGCAAATCGTAATGCAGTACCGAGTGGGGGAGGCTGGAGCGTATCAAGTCTACCGAACGCCGGTGCTTCGCTATGAATTGGTTCCCGATCCGACGGCAACGTATAATGCGTATGGGTTGAATGGAAACCGGCCAGCGTTCCTAACATACGGCGTCGCGCAGGATACGATATTTCCGGACACCCTTCTTGTCAAAGCGACTATTCCCGCCGCTGAAGTGCATGCTGCGTCGTTCGGAGGTCCTACGATGGAGGACGCGCTCGTCGCTGCTTTTCGAAAGCTTGGGATCGATGCGAGCCCCGATGAATTCGGTCAGAACGAGAATAGCTCAACCTGGTTTGTGCAAATACGGATCAACAAGGCTGCCGAACAACGCGATGCGATCCGCACCGCGATTGCTAGGGTTCGTGCTGAACTTGGAGCGCGCATAACTTCGGTATCGCAGTTCCTAACGTACGATCTCTTTCGCTCCCCGCCTGCCTCGTCATTACCGTCGCTGGACTTTGCGGCAAGCCGTGATGCAATAAATCGAGTAAACGAACTTGCGGCGATTGGAGGCGCCGGTGATATTGCATTTGCAGCCCCGGCGCGATACGTTTTGCCTCGTGTGCAGCTTGGCCCGATGTCGTTGTGGCCCCTGTGGAACGATCACTCCGTGGCTGTGGACATTTTCCATCCTCTCGTGATCGACACGCCCCAACCAGAACCGACACACGCGTTATTGGTCGAGCAGTATCTGTTTGCAGGTGCTCACGCTGCACACATTGAGGCAATGCCGCAGGTGGGCGCGTTTGGTCCAGACGCTTTTTACACTCCTTACGCGGGATGGCTGCCATCATTCGGACCCGTAGTGGAAATTGCAGCGGATCGTCCGGAACTCTACACCGTCGGCATGGCTTCGGACCGCGCGGCTTGGCACGCCGGTCTCTCGCCCGAATACGCGGCAATACTTGATGCTCAACGTCGAACAAAAGTTCTTGCGCAAATTTTGGGCGTGAAGTCTGAGTACCAGTCGCTGTTTGCGCTTTATCCGCCGCAGGATACGAGAGACTACCGCGCGATTGGACTGGCGACCACTTTTTCGGAACAAGAGGCTCACGGTTGGCAACGCTTGCGCCGGCAAACGTTGACGATAGCGCGCGCTTACGCCGACCAAAAAATGCCGGAGGCAGTGCCTATATCGGTTCCGGATCAGCAGACGACTATTACCGTTATGGCTACTGCTTCGACGAGGCAATCGCCGGATGCAGTCCGTTTGGACGCCGACATCACTTCCGAGAAAGGCGCCGCGTCCCCAATACCGGGATCGGAAGCGCTTGCACACGATGTTTCCGCGCAACTAAGACGCTTGCGCCACGTTACCGGCGTCGCCGCGAGGACGGCGGATTGGCAAGCTGGATATGAGATTGTAGTAAGCCCCGCAGAGCAGCGAACCGTACGAGCAGCAGTAGAAACATTACGACGCGCATACGAGCCATTCAGAGCGAAAATACAGTTGCACGCCATTCCCGTCGCGTTGCACTGTGATGATATTGAGCTCCGCCTGATGAAAGAGGCAGTCCACAGCGATGCGCTCGAGGCGGCTATCGTCGCACTTGGTACGCGCCGGCCGATCCGAAAGTTGCTGCTTGCCGCAGTCTTCCCGCTGGCAACGCGAGAGGACGAATGTCGTTCGAAGGCAGAAGCGCCAGGGTACTTCAGCAACCTTACGGGCGATATCGTTCCTGCGCTTCCGCTGAAGCTGCCGCTCGACGTAACTGCAATTCTTGTTTTTCGAACGTTTCCAGAGCGAAGGTAGCGTGTGTTGCGGGTCGGAATCGTTTTCGACGCGTATTATACAGCGCATGGCACGCTATCTTCTGCTGGCACTTTGCTGTGCGCTCATGCCGTTTCAGGTCGCCGCCGCCCAGCCCTCGACGCTTGGTCTGCACCTGACGCCTTGTACGCAAGGCCGCTCAAAAGTCCCCGCCCAGTGCGGCACATTCGGTGTGTACGAAGATAGAAGTACGCGGTCCGGCCGTGTCATTTCTTTGAACCTTGTCGTGCTGCCGGCAAAACGTCCCACACATCGTGCAATTGCGCTGATTGCCGGGGGACCGGGCCAAAGTGCCGCGTCGTTTGCGCCGCTGGTCGCAGACGGTGTATTTCCGAAGGAACTGTCAGAGCTGCGGGACAGCTATAACATTCTTTTTGTCGACAACCGCGGGATGGGCGACTCCCACGCATTCAAATGCGATTTCGCTCCAGAGGAACACCCTAGCTCGTACCTGCATCAGCTCTGGCCGGACGCGCTGGTGTCCAAGTGTCGCGCAGAGAGTTCTCTGACCAGCGACCCCAATTTTTATAATACGAACAACGCTGTCGACGATGTAGATCAGGTCCGTGGCGCTCTCGGCTATCCGAAGCTCGTGCTCAGCGGCGGTTCTTACGGGACGTTTTTTTCGTTTATATATTTGCGCCGTCATCCTGAACACGTCGAGAGCGCAGTGCTCGAGGGCGTTTTCGCGCCGCATTTTGATCCTCTGCCTGGATCTCCCGACGGTGCTCAAACCGCTTTAAATGATTTATTTATAAAATGCGCGCATGACGCGGTCTGCCACTCGCATTTCCCAGCGTTCGAGCAGCACTTCAATGCGGTGATGCGCCGCTTCGACCGTGGTCCCGTTCCCGTCCCGGTGAAGAACGCCGCCACTAAGCGGTTCGAAACCGTCGGCATCTCAAAGGAAGTGCTTGTCGATCGCCTGCGGCAGGCGTTATACGATCCCGAAAATGCTGCGTCCGTTCCGTTTGTAATCGAACGCGCATACCGCGGTGACTACATCCCGCTCGGCGACCTCGTCAATGGCATGTCGCTCGTTCTCACGGCTGCCGTCAATGGGGGCGCATTTCTCTCGTATACGTGTGCTGACGAAATGCCCTTCATTTCGAAAGCGTCGGTGCAAGCGGCGGCCGCCCATTCCTTCGCTGGAGATCTGCGCATTCGCGCGCAAAGGCGCGCATGCGCAATTTGGAACGTACGCCCGATGCCGAAGAATTTCAACGATCCGGTTCGCAGCGATGTACCGATATTGATGATCATGGGGTCAGACGATCCGACGACGCCCCCGCGCTACGCCGAGGAAGAATTGCCGTATCTTCGCAACGCCAAAGCGGTTACAGTGCGCGGCGCGGGGCACACCATCTCAACTCCCTGCACCCAGCGACTCATGGTGCAATTCGTGCGCACGAGGTCGGCGAAAGGACTCGACGGCTCGCAATGCAGCACAACGTTTACTCTGCCGCCCTTTGCCACGAAGTAGGTACTGGGCCGACATTTTCAGAGCAGCGAACTAACTCTACGCCTCGGCCGGCGTTAAGTCTTGGCGACCCCATCGGAGAGAACGTCGACGATTTCACGCAAGAGCTTATCCGCTGGTTCCTTACACCCGCCGGCGCGCCACCGCATGGCCGAGGCCACCATCGCCGCAGCGATCACGTGCGCTGCGCAAGCGCTGAATCGCGGCGCTAGGAATTCGCCAACTTCGGCTTCCATCGCGCGCTCGAACTGCGGCTCGAATTCGCGATCCACTTTGCATTTGCGATGCGCAGCGACAAAGGCGAATACGCTTTTTCCAACACCGGAAAGCAGGGAACGCACGTCGGATGCCATCGGATCGCCTTCGGATAGGTACTGACGAATAGCGTCGCGGATCACCGTGTCCAGCAACGCGTACTTATCCTGAAAGTGGGCGTAAAACGTCGCGCGGTTCACCGTCGCACGCTCGGCGATGTCTTGCACGCTGGTCGACTCGAAGCTCTTCTCCGATAACAGCGACTTGAATGCGTCGCGAATCAGATTTTGCGTGCGCGTAACTCGCGGATCAACGCGAGGCTGCTCTAAGGTCTTGGTTGTCATCAGTTTCCCGTCAGTGTCGGCTAAGCGACAAGTTCGCCGCTTTGTCGGTTGACTTGGCCAACCGACGCTAGTAGTATACACCACGCTAGCCGTTTAGGCGACATCTGTCGTTTAAACGGCTGGACTGGAAAAGGACTCCCCATGAACGCACTTCAGATCGACTCGAGCATTCCTCGCACGGTGGATGAGATCGTGAACCTCAAGATAGTCCGCGCACTCGATGGGGCTGCACTACGGACGCTCTTTCTCGAGGCCCGAACGGCAAACGGCTTCCTTGATTACCCGGTTAATCGCGAGCTGCTCGCACGCGCTGTGGAACTTGCCCTGTTGGGACCAACGAGCGCCAACGGGCTCCCTTTGCGTCTTGTGTTTGTCGAATCCGCCGAGGCGAAAGAGAAGCTGCGCCCGTCACTTCTCGCCGGCAATCTCGAGAAGACCATGGCAGCGCCGGTCACGGCGATCATCGCGACCGACTTGAAATTCTACGAGCATTTTCCGCGCACGTTCCCGGAACGCGGCGAGATGCTGAAAGAGAGGGTCGCGGCGATGGAACCCGCGCTGCAACGCGAATTCGCATGGGATAACGCGGTCTTGCAGATGGCGTACTTCATCGTCGCGCTTCGTTCGCTCGGTCTCGACACCGGACCAATGGTCGGCTTCGAGCGGAAGATCGTCGATGAAGCCTTCTTCCCCGACGGGAATTGGGTGTCGCAATACTTGATCAATATCGGCTACGGCGACGACAGCAAGCTCTTCCCGCGCCTTCCGCGCTTCAACGTCGACGAGGTCGCGCGGTTCGCTTAGGAGCAGCGATGTGGTGATTGATCTTCGCTCCTCTGACTTTCTCGACTGCTCGTCGATTGGGACGATTGTCGCAAGACTGAACGTCTGGAATCAGCAAAAGGCAGGGACAAAGCTACGCCTGCGCAACGGCGTGGGAGTGCGGCCGCCATTTGAATGACGGGCCGCGACCCAAAGCTCGTCTAGGATTGATTCCAAAATACGAACATAAGAACCGCCGCGAGCAGC
>CAZRQS010000045.1:10727-15699 GCA_964602255.1 uncultured bacterium | reverse complement strand
CTCTTCTCGCTTTCAGATAAAACCGGAGCGGCAGAAGTCGCCAAAGCGCTCGTCGAGCGCGGGACGGTCATTTACGCAACCGGCGGGACGCGTACGTTTTTAGCCGAGCACGGCATCGAGGCGCGCGACGTCGGCGATCTGACCGGTTTCCCGGCGCTCTTCGACGGACGCGTCAAGACGTTGCATCCCAAGGTCTTCGGCGCGATTCTGTACGATCGCAACAACCCGACGCATCTCGATCAGGCGCGCACGTACGCGATCCACGATTTGAACGCGCTGGTGGTAAATTTGTATCCGTTCGAAGCAACGATTGCGAAGGAAGGCGCAAGTCTCTCTGAAGCCATCGAGCAGATCGACATCGGCGGCGTTTCGCTCATGCGCGCGGCGGCAAAGAATTTCCAGCACGTCACGATACTGAGCCACCCTTCGCAATATGCGGCGTTCTTGAAAGCGCTGCCTGAAGGCGGCCTTGACGAAAGCACGCGCCGGCGCTTGGCGGTGGCGGCCTTTGAACGAACTGCCGAATACGATGCGGCGATCGCGCATTATCTCGCGACCGAAGGAGAGATGCTGCCGAGTGAATTGCCCGGCGCGCTTACGCTCACGATGCCGCTCGCGCAGCCGCTTCGCTACGGTGAAAACCCGCAGCTGCGCGCGGCGTTCTACTTGAGTGACAAGGACAGCCTACCGGAACAGCTGCACGGAAAAGAGCTTTCGTACAACAACCTGCTCGATCTCGACGCGACGCTGCGGCTGCTCTCGCGCGCGCCGCTTGGCGCAGATATCGGCTCGGAGCAAGAACGATTCGTTCGCGCCGCGATCGTCAAGCACACCGTTCCGTGTGGCGTTGCACAGCGCTCGAACGTTTCCAAAGCGGTGACCGACGCGCTGGAAGCGGATCCGGTTTCCGCATTCGGCGGAATCATCGCGGTCGACGCACCGATCGATGTCGAATCGGCGCAGGCGCTCTCGTCCTTCTTTTTGGAAATCGTAGCGGCGCCGGCGTTCGACGACGATGCGTTAGCGCTGCTCAAGAAAAAGAAGAACTTGCGCATCATGCGCTACGTGCGCGATCTGCCCGATCGCTTGCAGCGCGAGCTGCAACTGCGCAGCGCGCTCGGAGGCGTGCTCGCCGAGGAAGAGGATCGCAGTTTCAGTCCCGAGTCATGGCGCGTCGCCAGTAAACGCGTGCCGTTGCCACAAGAGTGGCACGATTTGGCTTTCGCGTGGGACGTCGTGCGCCACGTGAAAAGCAACGGCGTGGTGATTGCGAAAGGCGGCGCGACGCGCGGCATTTGTGCCGGCCAGACCAATCGCGTGAGTGCGGTGCAGATCGCGGGCGAACGCGCGGGCGAATACGCGAGGGGCGCGGCGTGCGCGAGCGATGGTTTTTTTCCGTTCCCCGACGGCCTCGAAGCGGCAGCGGAGGCGGGGTGCACGGCGATCATCGCGCCCGAAGGATCGGTGCGCGACGCAGAAGTCATCGCCGCGGCAGATAAGCTCGGCGTTTCGCTCGTGTTTTCGACTCGCAGATACTTCCTG
The DNA here is from genome assembly GCA_964602255.1 of uncultured bacterium. Lineage (GTDB taxonomy): Bacteria > Vulcanimicrobiota > Vulcanimicrobiia > Vulcanimicrobiales > Vulcanimicrobiaceae > CAZRQS01. The sequence goes on along the minus strand of CAZRQS010000045.1, from coordinate 14,157 downwards.
CATTAGGGTATAGTGAGCGCATGCCGCGTTATCTTCATACGTCGATTTTCGTCGACGACATGCAGCAGTCGATTGACTTCTACACCGAAAAACTCGGACTGAAACTGCTCGACGGTCCGTACCACTATCCGGGAAATGCCGACATGGCGTTCGTGGGTGAGAGTTGGAACGCATATATCGAACTCGTGTACGATCTCGAGGAACACCCGCCGTACGAGCTCGGCAACCGCTACGAGCATTTGGCCCTCGAAGTCGACGGGGAACTGGAGCCGTACGTCGAGGCGCTCAGGAGCAAGGGCGTAAAGATCCTCAAAGACGTCAAGCGCTCGCCGAGCGGAACGCGCGCGATCGCGTTCGTCGAGGACCCGAACGGGATTCCGGTCGAGCTGCTCGAGCCGCGTAAAACGGAAAATCTTTCGTGATTCCTGCGACACCCCCGGCCATCGTGTCGCAGGCGTTCGCAGACCGGGCGGCGCGGCTCGCCACGCGCATTGCTAATGACGCCGCGCAGCATCTGCTCGCACCGGGAGCTGCACCGCTCTTGCTTGCGGAGCTCGATGCAGCCAAAAGTGCAAACGATAAGCGCGACCCGAACGCTGACGCAATGCTCGACGTGATCGACCGTCAACTGGCAGCGGTCGACTTCACACTCTCACGCGCGGAAGACGGCACGACGCTCGTCGTGCACGTGGGCGACAACGTCACGGTTGCAATGCGCGATCCGTATCTGTGGAACATCCAAATTTCGGATCTTTCCGCGCTCGCGCGAAGCCGCGCCGGCGTAATGTACGTGCGTGGCGTGCAGGGTGTCTTTTCCGCAAAAAGACCGTCAACCGTAACGATGACGCTGACCTCGAACACTCCCGGCGCGTCGCCCACGCCTCCGCCGGGGCGCAAACAGCCGGTTGTTTTTACGATCGTTATCCTTCCGAAAACCTAGCGGTACACGAACGGATCGATCGGCGCGGGGATCGCCTGCAGCTGATCGGCTCGCAAACTTAAACCGTCCGGTCCTTCAATGAGTACGCCGCGTGCGCGCATCCAACCGTGCACTGCGGGCGACGCAATCAACAGCCGCAGAACGATGGGCGCCGCGTCTGCGCGGCAACATGTAATCGCGTAGCGCACCAACGTCGTTATGTCACCGGTGTGCGTAACCAGACCGGTAAAATCGATGCGCTCGCCGGTAAACGCATCCGCGAGTGTCGTCTCCGTCGCGTGGTATTCCGGCGGAGGCGCGCTGAGTACGGCGCCGGCAAGCATCACCACCGGTGCGATGCGCAGCAGTGCGTTGTATTCGTAGCGAAAACGGTACGCAAAAAATCCGCATGCAACTGCGCACGGCCATAATGCGAGAGCAATCTTCGGGTGTATTACTCCGGCGCCGCCGCGCGCTGCAACCAGGGCGCAAGCGATTGCTGCAAGCGCATATGCGAGCGCATCGTGTCGAACGGCGGGATGCGATGCGCGCATCCACGTGCGCAGATCCAGAATGCCTGCGATGCATAAGTAACCTACGGCTGCGCCGGGAACCCAGCTGCGCATCGCTGCAGCAAAGCCGACCGTGCCCAGCGCACACGGCGCCATGATGAATGCCGCTAACGCGCCGCTTGCAAATGCGGTGATTGATGGGACGTGCGTGCCGAAGATGGTGGGGGCAAAGAACGCAACGCTCGCCCCAATTCCGGCAACCGGCGCAATTGCGTACAGTTGCGTTAGGACGGTCGCATCGCGCGCCTCGCATGCTGCCGCACGCGGCATAAACCGCGCAACGGCAATCGCTGCCGCCAGCCGCGCCACCGCAACGAGCGGTCCGAAAACCAAGCACGTTGCGGCGGCGGCAGGCAACGAACGCGCAGAAGGCCCCGCCCCACACCCGCATCCCAGGTACGGAACCGTCCGCGAGCTCCACCGCAGCGGCACGGGTAACACCGCCGCGGCAAGAATGAACGGCATGCTTTCCAGGAGCGTCGCACCCGACGTCACGAGCAGTGCCGTAACCACGCTACATCTATCACGCGTGCTTGGTGCGGTATCTAGCTTGGCTGGTCGAGGCGGCCGGCGGCTTCCGACTTTAGTCGGCCCTGCGCTTGCGCAAAGGTTAGACTCGGGCGCCTTCTAAATCACCCCAGGCTTATGGCTTCGAAGATCACCGCGCCGCGCGGCACGCAAGATTTCTTTCCGCCGCAGACCGGACGCTGGCAAGAGCTCGAGTCGCGTATTCACGCGCTCTCGCGCCGCTACGGGTATGGCGAAATCCGTACCCCGATGTTCGAAGCGACCGAACTCTTCGTGCGCGGCGTCGGCGAAACGACGGACATCGTCGAAAAAGAGATGTACACGTTCCAGGACAAGGGCGAGCGTTGGATGACGCTGCGCCCGGAATGGACCGCGCCTGTAATGCGCGCGGTGCTGCAGCACAATCTCGTCGCGCAAGGTGCGAACGCCAGGCTATATTACGTCGGTCCGATTTTTCGTTACGAACGTCCGCAAGCCGGACGTTACCGGCAGTCGCACCAATTCGGCGTCGAATGCATCGGTTTCAAAGGCCCTGAGGCGGATGTCGAAGTGATGTCGCTCGCGATGCACCTCTTCCGCTCGTACGGCCTCAACGTCACGCTGAACGTCAACTCCATCGGCGACGATGTGTGCAGACCGCGATACCGTGAAGCGCTTCTCGAGCATTTTCGTCCGCATCTCGCCAGTTTGAGCGCCGACTCGCAGCGCCGCCTCGAACGAAATCCGCTGCGTTTGCTCGACAGCAAAGCGCCGGAAGATCAGCCGTTTCTCGATACCGCGCCGGCGTTCGAAGACTATTTGTGCGATGAATGCCGCGCACATTTTGAAGCGGTGAAGCGGTATTTGGAGCACATTGCCGTGCCGTACGTGGTCAATCCGCGCATCGTTCGCGGTTTGGATTATTACACGCGCACGGTGTTCGAGTTCACCTCCGACGCATTGGGTGCGCAGAGTACCGTCTGCGCGGGCGGCCGTTACGACAATCTCATCCAAGAACTCGGCGGTCCGAGCACACCGGCGGTCGGCTTCGCTATGGGTATCGAGCGATTGCTCATGATCGTCGAAGCGGCGCATCCGGGCGCGGAATACGAGCGCAGCGGCATCCAGGTTATCGCGCTCGGCGAACAGGCGCGCGAAGTGCTTGTAACGCTTGCTGCATTGCTGCGGTATTCTTTGCCCGTGCCGGTGTTTATGGATTACGACGATCGCCCGCTCAAAGCGCAGCTGAAGATCGCGGACCGCAACAATGCCCGCTATGCGCTGATTGTCGGAAGCGACGAGCTGGCCGCCGGAAGCGCGACCTTGCGCGATCTTGCCGAGCGCACCGACGCTAAGATCCCGCTCGGAAAAGACCTCGTGCCCTCTCTCGTTGAAGTGGTGCAATGATGAAGAGGACTATTGCGGCGCCCAC
>CAZRQS010000045.1:0-10627 GCA_964602255.1 uncultured bacterium | reverse complement strand
GCGCGGAAGCTAGGCTGGAGCGCCGTTGAAAATGGAATCAGATCAGGGAGTGCCGGAGACCCAGACGATAAAAGACCTCCTCGAGATCATGCATGAGCATGATTTAGATGCACTCAAGGTCAAGGTCGGCGACAAAATTTACGAGCTGGTGCGCCGTGAAGGCGGAATTACCGTCATGCCGGCTGCGGGCGCCCAGCCCGGCGCAGCCCCGGCACCCTCAAACAATTCCTCGTCATCTCAGTCGCAAGCGCCGGCCAACGTCAAGAAGGTAACGGCTCCGCTGGTCGGCGTGTTTTACCGCTCGCCGTCGCCCGATGCCGAGCCATTCGTGAACGTCGGCGACCGGGTCGAGCCTGGGCAAGTGCTGTGCATCCTTGAAGCGATGAAGTTGTTCAATGAGATCACCAGCGATTACGCGGGCGTGGTGGCGCGCATCATTCCGGAGAACGGCGAACTCGTATCCCTCGGCCAGGAGATGTTTTGGATAGAACCTTAGACGTCAAAGGCCGTCGTGGCTTTGACGAGTTGCTCGCGGATCGCCGCGGGATTTTTGACGCGCCGCATTACCGTCATCAGTGCGAAGCGATCGCCGACGCGATGGTCAAAGCCTTGCGCCGCGGCAACAAAATTCTGTGGATGGGCAACGGTGGCAGCGCTGCCGAGGCGCAGCACATGGCGGCCGAGCTCAGCGGTCGTTTTCTGCGCGAGCGCCCCGGGCTCTATAGTGAAGCGCTCTCGGTCAACACGTCGACGATCACCGCGGTCGGTAACGACTACGGATACGATCACATCTTCCGCCGGCAGATCGAAGCGTTCGTTCAACCCGGTGACGTCGTCGTCGGAATGACGACGAGCGGTACATCCAAGAACATCGTCCTCGCGCTCGAAGAGGCGAAGCGGCGTGAAGCCGTCACGATCGCGTTTACCGGAAACGGCGGCGGCACGGTGGCCGAGATTTGCGATCACGTGCTGCTTGGTCCGGATGGGTACTCCGCCATCGTGCAAGAAGTGCACCAGGTGATGGCCCATATCATCTGCGATCTCGTCGAACAGCGCATCATCTTCGAGAAGTAATGGCGATGCAAACCCTCGCGCCCGTTGATGCGCGCACACTCTTCGAACGCATGCGCCAACGCCGGGTCCTGGTCGTCGGAGACGTCATGGTCGACGAATGGATTTGGGGATCGGTAACGCGCATCTCTCCCGAAGCGCCGGTGCCGGTTGTCGCGGTAACGGATCATTCGTTTACGCTCGGCGGCGCAGGCAACGTTGCAAATAATCTACACGCCCTGCACGCGCATGTCGATTTCGCAGCGGCAATCGGCACAGATGCATTCGCGCATTACGTCGGCGAGCTGCTCGCGACCGAAGGCATTTCGGCGGACGGCCTCATTCGCATCGACGATCGTCCGACCACGCGAAAGACACGCGTCGTCGCGCACAACCAGCAGGTCGTGCGCGCAGATTGGGAGTCGACCGCCGAACTTAAAGAGAGCGACCGCGCGCGCCTGTGCACGATCGTGCGCGAGTTTGCGAAGAGCGCCGATGCCGTCGTATTGAGCGATTACGCAAAAGGGCTCTTTTCACGCGAGCTGGTGGATGCGGCACTCGCGTGTCCGATCGTGCTGGCCGATCCTAAACCGCAAAATCTCGGGCTGTTTACCGGCGTAACCTGCGTCGCACCAAACGTGCACGAAGCCCGGCAGGCAACGGGCATCGCCATTACCGATGACGCTTCACTGGAACGCGCAGGTGCCACACTGTTGGAGCGGCTGCGGTGCCAGTACGTCGTGATTACGCGCGGCGAGCACGGCATGTCGCTGTTCGGGGCTGACGGCGAACGCCTGCACATTCCGTCGGTCGCGCGCACGGTATTCGACGTCAGCGGCGCGGGCGATACCGTTATCGCCGTGCTGACGCTTGCGCTTGCCGCGGGCGCCCGTATCGAGATGGCGATGCAACTTGCGAATTTCGCTGCTGGCGCGGTCGTCGAAAAACTCGGTACGGCCACGGCGAGCGCCGACGAGATTCTTGCATTGGTCGAACATGGTTTTTGAGTCGAGCTCGCTCGCTGCCACATGGCGTGAAGAGCTGCGGTCGCAAAACAAGCGCGTCGTCTTCACTAACGGCGTCTTTGACGTGCTCCACGCAGGACACGTGAGCTACCTTGAATGGGCGCGCTCGCAAGGTGATGCACTCATCGTAGGTTTGAACACCGACGAATCGGTGCGCCGGCTCAAAGGGGAGAACCGTCCGATTGTGCCGTTCGCCGAACGCGCGCGTATCATCGACGCGCTGCGCAGCGTTGACGCTGTCGTCGGTTTCGGCGAGCGGACTCCCGAAGTCGTGTTGGACGCGATCAAACCGGACGTGCACGTGAAGAGTGCGCAGTACCGCGAAGATGAACTGCCTGAGCGCGACGTCGTGCTACGCCATGGCGGTATCGTCAAACTCTCGCCGCATCTGCAAGGCATGAGCACGACCGATACGATCGCGCGGATCATCGCGCGCTATTGCCGGACAGAGCCGCTCCCAGAGTAATGCGCATCGCCATCACGTGTAACGGCCCCGGCGAGACCGCCGGATGGCTGCGGCCGCTCGTGCGCGAGATCTACACGCAGCGTCCCGACGCCGACGTGCATATTTTCTACGTTCCGGATGACTATGCGACGGGACAAGAAGCGGCGCTCGCGCGTGCACTTTTCCCTCAAGCGCACGTGTACGATCCGAAGACGTATGTGAAGGTCGCGTTCGGCGCGCGCGTTGACGGCGTGCCGGAAGGCGCCGACGTAGTGCTCTATTTGGGTGGCGACCTCATGCACGCAGCACGGTTGCATAAACGCTTTGGCGGTGCACTCACCTCGTACAAATTCTCTCGCCCAAGGTATGCACGTGAAACCGCGCGCGCTTTCGCGGTCGATTCGGCAAATGAAGAACAGCTGCGCGCATGGGGTATTGCGCCCGAGAAGATCGACCGCGTGGGCAACCTTGCCGTCGACGGCGCCTTCATGGAAGCCTCCGCGCAGCCGGAACCCGGCACGCCTACCGACGGTATTTTGATCATGCCGGGATCGCGCGGCTATGAAGTAGAGCATCTGGTTCCGTTCTTCTTTACGGCGGCGCTGGCGATGCGCCGCGAAGATCCGGCGATTCCCATTGCCTTCGGGATCTCGCCGTTCACGAAGCTGGAGTCGCTGCGCGCCGCAGTCGAAGCGGGCGGCGATCCGCGTTTTTATGCGAAACGTGGAACGCTGATCGAAGAGTCCGGCCGCGTGTTTTTAGCGAGCGCGGACGGAAGCATTCGTTTTCCCGTCATGCGCAACGCGTTGGCCGGTGCAACGCGGGCGCGGCTCGTCGTCACTATACCGGGAACAAAAGTGATAGAACTCGCCGCCATCGGTAAACCGGTTGTGGCGTGCACGCCGATCAATGCGCCCGAAATTCCGGCGATCAACGGTCCACTCACGTATCTCGATCGCATTCCGCTCATCGGCGCCACGGCCAAACGCGCGGTGGTTGTCGCCTATGCGCGCCGCTTCAAATATCACACGCAGCCGAATATCGACGCGCGGGCCGAAATCGTTCACGAACTCCACGGTACGCTCACGCCGGGCCGCGTTGCGCGGGTCGCGCTCGAACGCGCCGGGGATAGCGCGTGGCTCGCGCGCACGTCGCAGGCGCTTTCGGACCTGTATCGCGAACACGCCGGCGCCGCCGCGCGTATGGCTGCCGGCCTGCTCGCTCTTCCAACGTCAGCGGGATAACAGCATGCGAATATCCGTCGTCATTGCAACAAAAGATCGCGCCGCTTATCTGGACCGTGCGCTGCAATCGCTCGGCAAGCAGATTGGCGCGCCATCGTTCGAGGTCATCGTCGTCGACAACGGATCGAGCGATCCGACGCCGCAGATCGTCGAGCACGCGCGCGAAAACCAGCCTTACGAGATAACCTACGTGTTCGAGGAACGTCCCAATCGCGGCGCTGCGCGCAACCGTGGAATTTCCGTTGCTCAAGGGCATCTCGTCGTTTTTTGCGACGACGACGTCTACGCGCCCCCAGGGTTTCTCGCCGCCCACGACGTCGCACACACGACAAGCAATCTGGTGGTAAGCGGTCCAATTCTCAACGTGCCGTCGTATCACGAGCGGCCCAAACCGACGCTTGTAAATTATTCACGCGCGTTTTTGTGCACGTGCAACGTTTCCATACCGCGGGTAGCGCTCAACGCCGTCGGCGGTTTCGACGAGCAGTTCCATCTCTACGGATGGGAAGACACCGAGCTCGGCGTGCGTTTACGCGAACATGGTATGCGCGCGAAGTTTGCATGGGATGCGTACATTTGGCATGTGAAGCCGCCCGAGGATGTGACGCTGGAATCCGAGCTGCAAAAAGCGATGGAGAAAGCACGCATGGCGGTTCGCTTTTTACAGAAAAATTCAAGCGGCCGCGTAAAATCTGCGACCGGTGCGTATGCGGCGAACCTCGCGCGAGCGAAAGCGACGGAACGTCTTTTACCGTGGCTTGCCGGCGTGGCTACGGATCAGCGGTTTCCCGCCGGCGTTCGCTCGATCGCGCGTGCACAATTGTTAGACGGCGTGTACACCGTGGAGTTGGCGCGAGCGCTTGACAGTGGCCGCTAAGGCGCTGTTGTACTGCGCGGGTGGCGGTATCGGCGATTCACTGGTTGCATCGATCGTTGCGCGTGCACTGCACGACCGTTACGAAACCGTCGATGCGATCACGCTCGCCTCGCACGTGGCAACGCTGGAGCGCATTCCGGACATCGATAACGTGCTCGTAGATAACGGTGAGGACGAACGCGATCTCGCGCGACCGCTTGCATCGCGCGGCTACGATGCAGCGGTCGTAACGTGGGCGACGCCGCGTACCGCACGGGTGCCGCATTTGGCGGGCATTCCGGTGCGCGTGGGACAGGCGCGGCGCCTCTACTCGTGGCGCTTCACGCATCGCGTTACGGTGCGCAGCGAACAGGGCGACCTCACGTCACACTGGGCGGACATTTTGCTGGACTACGCCCGCGCTCTGGGCTGCGATACACAAGACGTGTTGCCGCGCTTCGAGACGACGCAAACGGATCGCGAAGAGGCGCAGGCACTGCTGCAGTCGTTATCGCTCGTCGATCGACCGTTTGCCATCGTGCACACGACGAACGCTATTGCGCCGCAGCGAGGCATTTGGCCGACGGGCGGCTGGGTCAAACTCATACGCGCGGTACGGCAGCGTTTCGACGTCGACGTCATGCTCAGCGGAACCGATGCGGATCGCGAGATCGTCGAACAGATCGCGCGTGAGAGCGGCGCGGTGAATATTGCGGGGCGGACCTCAATCGGCGGGTTTGGGGCCGTGGCGCAGCGCGCGCGGTTTTTTACGGGCATAACGACGGGTTCAATGCACATTGCCGCTGCGGTCGGAGCGCCGACGGTCGGGATCTTCCCATTCCAAACAGATACGCCTGAACGTTGGGCACCGCTCGGTGTTCGCACCGCCATCGTGCGCGCGAGCTATCCGTGCCGCCCCGGCGAGCGCAAAGAGACGTGCCCCGATTACGCGTGCATCGCTAACCTGGACGTGCCGCGCATCCTCGCCGCCGCGGAATCGCTTTCGGTTGCGGCGAACCCCGCGTCCCCATGAGGGCGACCATACAGCTCTGCACGTACAACCGTGCGCAACTCCTCGAACGCGTGCTTGACGCGTGCTTCGAGCAGACGGTCGATCCCGATACGTATGAAGTCGTGCTCGTCAACGACGGCTCGACGGATGACACGGCGTCGGTCATAGCCCGTTCCCAGGAGCGCGCTCCTTGCGCGTTTACGGTGATCAATCAACCGAACTCCGGCCTGGCAAAGGGACGCAACGCGGGCATCGCGCGCGCAACGGGCGAGCGCATCATCTTCATCGACGACGACGTGTTGCCGCTTCCGAACTTCGTGCAAGAGCACTTGCGTTCGCACGCGCGCCATCCGTTCGCCGTCGTACGAGGCGGCGCGATAAACGTTGAAGACTTCGAAGATTTGCCGCCGCCCGTGTGGTCGCTCAAGGATTACAGCGGCAACTTTTTCTGGACGACGAACGTGTCGGTTCCGCTCAAGACCATCCGCGCCATCGGTGGGTTCAACGAGAATTTTGCGGAGTACGGATGGGAAGACATCGACGTCGGGCTGCGTTTGCGGTTTGCCGGCGTAAAAGCCGTTTTCAATAAAAATGCTCTCGTGTATCACTATAAACCGCGGCTGCGCAGCGCCAACGTCGAGAAGATGATCCGTCAAGCGCGCGCGCAGGCCCGCACCGCGGTACAGCTGGCTCAGCTGCATCCGCACTGGCGAACGTATCTGGCGACCGGCGATAACGCCGTTCAGCGCTTGGTTCACAAATGGATGCGCGGCGTCGACATGGCGAGAAAATACCGCACGGCGCTGGGTGATCTGTCCGTGGATCGTCCTCTTTCCAACAGCGAATTGCGCGCAGCACGAGGCCTCGCCGGCGAAGCGTATTTCGAAGAGCTCGAACGTGCACATTCTACTCTCGCGCACTGACCGGATCGGCGATCTCATCCTTTCCACGCCGGCGATCGCGACGGTGCGCAGTTCATTTCCCGATGCGCGAATCACGATGGTGTGCAGCCCGCATAACCGGGTTGTCATGGATCGCAATACCGACGTCGACGAGATCGTGGAGTTCACGAATGGTGTGCGACCGTCGGCCTTCGGCGAGCATTTCCGAGGCGGCGTCGATCTGGCGATTGCTCTTGCGCCGCGCAGCACCGATCTCGCGCTCGTCGGTGCGACACGCGCAAAAGTGCGGGTGGGTTACACGTATGTGCGGCGATATGTAGCGCGGCTCACGGCGCGTTTCTACGTGAACCGGCTCATGATCTCCGAGGCCGATCCCGATCTCTCGGAACGCGATCCGCATCGCCACGTGCGCCATGAAGTCAATCAGCTCATCGATCTCGTTGCTCTGGGTGGCGCAAAAGAACGGGTCGAGCGGCTGCGTTTGGATGTCAGCGACGAGGACCGCGCAGCGATTGCTTACCTGCCGCGCGATCCCATCGTGCTGCATTTAGGTTTGCGGTGGTTTTCGGAAGGCAGCACGCTTGATTCGACGATTGCTTTGATTCGCGAACTGCATCAATTCGGCGTGCCGGTGGTCGTAACGTACGCGCCGGAATGCGAGCAGTACGTGCACGCCATCGCCGACACGCGCGTCGCGGACCTGCTGCTGGGCGGCCTGCCCTTCTATCGCTGGGCCGCCGTGTTCGAGCGAGCACGCATCGTCGTGACGGTGGACACGGGTGCGACGCATGTCGCAAGCGCCGTGCGCAGGCCCACCGTCGTCGCTTTCGAACACCGCTATTTCCGGCTGAACTCGCAAGAATGGGCGCCTTACGGCGTGCCGTGCGAGCTGGTTCGCAAGCCGGCTAATGAGGCGCGCGAATCGCTCGCGCGGTTTCGCGCCGATATCCTCGAAGCTGTTGCACACCTACTCGATGCTTGAACTTTCCGTCGTCATACCGACGTACAACCGGCTTGATACGCTGCAGCACGTCATCCCGTCGCTGCTCGAACAGAGCGTTGCGCGCGATACGTACGAGCTGCTCATTTGCGATTCGAACTCTACCGATGGAACCGCAGAGTATCTCGCATCGGTGCACGCGCAGTATCCCAACGTGCGTCACTTGCCCGGTTCTTACAACGGACGCGCAATGGCGCGGAACGCCGGAGTACGGCAGGCACAAGGCGAGGTCGTGCTTTTCAACGATTCGGATATCATCGCGGATCGCGGGCTGATCGAGGCGCATCTGCGCCATCATCGCGAGCAGCGAAAGATCGCGGTGGTCGGCTGGGAAGTGCAAGTCAAGTCCATTGAGGACTACGAGTACAAGCGCGAACATCCGGATGAGCGCGGCTCGTTGCATCCGCCCTCGCGGAAGAAACTGAGTTGGTTGTACTTCTTGACCGGTAACGCGTCGGTGCGCCGCGAGGATTTGCTTGCGGTCGGCATCTTCGACGAGAGTTTCACCGGCTACGGACACGAAGATCTCGAACTCGGCTATCGCCTGCAGAAAGCCGGCATCTCGATTCTGTACGAATCCGGTGCCATCAACTATCACTGCCAGGACGTGCCGCACGACGATCAGGTTGAAAAGATGAAACTCGCCGGACGGTCCACTGTGCGCTTTTATCGTAAGCATCCCGACTTTGCGGTGATGGCGAACCTCGGCATGACGCCACTCTCGCTCGGGCTGCATACGGCCCTTACGAAGATGCCGTGGATGCTGGGCTATTTTGACCGGCGCGCGCAGCGCTCGAAGTTTGCGCGCAGCCTCATTCAACAGTATTATTACGTTTCCGGAATCAAAAATGCGTTAGGAGACAAGCAAGGTGCCTAGTCTAGTGGTCAAACGCTCTTGCGGCGCGCTGCGCGCGGCCGATGTCGATACCTGCGTTGAGCTCAACGGATGGGTCAATCGGCGCCGCGACCACGGCGGGCTCATCTTCGTGGACCTGCGCGACCGCGACGGCATCACGCAGATCGTTTTCGATCCGCAGCATCCGTCGTTCAAAGACGCCGAACATCTGCGCAACGAGGACGTCATTCGCGTGCGCGGCACCGTGCGCCGGCGGCCGGAGGGTACCGAGAATTCGAAACTTGCGACCGGCGAGGTCGAGGTCGGCGTCGATGAACTCGAAGTCATCAGCCGTTCGCTGGTTCCGCCGTTTCCGATCAACAGCGACGAGGACGTCGATGAGAACCTCCGGTTAGAGTACCGCTACCTCGATTTGCGCCGCCCTCGTTTGCAGCGCAACATCGCCGTGCGCCATAAGATCGTCAAGGCCATGCGCGATTTCTTTGACGAGCGCGGCTTCCTCGAGATCGAGACGCCGATGCTCATCAAATCGACGCCCGAAGGCGCGCGCGATTATCTGGTGCCGAGCCGTCTTCACCACGGATCGTTTTATGCGTTGCCGCAGTCGCCGCAGCTGCTCAAACAAGTCCTCATGATCTCGGGATTCGGCCGCTACATGCAGATCGCGCGCTGCATGCGCGACGAAGACCTGCGTTCGGATCGCCAGCCGGAGTTTACGCAAGTCGACGTGGAAATGTCGTTTGCGACGCAAGAAGACGTTCTCGAACTCATGGAGTCGGGCATACGGTACGTTTGGCAACGCGTGCTCGACGTCGAACTTCCGCCGTTCCCGCGCTTCACGCACGCTGAGGTGATGTCGCGCTTCGGCAGCGACAAACCCGATTTGCGTTTCGGTTTAGAACTGCAAGACGTCAACGACGTTTTTGCGGGCACGGACTTCGTCGTCTTCAAATCCGTCATCGAAAGCAACGGCGCGATCGTCGCGCTGCGATATCCGGGCGGTGCATCGCTATCGCGGCGCGATTTCGACGCGCTCACCGAGCTCGCGAAGCAAAACGGTGCCAAAGGCATGGTCTGGGTCTCCCTCGCTGCGGACGGCACGAAAAGTTCCGCTGCGAAATTCATCGGCGAACAACATATCGCGCAGCTGCGCGAACGCACCGAGGCACAAACCGGCGATGCCGTTCTGCTGTTTGCCGATGCGCGCGATTCCGCGCTTTCCGTCGCAGGCAAAATGCGAAACGAAATCGGCGAACGCTGCGGCCTGCGCGATCCACAAAAGTTCGCGTTTGCATGGGTCACCGATTTCCCGCTCTTCGAGGTAGATCCGGAAACCGGCGAGCCGGCTCCCGCGCACCATCCGTTCACGGCACCCGCCGAGGGCCAGTGGGATCTGATTGACGTCGATCCGCTCAAAATGCGCGCTCAGCACTACGACATGGTGCTCAACGGCTACGAACTTGGCAGCGGCTCGATCCGCATTCACAAACCCGAATTCCAACGTAGGATTTTCGAGATGCTCGGCATGACGCAAGAGCAGATCGATGACCGCTTCGGCTTCTTTATTCGCGCACTCGACTACGGTGCACCGCCCCACGGCGGCATGGCGCTGGGCATCGACCGCATCGTCATGCTCGCGGTGGGCGAAACCAGCATCCGCGACGTCATCGCATTCCCGAAGAACCAACTCGCCCGCGACGTCATGATGGACGCACCATCCGCCGTACCCGAGCGTCTGGTCCGCGATCTGGGGCTCAAAATCACCGGCACGTAAAACTTTCGATCGCTTATCCTCGCGCCAAATGCGCCGATACAAAGGACAGATGCATCGAATCCGAATTGCTGCGGCCGCTGCTGCGCTTGCCGCCGGCCTTATCGTCTTCGCATTCCCGCACGCACGCGCGGTAGCGCAGCAATCGTGCGGCGAGACCACCTTCGGCCGCGAGGGAACCGTCTACCGCGTCCTCTTCGCGAAGAACGGCGCCGTTCAGCAATACGTGCTCGTTCAATCCGCACGCAACGTGGAGCACGATCACGACGTGCTCAAAGAGCTCGAAGCGAAATACGGGGCAGCCGGTGTAAATGCGCCGCCACTGCAGATTGTGAGCTTTCGCCCAGGTTCGGGTGGGATGATGATCCCGGACAAGGCTGTCGACTCGTGCGGCCGCACGAGCTACTTCGACAAATAGCGACGTCGGGCGCATACGCTAAGTGACGAACTTCACGCATCCGCTAAT
>CAZRQS010000044.1:0-15752 GCA_964602255.1 uncultured bacterium | reverse complement strand
ATACGATCGAGAATGACGATCGTGTCCATGACCGAGTAGCCGATAACGGTTAGCACGGCCGCCAGGAACGCGTCGTCGGCGCGTTTACCGGCGAGCGCGTAGATACCGATCATCATCGCGGCGTCGCGCACGAGCGCGATGACGGTGACAAGACCGAAGATGTAATTCCAACCGAACCGGAACGCGATGTATAAGAACTGAATGCCGAGCGCGATGACCAGTGCTTCGATTGCCTTGGTCAGATACTCACGTCCAAGCGTCGGCCCGACGGACGAAATCGACGAACGCGAGCGATCGACCGGACCCGCTTTATTAAGCGCATCCCACAACGACTTCGTATCGTTGCCGAGCGCCGTCTGCGTTTCAATGTTGAAGCGCTGGAAGCCGTCACCGCTCTGCGAACCGACTGTGCGAATCGTTTCGTCGCTCAGGCTCAGCGGCGCAAGCGAGTTGCGCAGCTGATCGACCGGAACCGGCCGCGTGTAGCTCACATCGACCGAAGTACCGCCCGTGAACGAGAGTCCGAGCTGGAGCATCTTGTTCGGCTGGAAGCCGTGGCCGCCTTGGAAGCCGTGCCAAATCATCGAGCCCAAACCGGCTGCGATGACCAAATACGAAATGAGCGAAACGGTGCGGAACCAGCCGACGACGTTCCAATTCAGTTTGCGAAAAAACATCGGTTAGGCCCCCGCCTTTGCTGCGAAAATACCGACCTCTTCAGGCTTGATACCGTAGAGCGCCGGATTTGTCGCAACATCGTTCTCAACTAACAAATCGACAAAGAAGCGCGTGATGAAGACTGCGGTGATCAGCGAGAACACCGTTCCCCAGAACAGCGTGTAAGCAAAGCCCTTCACCGTTCCGGTTCCCAGCATATACAGCACGCCGGCACCGACGATGGTGGTGAAGTGGCTATCGAATACTGCCGTAAACGCGCGGCTGAAACCCGTGCGCACCGCAGCGCGCAGGGTCTTGCCGGCCCACAGCTCTTCTTTGATGCGCTCGAAAATCAGGACGTTCGCGTCGACCGCCATACCGATCGAAAGAACGAAACCGGCGATACCGGGCAGCGTAAGCGTGGCGTGAGCCGCTGCCAGCAAACCCAGCATCATCGCGACGTAAATCACGAGCGCGACGTCAGCCAAAAAGCCGGGCAGACGATACACGAAGATCATGAACAGCAGAACGAGCCCGAGGCCGAGCATCGAGGCTCTTAGCGACATCGTGAGGTCGATCTTACCGAGCGTCGGTCCGATCGTATCGTTCTCGATGATCTCGATACCCACCGGCAAAGCGCCGGCGTTCAAATCGTTGGCCAGTGACGCAGTTTGGTCCGGCGTAAACTGACCCGTGATCTCGCCGCTGTCGGAGATGGGGCTTTGAATTGTCGGAGCCGAGAGATAATGCTTATCCAGGAACATCGCGAGCGGTTTACCGACGTTGTGCGAGGTAATCTGGTAGAAGCGCTTCGGATCTTTGGTCGTAAACTGAATGTTCGGATTACCGGACTGATCGTACGCGGGCTGCGCAGATTTCAGATCCTTACCGGAGTAGACGACGGGTCCGCTGACGTTATACGCGCCCTGGTTGACGAAGTCGCACGCCTTTTTATCCTTCGGATTGGCGTTGCACGCGGCGAGTGCAGCATCGGCTTGCACGCGCACGTTCTCCGGCATGATCTTGTATTCAAGCACGGCGACTTGTTTGAGTGCCGCTTCCGCTTGTTCCGGATTCTTGACTTGCGGCAGATCGACGGAGATCCGATCGTTTCCGACCTTGCTGATCTGCGGCTCCGTCACGCCAAGCCCGTTGATACGCCGATCGATCACCTGCATGGTGTCGTTTTGGATCTGCGGCGTGATTTGCGTCACTGGCGAAGTCGGCTTGAGCTGGAGCAGCAAATGAACGCCGCCCTCGAGGTCGAGACCGAGGTGAATCTTCTGCTGGATCGGGAGTGTTGCCCAAAGGCTCAAGGCCAGGATGGCAAGCACCACGACCGCTTTGATCGGATTTTTATATTTATTCCAGCTCATGTGTTCCGGTGGATAAAATGCAGCGCCCGCCGGAAGCGGCGGGACAACCTACAGAGTTTAACAGGCCCCTGGGGGCCCGTCAAATTTCCCTCAGGCCGCGACAGCCCCTTCGCCTTCCTTAATTATGGCCGCCGGCACGAGGCGAATTTCCGGGGGCACCTCGCTGTAGCTGTAGACGCTCAAGCGCACGCCGGAGCGCCCCAGAAAGTCGGCCAGAAGCGGCCGGACCGCCGTCGTACAGAGCATCGCGGCGCGCTGCGGTGGGGTTTCAGCGGCATACTGCTCTGCTCGTTCGCGGATCATCAAGGCCAGCGCGGGGTCCATTGCGCCGGGGCCTTCGCAGGCCAGGGTCTCGCCTAATCGCCGCTCGAGCTGTGGGTCGAGCAACAGCGGCTCCATGGCTTCCAAATCCCTGCGGCGCAGCTGAGAAGGGACGAGAACGCGCCGGGCCGCTTCGGCAAGGTCGCGCGGATCGCGGCCGGCCGGCAAGGCATCGATCATCGCTTCCAGGACCGCGACGGGATCGCGCGGCCACACGCGCTCGCGCAACAGCAACGCAAAGGCCTTCTGTACGGTGGAAAGCGGGAGCACCTCAGTGCCGATTTCCTTGACGACCGTAGGAACCGTGACGCGCAAATGCTCGAGCAGCGTTTGCAATTCTTGACGGCCGAGCAGCAGCGAAGCCTGAGCGCGCGTAACTTCCGCCAGATGCGAACCGATGACGGAGATCGGATCGAAAACGAGTGCTCCTACCTCGAGTGCAGCATCGCGCGCCGCAGCGTCGATCCATTTCGCGGCAAGTCCGTACACCGGTTCGACCGTTTCGTCACCGCTAATGCGTGCAAGCACCGCGTCGTCCGCAACCGCCAACATGCGCGCAAGGTCCAGCGTTCCTTCACCTGCAATCTCGTCGCGCACGCGAATCGCGTACGTATCCGGAGCGCGGGACAGATCGTCACGCAAACGCACTCCCGGTAACACGATGCCGATCTCTGCCGCCAACGCACGCCGCACTTCGCCGATGCGATCGAGAAGCGCGTCTGCAAGCGGTGAGGCGAGCAGCTGTGCGAGATCGGATCCGATCTCGATGCTGACGGCATCCACGCCGACTAAACCAAGGGCCATCTCCGGGCGGCGAATCGCTTGCCGTTTTGCGAGTTCGCGTTCGTGCTGCGCGAGCGCGGCGGCAAGCAGCTTGCGTTTGTTCGCAAAGTGCGCGCCCGCAAACGCCGACAAACCCAGGACGATAAACACCGGGCGTGGCAATGCCGGAACACACGCGAGCGCGAGCAACAGTCCGCCGGCGACGCGAAGAATATCGGGCCGCGCAAACAGCTGCGACGCGAGATCGGATCCGAGCGAACCGTCCGCGGCTACGCGCGTGACCATCATGCCCATCGCGGTGGAAATAAGAAATGCAGGAAGCGTCGTGACAAGTGCGTTGCCGATGGAAAGCAATGCGAACGTCTGCAATGCCTCGGCGGGCGACATGCCATGATACGCCATGCCGACGATCACGCCGCCGATGAGATTGAGTGCGACGATGATCAGCGCGGCAATCGCATCGCCTTTGACGAATTTGCCCGCGCCGTCCATGGCGCCGTAGAAGTCGGCTTCTTTCTGCACTTGGCGTCGCTTGAGCCGCGCTCCGTCGGCGTCGAGTACGCCGGCATGCACGTCCGCATCGATCGCCATTTGCTTGCCGGGCATAGCGTCCAGCGTGAAGCGTGCCGCCACTTCGGCTACGCGCTGCGAACCGCTCGCAATGACGATGAACTGAATCGTAATCAGGATCGCAAACACGATGAAGCCGACGACGAGGTTTCCGCGTACGACGAATTCACCGAACGCCGGAATGATCGCACCCGCACCGCCGGGTTCGTGTCCTTGCGTCAAGATAAGGCGCGTGGCTGAGACGTCAAGTGCCAGCCGAAAAAGCGTTGCAATCAATAACGCCGGCGCGAACGCTGAGAATTGCAGCGGCTCTTCTACGGTAACACTGAGCAGCAGAACGAGCGCCGAAGTAAATACATTGACGCCCAGCAATAGATCGAGCAGCAGCGGCGGAAGCGGCACGATGAGAATCGCAACGATACTCAGCAGCAGCGCGGCGAACGCGTATGTGGGAATGCGGCTCATGACGCAACACTTGCGCACGCGTGTTGCCCGGATGTTTCCACAATGCTTCGCAACGGTGGTACAATCGTGTTCCACGTTACGGAAAACGGAGGCACATAGTGTTTCCTGCGCAGTTTAACTACCGGCGAATGCAAAGCGTGGACGAAACCTTGGATGCGCTTGCTCGCCACGGTGCTGACGCCCGCATTTTGGCCGGTGGACAAAGCCTCATACCGGCGATGCGATACCGGCTCGCGAGGCCTGCGATGCTCCTGGACATCAATCCGATTGTAGCGCTCGACTATTTCCGCGAAGACGATGGGCATTTAACGGTGGGTGCGTGCACGCGCGACTTTGCCATTGAAACCTCGCCGCTCATGTCGCGCTATGCACTGATCGCCGACGCGAGCCGCGTCGTTGCTGATCCGGTTGTCCGTCAGACCGGTACGCTTGTCGGAAGTCTGTGCCACAACGATCCCGCCGGAGATTGGCCCGTCGTTGCAATGGCTGCGCGCGCATCGATCGTGGCGCGCGGTAAAGGCGGCGAACGCGTCATTCCCATCGACGAATTCATCGTCGACTCGTACACGACGGCACTCGCGGAAGGCGAGATGGCGGTCGAAGCGCGTTTTCCAAAGCCTTCCGATCGCACGTCCGGCGCATTTTACAAGATCGAACGGAAAGTCGGCGACTTTGCTACGGCGTGTGCCGGCGTGCAGCTGACGCTCAACGCCGACGGCATCGTGACGAATGCCGGCATTGCAATAGGCGCCGTCGGTCCGAAAGCGATCCGTGTCACCGAAGCCGAGCGTCTGTTGGCCGGCGCAAAGCCGAGCGACGGCCTCATTCGCGCGGCGATGGACGCCGCCAAGAGCGTCGCGCAGCCCGATTCCGATAACCGCGGATCGGCGGAATACAAGCGCGAGATGGCGGGCGTACTCGTGGGCCGTGCTCTGCGTAAAACACTCGAGCGTTTGGGCGTAGGAGGCTTGTAAGCGATGAAGATTAGTGTCACGGTCAATGACACGCTGTACGAGCGCGACGTCGAACCCCGCATGCTTCTAGCATATTTTTTACGCGAACAATTAGGCCTAACCGGAACGCATGTCGGCTGCGACACTTCGCACTGTGGGTGTTGCACGGTCGTCCTCGACGGAACGCGTGCGCTGAAGTCGTGCAACATGTTCGCAGTCATGGCTGACGGTCACGAGATTACGACCGTCGAGGGGTTGGAGCAGAACGGCAAACTGCATCCGCTGCAGCAAGCGTTTTGGGATAGCCACGGCTTGCATTGCGGCTACTGCACTCCCGGCATGCTGATGACGTCGTACGCCTTGCTCAAGCACAATCCCAACCCAAGTGAACAAGAGATTCGCGAAGGCATATCGGGGAACTTGTGCCGCTGCACGGGCTACAACAACATCGTCAAAGCGGTTCAACAAGCCGCAACGGCTCAGGCCGCGCCGGCACCCGCGGAGGTGTAACATGGCATCTATTGGCGTGTCGATGAAGCGGAAGGAAGACCCGCGCTTCATTCGTGGCAAAGGGCGTTACGTCGACGACATCGTGCTTCCCGGAATGCTGTATCTGGCACTCGTGCACAGTCCGTATCCGCACGCGCGCATCAAGAAGATCGACAAAAGCGCCGCACTGGCCGTTCCCGGCGTCAAAGCCGTCATCACGGGCGAAGACCTCGAAGCCGCGAAGCTCGCGTGGCTGCCGACGTTTCACG
This sequence comes from uncultured bacterium, assembly GCA_964602255.1. Lineage (GTDB taxonomy): Bacteria > Vulcanimicrobiota > Vulcanimicrobiia > Vulcanimicrobiales > Vulcanimicrobiaceae > CAZRQS01. The sequence goes on along the minus strand of CAZRQS010000044.1, from coordinate 9,869 downwards.
GATTCGACAAACAAATGGTGCTGGCAATCGGCAAAACGCTGTACCAGTATCAAGAAGTCGCCGGCGTCGTTGCACAGACACGTGAGGCGGCGGCGGACGCTGCGGAATTAGTCGAAGTGGAGTACGAACCACTCGACCCCGTTGTCGATCCGTTCGAAGCCAAGCTCGACAAAATCATTCTGCGCGACGACCGGGATGATAAGACCAACCATATTTACCATTGGGAAGTTGGCCGGCGCGAAGAAACCGATGCTGCGCTGGCTGCATCCGAGGTACGCGTGAGGCAGCGCGTCTACTCTCCGCGATGTCATCCTGCGCCACTCGAACCGTGCGGTGCGCTCGCGGACATGAACCCCGCGACCGGACGGCTGACGGTGTATCTCACATCGCAAGCACCGCACGTGCACCGCACGGCGTTTTCGTTAGTTACCGGGATCCCGGAAGATAAAATTCACATCATCTCGCCCGACGTTGGCGGCGGATTCGGCAATAAAGTTCCGGTGTATCCGGGGTATGTTGTCGCAACGGTCGCTTCGGTGATTCTCGGTGTGCCCGTCAAATGGATTGAAACGCGCACCGAAAATCTCACTACGACCGGTTTTGCGCGCGATTACCATATGGACGTCGAGATTGGCGCAAGCAAAGAGGGCAAAGTTACCGCTCTCAAAGTGTCAACGACGGCCGACCACGGGGCGTTCGATGCAGCTGCGGATCCGCGCAAATATCCCGCCGGCATGTTCGGCATCGTCACCGGCTCCTACGTGTTTCCGGCGGCGTTCGCCGAAGTCGACGCCTATTTCACGAATAAAGCGCCGGGCGGCATCGCGTACCGCTGCTCGTTCCGCGTAACGGAAGCGTCCTACGCCATCGAACGCACGATGGACATATTGGCTCAACGCTTGGAGATCGATCCGGCGCAGCTGCGCTCGATGAATTTCATTCGCAAAGATCAGTTCCCGTATGCCACGCATCTGGGGTTTGTCTACGATAGCGGCGATTACGAGCTGACGATGCGCAAGGCGCTCGAGATAATTGGCTACGACGATCTGCGGAAAGAACAATCCGAGAAACGAGCGCGCGGCGAGCTCATGGGTATCGGCATCTCGAGTTTCACCGAAGTCGTCGGTGCCGGCCCCGGCAAACACTTCGATATTCTCGGCCTGAGAATGTTCGACAGCGCGGAGATTCGCATTCATCCCACCGGATCCGGAATCGTTCGCGCCGGCACGCGCCATCAAGGCCAAGGCCACGAAACGACCTGGGCGCAGATCGTCGCCGAAGAGCTTGGGCTCGACCCTCAAGAAATTTTGGTCGAGGAAGGCGATACCGATACGGCGCCATACGGGCTCGGCACATACGCAAGCCGCAGTACGCCCGTTGCAGGCGCAGCAATTGCCATGGCCGCGCGCCGCATTCGTGAGAAAGCGCGCAAGATTGCGGCCCATTTACTCGAGGCATCGGAAGATGACGTCGAGTGGAAAGACTACTCGTTTAGCCTGAAAGGCGTCCCCGGCAAAACCGTAACGATGAAAGAGATCGCGTTTGCGGCTTACACCAATTTGCCGCCGGGCCTGGAGCCAGGACTTGAAGCGACGTTTTATTATGACCCGCCGAACATGACGTTTCCACACGGCACGTACATCGCCGTTGTCGACGTCGATCCCGGCACGGGCGAGGTGAAAGTCCGGCGCTTCCTTGCCGTGGACGATTGCGGCAACGTGATCAATCCGATGATTGTTGAAGGCCAAACGCATGGCGGGCTGACCGAGGGTTACGCGATTGCGTTCATGCAAGAGATCAAATACGACCAGTCGGGCAACAACCTCAACACCGACTTCACCGAGTACTTGATTCCAACGGCGCTTGAATCGCCGAAATGGGAGACGGACCGCACGGTGACGCCGAGCCCGCATCATCCGCTCGGCGCTAAGGGCGTGGGCGAGAGTTCGAACGTGGGTTCACCGCAAGCTTTTGTAAACGCCGTCATGGATGCGCTCGCGCCGCTGGGTGTAACGCATATCGACATGCCGCTCACGCGCGAAAAAATCTGGCGCGCGTGTCATCCCCAACGTTTCAACGGCGAGGAGGGCTAACGATGAATCTCAATTGGAGCGGCCAGGAAGTGATTCCCAAGTCGAAAGACGAGGTCTGGCAATTCATCAACGACCCTGAGAACATCGCGAAATGCCTCCCCGACGTAGTCGATCACCAGGTCCATGACGCGCACACGTTCGATGCGACGGTTCAGGTGGCGGTCGGACCCGTACGTGGAAAATTCAAGTTCAAAATCGCACTGGATCCTCAACCTGACGGCGAGCATATGAACATGAAGATCAGTGGCGGAGGTTTCGGAAGCGTCGCGGATCTCATCGCCGGGGCGGACGTGAAAGCCGACGGCACATCGACCATCCTCGATTGGCAGGGAACCGCAACGATGCGCGGACCGGTTGCGACCGTTGGCGGACGCGTTCTGGATGCGCAAGGTAAACGCGTTATCTCGACAACGTTTTCGAATATCAAGGCGCGGCTCACCGGAGCCGCGGCATAAGCATGCGACGTGCGTACGCCGTTGCGACCGTCGTCAACCGCGTCGCGCCGGTGAGTTCGCACCTGGGCGATCGGGCGATCATCCATGCCGACGGCCGCATGGTGGGCTTCGTCGGCGGATCCTGTTCGCGCGACATCGTGCGAACGCAGGCGCTCGCGACGCTTCGGACCGGCGAACCGCGCCTCGTGCGCATTCGCCACGCTACACTTGAAAGCGAGCAGCAGCGGGACACGGTGACGATTCTCATGGGCTGCGCTTCCGAAGGGGCGGTCGACGTTTATATTGAGCCGCACGTGCCCAAACGGCAACTGCTGCTCGCCGGCTTTACGCCCGTAGCCGATGCGCTGGCACAGCTCGCATCGCCGCTCGACTTTGTCGTCACACGCTTCGTCGACGCGCGTGAGTTGGAAAATGGATCGAACGGCATGAACCTTCAGCCGGTGGAATCGTTGAGCGAGTTTCTTAACGACCTAGAAGGCGACGTGCGCTCACGAACCGTCGCCATAGCGGCCTCACAAGGTCATTACGACGAGCGTGCTCTTAGCGCGTTCCTTCAGCACGATCTTGCATTTGTGGGACTGCTCGCAAGCCGCAAACGAGCAGAGTCCGTCATGGAAGTCCTGCAACAGGAAGGCATTTCTGCCGAACGTACCGGCCGCATTCGCAGTCCGGTCGGTCTGCCTATCGGCGCGCGTAAGCCCGCAGAAGTGGCCGTTGCAATTCTCGCCGAGGTGATCGCATCGAATGAAGCGCCGGCAGAGTTACCGCTGGAGCCGCGCCACGCTTGCTGCGAGGAAACCTGAGATTCCGTGATTCCCGATCGCATTCGCGAACGTTTTGCCGAGCGCGGATATATCGGCAGCGACGAGTTCGGTGTGGCGTTGGAGTTGATGCTGGCGCTTGAAAAGCCGCTGCTTATCGAAGGCCCGGCCGGCGTGGGAAAAACCGAGAGCGCAAAGGTGCTTGCCGGCGTTTTGGAAACGCGGCTCATCCGGCTGCAATGTTACGAAGGGCTAGACGCGGCGAGCGCGCTCTACGAATGGAACTATCCCAAGCAGCTGCTGCACATCCGTCTCACCGAGCAAGGCGCTATGTCCGTCAAAACTCGCGAAGCCGAAATCTTTAGCGAAGAGTTTCTTCTGCGGCGGCCGCTACTCGAGGCGATTCAGCAAGAAAAGCGGCCGGTGCTGCTGATCGACGAGATCGACCGCGCGGACGAAGCGTTCGAAGCGTTCTTGTTGGAATTGCTCGGTGAGTTTCAGGTGACGATTCCGGAATTAGGAACGGTCCGCGCCACCGAGCGGCCCGCGGTGATACTCACCTCGAACCGTTCGCGCGATCTGTCCGACGCTCTGCGGCGGCGCTGCCTGTATCTGTGGATCGGCTATCCGTCTCGCGAACAGGAAACTGAGATACTGCGTGCGCGATTGCCCGGAATCGACCAGCGCTTAGCCGAGCAAATCGCGGTGTTCATGGAATATCTGCGCGGCCAGCCGTTTCAGAAAGTACCGGGCGTCGCGGAAAGTTTAGACTGGGCCGCCGCGCTAATGCGCCTACACCGCGATGCGCTCGACGAACGCACGATCGAACAGACTTTGGGCTGCATCCTTAAAGTCGAACAAGACTGGGAGCTGCTGCGTTCGCAGCGCTCGCAATACGAACCCATCGTCGAGCCGGATTACGGCATCGGCACGGTACGCGCTCACCATGGTTAATCTCACGACGAACGTGCTCGCGTTCTGCACGCTGCTGCGCACTGAATACGCGTTCGACATCGGTCACGCACAGGCGCATGAAGCGCTTCGCGCAGTTGAAACGATAGGCATTCGCGACCGGGAGCGCATTCGCTACGCGTTACGCCTTGTTTGCTGCTCGAAGGCCGAACAAATCGAGGTATTCGACCGCGCGTTCGACGCGTTTTTCGGCAAGCTCGATCGAGCTAGGCAGCAACACCGACCCGCGAAAACAGATGCAAGCGCACCGAGCACACCGGACGAGCCTACCGCGCGCCGCGAATTGCAAGACGACGACGCGCCTACGAATGCGCGAAAGATGATGCGCGCAAGATACAGCCCTGTCGCATCGCAGACGCGCGAAGGTCCGGTCGTGCCCGATGCGGGACTTGCGGAAACGCTTGCCGACGCGAGCCGCCTCATCGCGAGCTTGCGTTTGGGACGTTCGCGGCGCTGGAAGCCGCACGTGCGCGGTAGACGGTTTGATTTGCGCCGCACGCTGCGCTCGAGTCTGCAGACCAGCGGAGATCCCGTGCAGATTCGAACGCTCGGGCATCCGCTGCGAAATCCGCGCATCGTGCTACTTCTGGATGCAAGCCGCTCGATGAGCGATTACGCGCAGCCGCTGCTGCAGTTCGCCTATGCGCTTTGTCAGCGTTCGCGCCGCACGAGTGTCTTCGTTTTCAGCACCGGATTGCACGAAATTACGCGCGACCTGCGCGAGATGATGCGCACCGGTGAACGCCACCTTGAATCGCTCGGCGAGGCGTGGGGAGGCGGCACGCGTATCGGCGCATGCCTCTCCGAATTTGTGAGAACGTCCTCATCGCGGCTCGATGCCGACACGCTCGTTATCGTTGCCAGCGACGGACTCGACATCGGCGAGGTTCGTCAACTGGAAAGTGCGATGCGGCACATCTACCGGCGGTGCGCCGGAGTGATCTGGTTGAACCCGCACACGGGGACGCCCGGATTCGAACCAACAGCGCGCGGTATGCAAGCCGCGCTACCGTATATTTCAGCGCTGCTCGATGCCAAGGACCTTCAGTCCATCGGCCACGCGGCGCGGTACCTGAGGAGATAACCAACGTGCGTGACGTCTTTGCAACCATCGCGGAGTGGCTCGCACAGGGCCTGCCTTGCGCACTCGGCACGCTCGTGCAAACCTATGACAGCGCGCCGGCGCCGATCGGCACGACCATCGCCGTCGATCGAAACACCCGCATCGTCGGCAATATCGGCGCAGGGTGCTATGAGGGCGACATCGTCGAAGCGTGTTTGCAAACGATGGCCGACGGACGCTTTCGCATTTTGCCAATCAATCTGAGCAGCACGGACGATATTACGGGAAGCGCCGGTTGCGGCGGTGCGATCAAGATCGCGATTTGGCAGCCTGTACCGAGCTTTTACGAAGATGCAGACGCTATAGCGCGCGGCCTGCGCGACGTCGAGATCGCGCTACCCGAGGGATTCCGTTTCACAATCCCGGCGAAACGGCGTCTCGTTCTGGTCGGTGCTACCACGCTTGCGCAGGAAATCGCACGAATGGCGCATTCACTGGACTTTTTCGTGACCGTCGTGGATCCGCGTCCGCTTTTCTCGACCGCTGAACGTATTTCTGACGCCGACGAACTTATCGTGGAATGGCCGGACGACTATCTGCCGCAAGCGCTCGCCGGCATCTCGGCGCTCGTTGTCGTGTCGCACGATCCGAAATTCGATATACCCGCGCTTCGATGCGCGTTGCAGTCCGGCGTTCCGTACATCGGATTGTTGGGAAGCCGCCGTTCGCAGGCAGCACGCCGCGACGCATTGCGCGAAACCGGTTTTGGCGAAGCAGCGCTTTCACGAATTCACGGTCCAGTAGGCTTGGATCTCGGGGGACGCAGCACCGCTGAAACGGCGCTGAGCATTCTCTCCCAAATCGTCGCCCTTCGCAATTCACGAACGGGCGCACCGCTTGAAGCGATCGCAAGCCCTATCCACGACCGTCCTACGGTGAACGTGTAGTCAGTACACCGGTTCTGGTGAGGGCCGCAACGATCTCCGCGACAGCGATGTACGTTTCTTGCGGTATGAAATCGCCGGCCCGCGCGTTCGCGTAGAGTTTGCGTGCAAGCGCGATGTTCTCAACAACAGGAACGCGGTGCGTGGCCGCAAGCTCGCGCACGCGTGCTGCTCCCTCATCGGCGGCGCGGACAAGGACGCGCGGCACGGGGACCTGCGGCGGATCATATTGTAGAGCAATTGCAATATGCGTAGGATTGGTAACGACAAAGGCCGCTTCTTTAACTTTCTGCAGCGAACCGCGTGCAATTTGACGATGTAGTGCGCGGCGGCGTCCGCGTGCTAGTGGATCGCCATCATGTTCTTTCTGATCGCGCTTCAATTCTTCAAAGGACATGCGAAGGCGCTTTCGCCAGCGAACGAACTGCACGCCGTAGTCGGCCGCGGCGAAGACGCCTCCAACGATGCACGCCACCGCCGCGGCATGTAATGCGCCGCTCCACGCAGACAGGGCAACGCCGCGAATGTCCGCGGCGTGAAGCGCTGCCGCATAGATACCGGCAAATGCCGGCACGATAGCGGCGCCTGCGCAAAGGAACGCGACCGTCGCGCGCGCAGCCGTTACCGCGGACTCCCTCGAGAGCATCCGTTTGAGGTTTTCCTGCGGTGCGAGACGCTCGGGCTTTAGCGTCACGGCAATCCAGTGCAGGCCTCCGCTTTGCACCACGTTGGCCGCGATTGCCGCACATGCCGCAGCCGCCGCGGGTACGAGCATGAGTCCCACGACGTTAGCGATGGCTGCCACATTGGCACTTCCGCTTGCGGCCGAGGTAAGTATCGCGCGAGCCGCGGTACCGATTGGCATAACAACCACAACAACCGCGATAAGACCGGATGCGAACGCGGCGACGTTCCCGAGCTCCTGTGAACGTGCGGTATCGCCCTCGCGCTTTGCACGATCGATACGCGACTGCGTCGGCTCGAATCGTTTTTCTTGCGACACTTTAGTGCGCGGCCAAGAATGGCACGCGCAGCCACGGACTTCCGCTCGCGCTGTAGATCAGCGGAACCGCGGCAATCGTTGCGATGAGCGCCATAGCAAAGACGACCGGAAACGAGAGCGTAAAGCTTGCAAAGCGTGGAATCACGCGGGTCAGCGCACCGAGGGTAGCCTGCGCGACGAACACCAGCGCAATCGCCGGACCTGCGACGAGCAGCGCGGCTTCTACAATGCTCGCCGGTAACGTAAGCGCATAGGCGTAGAGAGCGTGCGTGGACGGCACACCGCCGGGCGGTACGCGTTCGAAGCTGCGGCAAAACGCCCAGATGACGATGCGGTAACCACCGAGCAAAAAAAAGCCCGCGGTGAACACCATCGACCAAATGCGGCCGAACCCCGACGCCGCGAAGATTTGGGCGTTCGGAATGCTGCCGCGGATGCCGACGTAATCATCGAGTGCCCGTCCACCGGCGTAAGCGCCGTCGTACAGCACCGACGCAGCCAGGCCGATTGCCGCGCCGATCCCGAGGTCGCAAGCAATTGCCATGACGAACGCGATGCCGTCCGGTGCGCGCACGGCTCGAACTGCCGGAACGAGCGCGATGGTCATGACGAGCGCTAGACCGGTGCGCACCATCGGCGGAACCGACGGATGCGAAAACCCCGGCGCCCGAAAGACGAATCCTATCGTTCGTGCAAACACGAGCAGCGCCGTGCCGCTCACCCTTGCACCAGTGCCGGAATCTGCGCAAGAACGTCGTTGAAGAGACCTGCGCACAGATGCATGCCGAATGCGCCGAAGATGGCAACGGCAATACCCACCGCCAGGAGCTTCGGCAGAAGCGAAAGCGTTTGCTCTTGCACCTGTGTCGCCGCCTGAAGCACGGCAACTACCGTTCCGACGAGTGTTGCAACGCACAGTACGGGCAAGCAAAGAATCGCGGCGACCAAGAGCGCTTCCCGAAGCAGTCCGTCGAATGCAGCCATGCACCGACGCTACGGGAAATGTGTTACCGCTTTATTAGCGAGTGATGAAAGCCCGCCACGCGGTCGCCGCCAGCAGCGCACTCACAATTGCGCGCGTCGCCGGCGATTTGTTCAGCGTGTAAAAGTGGATGCCGGGCGCTCCGCGCCGCAGGAGATCCGTGCACTGCAATGTCGCATACGCAACGCCTAGTTCTTCTACGGCCTTGGGTTCGTTGCGGCGTGCGTCGAGCTCGGCCAACAACTTCGGCGGAATCGTCGCACCGCACATGGCAGTGAAGCGCTGGATTTGTTCGTAGTTGGTTATCGGCATGACACCGGGAATGATGGGCACGTCGATGCCAATCTCACGCGCGCGATCGACGTACGCGAAATATTTGTCGTTGTCGAAAAACAACTGCGTGATGAGAAAGCCTGCGCCCGCGTCGACTTTACGCTTGGCGAAGTAAAGATCGTCCTCGAGACTCGACGCCTCGATGTGCTTTTCAGGATAGCACGCCGCGCCGATGCAAAAGTGATAATTGCGCTCGACCATCGCGATGAGCTCGTCGGCGTGCGAGAAACCGCCGGGCGCCGGCACAAACGTCGAAGCGTCTTTGGGCGGATCGCCGCGAAGGCCGAGCACGTTCTCGATGCCGGCGGCTTCGAGTTCGTTGAGTACCGAACGCAGGTCGGCGCGAGAACTGCCGACGCACGTGAGATGCGCCATCACCGTAAGGCCAATCTCGTTCTGAATCTGTTTTGAGATATCGATCGTACGCGCACGGGTAGTGCCCATGGCGCCGTACGTCACCGAGACAAAAGCCGGGCGCAAGCTGCGCAGCGTCGCCGCCGTCTCCAGCAGGTGCGCGTGTGCTTCGTCCGTGCGCGGCGGAAAGAATTCGAACGAGAAGAACGGCCGCTGCGTCGCGAGCGCCTGACTAATCCGCATGGCGTCTTGTTATCGGAAGCTCGACACGACGCCTCCGCAGACGAGCGCCCAGCCGTCGACCATGACGAACAGCAGCAACTTCGCCGGCAACGAGATGACCGGTGGGCTTAGCATGAACATGCCCAGCCCCATCAGGATCGATGCAACGGCCAAGTCGATTGCGACGAACGGCAGATACAGCGCAAACCCAATGGCGAACGCATCGCGCAGTTCGCCCACGACGAAGGCCGGAATCAGCACGAACAGCGGCGTCTGTTTTGGAGGCTCGGCGGGCCGGTGCGCGACGCGCTCGAACAGCGCGATGTCCGCCAAGCGCGTTTGCCGCAACATGAATTCGCGTAGCGGCGCCGTCGCGCGATTGACGAATTGCGACTGCGAAATGCTCCCCTTGGAGTACGGCTCTACCGCCTCGCTCGAGATGCGAGCCAGCGTCGGCGACATGATCACCAGCGTGAGCACGAGCGCAAGTCCGCTGAGCACCGTGTTCGGCGGCAATGCCGCAGCACCAATTGCCGAACGCACCAGCGATAAGACCACGACGATTCGCACGAACGAGGTCGACATGACCAAAATGAACGGCGCGATGGAGAGGATGGTAAGCGCTGCGAGGACATCTAGCGGAAGCGTTCCGCGCGCGTGATTGGCAACCGTGAGCAGTCCGTCCAT
>CAZRQS010000043.1:10528-15939 GCA_964602255.1 uncultured bacterium | reverse complement strand
ATCATCGCCGGCCGTAACGGCCGGACGCCTCGAAGGCCGAGCGCGAGCGAGATCGCCAGCGTATCTAAGCCGAGCGGCAGTACAAAGGCAACGGTCTTTAAGATCACATTCGCAGGCAGAATTCAGTCTTTTTGCGGCGCAAGATCCGCGCCGAGAGTCAAAACATTTTGCGTTCCGCCGCGTCTGTCTGCTGCAACGAAAACCGACTGCAATACCTTCATGGAGGCATTATTGCCGGACAGCGCGCTGCGTTGTTTTGCCGGCTGATCGACGAACGTCTGCACGTTCCACCCACCTCCGCGCAGCGCGGAAACGACGGTCTGGTTCCAGTTTACAGTACCGGTCGCATTGGCCACTTCGATTGGATCCTGCGGTGGCGGCTCCTTGGAGAAGGTGAGTTTGCCGATCAACGAGGCCCACATAGGATCAACGAGCACAACTGATGCGTCGCCGACCCATGAAGCGCGGCCGGGCAGCGTGAACGAGCGAATATCGTTTTGCGGTACGTTGCGGTAGATTTCCAGAAGTGTGGCTAGTTGTTGGTCGTTGAGCGTAGTTTTCAGATCCTTGCGAGCCAGGGCGAGCAGTTTTGGCACCTTGATCCAGTGCTCGGGCCGCCCCATCTGATCACAAAGAGCGCGCAATACTTGCTGCTGACGGCGCACGCGGCCCCAATCCGCCTCGGCATCGTGGCGAAAGCGAACGTATTCGACGACCTGGCCACCGGTTAAATACTGCTCGCCCTTCTTTAGATGGATGTGCAGATTGCCGTTGTTGTCGTCATAGTCCATATCCCGCTCAACGTTGATATTGAGGCCACCCATTGCGTCCACCAATTGCTTAGCGTCTTGCGGCTGCACCGCTAAAGTGCCGTCAATCGGCACGCGCCCGAGCAACGTTGAGACGACCCGCGAGCTGAGTTCGGGTCCGCCATCTCCCATTGCTTCATTTATCTTGCCATGCCCGTGCCCGGGAATCGAAACCCAAGTGTCGCGCGGGATTGAAACAAGTGTTGCGGTACGTTGATCGATGTCGAGATGCGCCAACAGAACAGTATCCGAATTACCTTCATCATTTTGGTAACCGAGCACCAACAGATTGATGCGACGTGAGTGAAAGGCTTTGTTGGCGGACTGCACGGCAATCTGTTGTTGGATAGGCTGTTGCAAAATGAAAAGCCCGGCAGCCAGTGCTGCGATCCCGGATGCGCTAAGAATCAGGATGCGAATAAAACCACGCGACATGTCAGGCCCTATGTTGCACTAGGGCTGCACGCGCGACCTGCCTTACTGGGTCGCTACACAAATCTCGTGCGATCCCGATGCCCAGCGGCGTGAGAATCAAGAACGGCGCGTTTTCCGTCAGTCCAATGCCGCGATCGTCGATCCACGTTCGAAGCGATCGCTGGAGGGCTGCATCGGATACTGAGATTGGCGGATCCTTGCTGATCGTGAATGGCGCCGCTACGGCTCGCGCGCCGGCCACGACACTGCAAATCGAGAGCGATTCACCGTCAATCCCCCGTGGCATTCCGGCCTTTGCACCGAGCGCGTGTTCGAGCTGCGGTATCGGAAGCAGACGGCACGCCTTTGACGAGGACGACGTGTTGGTAGACTGGGCCCTGGCAAAATCGTTTAGAACGAACGGCCAAGCAAGCATTGCGCAAAGCTATAGAGAGAACTTAGAGGTGCTTTCGATGCTCGCTATTCTGTTGTTTGCGTTCGCCCCCATGCGGCGCTAGTATTGAGCTAACAGTCGTCGCGTATGTTATGGCGGCGGCGGGAGGGTGCTCATGGCTATTCAGACTCTTGGGCAGACCGCGTATTTCACTATTACGTACCAGGACGCACTCGTGAACGCGCAGCGGCGCGCGCAAGCTTTGCTCGACGGTGTCGATAACGATTTCGAGACGCTCCTGGATTGGTTCCAACTTGGTCACGACGGGTTTGGGCCCAGCAATCGTATAACGGTTCAAGTACAAACGGAATCGTTGGCCCGCAATCAAGGCTACAAGAGCGACGGTACAACGTTCATTGCCGTCGACTCACTGGAAACCGCAGGCAATCTCGGAGATGAAGGCGCGCTTGCGCTGTTCGTCGCTGAAATGTCCGAGGTCTTGATGTCCTACCGCGCGCAAAAGAAAGGCGGGAAATGGGTCGCGAACAACAGCATGGGCGAGGGGCTGTCGGTCTTTTGCGTCGGAACGATGCATCCGAAACCGTACTACACGCTGACCGGATTCGGCCCGCGAATCAATACGTGGTTGACGTCGAATACGCGCAACGATTGGATATCGTCCACCGAGAGTAGCGACACCAACCCCGACAGCTACGGCTGCGCGATCGTTTTCCTGTATTATCTGTACACGCAGTTGCGCTACAGTAGCCGGGACATCATTTTGAGCGGCGGCGCGACACTCGAGGAAACATACACGAATATCACCGGAAAGACCGGCGCGTACAATACGCTCACGACGCTTCTGTCGAGCTATTATCCGGTAAATAAAACCAGCGCGCTGCCTACGGACGATCCATTCCCGTTACTGCCTTCGTACGAGCGTCGTATCGACCTGACGTTCAATGAGGTTCTTGACGGGAAGGTCACCATCGTCAACCAAGGCGTCGTTCACATTTCGCCGTACTTCACGTGTCCGGCGAAAGACTATAGCTACACGATCGCAAACACGCCGCGGCTCGATCATTGTATCGCAACCGTCTACGGATTCGCAGAGCCGCAATATGCGTGGAAGGTGAACGGTACCGTTATAGACGCTCCGCGCGTCATCACGACGACGACCACAGTACTCATAGATAATCCCGGCGATCCATCGAAGCCGGCGTCGACGACGCAGACAGTGCAAATACTTTGCCGTCCGAAAACGATTCAACCGGCGTACCTGGGAATGCAAGGCGGACTCGACCTGTACTGCTACTCAACCCCCGGCCACGTGCTCGCAAACGTTGAGGTCAGCGTCACGGAGCAGTATGCCGGCGGCACGGGAACGACGACGAGCAGCCGCGTCACGACGATCGATCAACAGATTTTGCAATATGAACCGCAGTACTACATCGACAAGTCGGCGTGTCTGCGCTCGTTCTGGGAGCACGTCATGGACATTGCGAACCGGTATGCAAAATCGAAGCATCTTTTCATTTGGCAGACGTTACCGGATCCCGGGCCGGACTTCGTTACCGCGCTACGTGTCGTGGATGAATTCCGTGCGGCGATGGCCGAAATCGAGCAAGACCATCCGCGTGAGGCGCAACAGCTTCGTTCAATGGTCGCCTCGATGCTGCATACGTCGCCCGCTACTGTCGACGGTCATGTGCGCGCTCCGTCAATGATGGAGGAGCGCCGTACGGACGCGATTATCGTGGAAACGCCGTCGATGTAGCTTACGAAAGGCACTGCCAAAAGCGCTCGCTCTTGCGGTTGATTTTTCGCCAGGCATCGGGCCACCGCCGGCAGGCCTGTACTCCCGCTTCGCTCGCGAGTTGCGCAAGTTCGCCGCCGACAAACACCACCTGGGACGGGCCCGAAAATTCTCGCAAGCGCGCTACTGCAACGACGCCGTCATGTTGATCTCCTAAGATTGTTTGAAGCATCTTTACCTTGTTCGCGAAACGGCGTGCCGGCCGTCCCACCACCGGGGCAAACGCTTCCGAGGTATAGCGCAGGTGCTTCGATTTGATACGGATGACGTGTATCTCGCGATCGGACGGGGGCTTTGACGCCCGTCGAATGGCTTTGCGAGCGGTTTTGAAGGCGCGGCTGATAATCGGCGCCACGACATCGCACGCGGGTACGTCAGCCATTTCCGTGGTGCGCGGCGCTCGCGCGATCTCCACCACATCGTTTAAGAGTTGAATATAGCTTGCGTCACGCAGCGTCTCGAGGAGACGCCCGAAGGCGTGCTGCCGTTCTTCGCGCAGCGACGTTAGAATCTCGCTCGCTCGATGGAAGTCGCTAGGCGCAAGCTGCTCCGCAAACGCTTGCAGCTTGGCGATGAGGACATCCAGATCGCGTACGGGCGACAAGACGTCCTGAAGCGTACGCAGACGCTCACGCAGCGCGCACGCTGAATCGTGTTCGAGCAGCGGTAAGAACGAGCGCAAGTTCGAGCGCAGTTTGCGAACGGCAACGCGCGCTTGATGCAAGGACTCCGCGTCTGCGGCGAGCCGCAGCTTTGCATCATAGCGAATCAGTTGAATAACGGGCGCCGCAAGCGCAGCACGAACGACGTCGCGAGCAGGCGAACGCGCATCGAGATCAGGTATCGCAACCTCGGGCTCGCACTCGCCTTCAGCAAGCGCCAGAACTTCTTTCGGCGTCGGGTCAGGACGCCCAGCCCCTTTGCTTCGAAGCGCATCGGCAATCTCGTCGAGCGCGCCTGGTTCGGCTCCGTCTTCGAGCTCGATTTCAATCTGACGAAATCGTCTTGCTACGCTCGCGCCTTGAATAACGCGCACGTCGTCTTCAACGACTTCTGCAAGCTCCGTGCCGACGGCGTTTCGGAATTCGCGGCTTATGCGCAACGTACGCAGTTCGGCGACGGGTGCGACGGATTCGCCACGGAGATAGGCCGTTGCAAGATCGAGCGCTTCTTGCGGCACGCGCCCGTCACTTCCCTCAAACACGTGTTCTTCACGAACCAACGCCTTGGAGTCGTTTGGTACGGGAATCTTCAGCGTCCAACCCTCGCCACGCCGGTAGCGCAAACTACAGCCCCAGCGCATAAGGCGAAGTTCCCGCGTGTCATAGTAGACCGTATGGAGTCGATGAAATTCTGCCGGCGCGGCCACGAAGCTCTGCAGCTCGTGGGGAAGGCGAGCAAGTGAGAAATTGCTAGGCGCAACGAGCTTGAGCTCGCGTTCTACGGTACCGTTCACATAGGGAGTATTCCCACTGATCGCGGACCGGCGCCCAACAACCCCGTCCGTTACTCCGCCAAAACGACGCTGTAACCGTTGCTCTCACCGGCGACGGTCATCGCGTGGGGCAAACCATGGATTGGAACGTTCTTAAGTTGTGCGATCGGCTGCTCGAACGCGCCCTTACCGTTGATGAACTGCAGGCTGAACATCGCTTCGACAAATGCTAAATGCCCTTTGTTGTAGCCCCAGATTTGCGTGCACATGAACGGCTTGCCATGGAATTCAGGAGCGGACCCCGGAACAAAATGCATACCCATCATCGGCACGACGGTCCCGTCCGTGACATAGCCTTCGGGAACGATCGCGGAATCGGGTTTGGCAACGGTTCCCGGCGCACCGAATGCGATCGCGTCGCGTTCGCTCTTGTCGATAACATAGAAGTGCGCATCGAAGTGCGGCACGTCGTAAACACCCTTTGGCTCGTGTCCGTGCGGATGCCAGTCGATTTCGACCAAACGGAACGGCGCGACGTTCGTT
>CAZRQS010000043.1:0-10428 GCA_964602255.1 uncultured bacterium | reverse complement strand
GTGTCCGTGCGGATGCCAGTCGATTTCGACCAAACGGAACGGCGCGACGTTCGTTACCAGGTCGACGGTCGTTTCGCTCGCCGGAAGCGAGCGCAGTGCGGCATTGTCGACCGTTACGCCAAGTTTGCCGCTTGCTCGCCATAGTGTCAGAACACCCTTCCCGAGCCTACCCGTGCTCAAGACTTCACGGGCGGGGACGGAATTGATGGAGGCTTGGGGCGCCGCGCCGGCGTTGAGGGACGCGAGGAGCGCAAGCGCCGTGAAGACAGTGAAGGTTTTCATGCCGCCAGAGTACCTGGACGGCGTCTAAAAGGCGTCTAGACTGCGTCCGGTTAGCGGTTGACGGTGCTCATGTCGGCGTAGCGCTGTCCCGCGGCCGCGTCCGGCGGAAAGATCGAGTTGATTTCAAGCAGTTCATCTTCGGCCAGGTGGACGTTGAGTGCGCCGGCGTTTTCTTCCAAATACTGTACGTGTTTGGTGCCCGGAATCGGAACGACGTCGTTGCCTTGCGCCAGCAGCCACGCGAGCGCGAGTTGTCCGGGGGTGCATCCCTTGCGCTTGGCCAGTGCTTTGACGTGATCCACGAGTTCGAGATTCTTCTTGAAATTCGCTCCGGTAAACCGCGGTGCGCTTCTACGAAAATCATCCGGCGCAAAATCATCGGGACTGGTTATGGCGCCGGTGAGAAATCCGCGGCCGAGAGGCGAGTACGCAACGATGCCGATGCCGAGCTCACGCGCAGCTGCGAGCTGACCGTTTTCCTCTAAATCACGAGACCACAGCGACCACTCGTTCTGCAACGCCGTGATCGGATGCGCAGACTGCGCGCGGCGAATGTTTGCTGCACTCGCCTCCGAGAGACCGAGATAACGAACCTTACCCTCGCGCACCAGACCGGCCATTGCGCCGACTGTTTCTTCAATAGGCGTATTCGTATCTACACGGTGTTGATAATACAGATCGATATGATCGACGCCGAGCCGGCGCAGCGAGGCTTCACATGCGGCTTTCACGTAGTCGGCTCGTCCACTAATGCCTCGCCTAGCGGGATCAGCAGGATCGCGAACGATTCCGAACTTGGTAGCGAGGAAGACTCGATCGCGTTTACCGGCGATGGCCTTTCCTACGAGCTTTTCGTTTTCGCCCGAGCCGTACATGTCGGCGGTGTCGAGCATCGTGATGCCGAGCTCCAGAGCGCGATGTATGGTTGCGATCGATTCGCTATCGTCGCCCGCGCCGTAGAATTCCGACATGCCCATGCACCCAAGACCGAGTGCCGAAACATAGGGACCACTGCGGCCTAATTGCCGCTGCTGCATCTTTTGCGTTTCCATGATGCAGACTTCGGCAACGCGCGCACGCTCCTGCGCGCCCGGATGCCACTATTTATGCTAGGATGCGCAATTAACTATGGCGATCGCCCACCCGTTCGGCGTACGCGTACGAACGAGGTAGCCGGTTGCCGTGCGATCGTACACTTGGTATCCGGCACGAAGGGCGGAGATCAGACTCGGAAATTGGGGCAGTGTCGACATGTGTGATACCTCTCGCTCACACGTATCGGTCGCACACGAACAGATTGAAGAACGTTGTTCTTCTCTTTACAATCCGTTACGATATTTTCGTGGCTTACCAGACCAGTGTCATCGCGCTGTCACGCGTCGAAGCGCAAGCATTCCGGTCCAGCGAACCGTACGTCATTATTTCATTGACCGACACTTCGGCCGAACATCCGCATATCGAGCGGACACGAGCGCTCAAAGATCACTTGCTGTTGCAGTTCGACGACATCTATCCGGCACAAGGATTCGAGGTCGATGGGACACGCCGGTATTTCGAGATGACGGAGAACGACGCGGAGAGCATTGCAGCGTTCGTGCGGCGGTGGTGGGGTGAAGTGGCAACCGTCGTCGTGCACTGCCACGCAGGTTTATCGCGCTCAACGGGCGTCGCGGCGGCGATCCGGTTGCATCACGAGCAGGACGAGCGCGACCTTTACGAGGCACCGCGCTGTCCGAACCGTCATTGCCTGGAACTAGTGAGCGGCGCGCTTAGCCGCTTGCGTACTTCCGCGCCCGAGTAAGTATTTCGCCGGCCTGTTGCGGCGCGTGCTCGCGCAGCCAGAGAATTGCCGATTCCGCGTCGGTCAAACGCGGTACGCCGCTGCCGAGCGTTTCGTACATCGCAAATTCGAGCGAGCTCCGCAACTCGCCGCTGCGGCGATCGGGGACGATGGACGTGTGCTGGCAAAGCATCGCCGCCACTGCGTCGGGATCGAAGTCGCCGAAGAGGTCGACGTCGTACGCGCAATAGAGGTCGAAGGGAAGCTGCGCTTGCAGGTCGTTCCAGTAACGCTCCAACTCTACCGCATCATTCAGGCGTCCGCGCCGCCACAGCACGTCGACCATATCGCCGTAGGCGCTTACGCCGTGGGAACGGGACCGCGAAACAGCCTCTCGCATTGCTCCGCCGACGATCGCGTCAAAACGGCGAGGACTGAATTTGCCGTCCGGAAACAATTCGCCGAGAGTTCTTTCCGAATCTAAGACGACGAGATCGCCGGAGAACTGATCCAAAAAGGAAAATAGCGCATCTTGCCGCTCGCGGCTGGTGATGAGTACAACCGATTTGCGAGCGTCCAATCCTTCGATGACGTAGCGGCTCACACTCTGAATTAGCGCAGCCTCATCACTATAGAACTGTACTACGTGCTGCGGTGCCATAATCTGATTGAAATGATGAAAGACAGCCTCCAATTATTTGGATGATGCCCACGTCAAGGAATATTAAACCAACGCACTTATTAGACGGTCTGCGGTCCGAATTCTTGCGTCACCCTGGATGCATGGAGCATTTCAGCGATGACCGCATCGAGAGCCTCGAAGGTGTAAAGCCCTGAAAAAACCGCCAAGTCGCCGCTCGTATTCCTAAACACGAAAGACGGAAGCTGCGGCAGCGCGAGATCTTTGTACTCTTGCGTCCTCTTCAGGATGAGGTGCTGGACCGCGGCCTCTTCCATCGTGCGGTCGATTTCGGCTGCCGGAAATCCGCTCAAGCGAGCGGCTTCCGCTACGGCGACCTCGCGCCGCCCCAGTGGTTTGCCCTCGACAAGTGCGGCGAGCGAAAGACCGCGCCGCACTTGGGAATCTTCGGCACCAAGTGCGCGCGCCGCTTCGGCAGCTTGATTTGCATACACCGTCGTGGCTTGGTCTGAATCCACCCAAGCGGCGTTGAGCTGCACACCTGCGATCCTCGCGGTGCGTGCATAGTACCATACGAGCTCTTCCCTTCCATACGGAAGCGGGCCAAAATCGAAGAGCTGCGCAATGCGCCAATCCAAGCGCACGCTATCGCCGTACTTCGTTTCAATTTGCTCGAGCGCACGGTCGGCAATGTGGCACCACGACGAAAGCACGTCGAGGTAGTAGATGACTTCGACGTGCGCCATTACACCTCCACGGCTTCTATGTCACGCATTGCGGGAACAGCGTCGCCGGCTAGAAACGTCGAAAGCTCGTCTACCGAAAACTGCACGCCGCTCACGAACGGACCGAACGACGCGTAGCGCGCACTCGCTTCATCGAATCGCATTTCGTAAATCAATTTCTTGAAAACGATGGGATCGTCGGCGTACAAGTCGACGCCCCATTCGTAATCATCGAAGCCGATAGAACCGGAGATGACTTGCGTCACGAGGCCATGGAACGAGCGGCCAATCTTGCCGTGATCGAGCATGAGCTTTGCGCGCTCTTCGAACGGCAGCATGTACCAGTTGTCATCGCCTTCGCGCTTTTTGTCCATCGGATAGAAACAGACGTAGCGGCGCTGCGGAATGCGGGCCCACAGGCGTCCGGCGTTGCGCGGATGCTGCGCTTGCTCTTGGAGCAGCTCGTCGAATGCGGTATTCCACTCCGGCGAAAAACGCTTGAGCCCGCGTTCCTCGAGCGTCGCATGGATCTTGCCGGTGGCTTCGTAGAGACCCAGCTCTAAAATCGAGACGTACGATTCCCGCGGCTCCAAATAACACGCGAGCTCGCAGCGATCCATTTGCGTCTGTGCATGTGCGAGGCCGTCGAAGGTGCGTGAATAGTGCGTGAACATCAGATCGGCTTTATGACCGATAACTTGCGCGAGCGCAGCGTCACTGTCTTCCGAGTTTTTGAGCGCAGTCAACGTTTCGCCGGCTTCACGCCCGACGCGCTCTTGCGCATCCGCGGGAACCCTCGCCCAGCGTTGCCGATCGAATGCAAACATGCGGTGGAGAATCCACCAGCCTTCTATGGTTTCATTGACATCGGGATGACGCACGCTTTTAGCTCCTCGCCAGTGCCTTCACCCGTTGCACTTCGGCTTCGACTTCTGCCGCCAGCGTATCAGGCCGCTCCCGATATTTCGCCCACAATTGCGGCATGTGTGCGATGTCTTCGAGGACGCGCGAGTACACGGAGTTCACCGGAGTTGCTATGCCGCGGTCGCGGCCGGCGGACGCTACCGCGCCGTTGAGGTAATCAACCTCAGTCTGTGCCTTGCCTGCGCGCAGATCCAGCAGCAGCGAGGGCGGCTTCGTGCCGCGCGCACCGGCAACGCGTCCCGCCAAAAGCCGCCGCGCAATTGGACTAGGCAGCGTAGCAATGCCTTGCAACGCACGGACCGGGTAGCGCGGAAGATCGATCGGCGTGATTCCAAGCGCCTGCATCACTGCGCGCACCTCGCGAATGGCGCGAATCTCCAGCGTAAAGATCTCCTCGAAATGCACTAAGCGGTTGGGCAGTACGTTGAGGATAGCGCAGCTCGCATTTGCAACCACGTTCAGCGCCAGCTTCGACCACTTGAGGGCGCGCCAATCGTCGACGACTTGCGTTTTGAGCCCCGTGCTTGCAAAGGTTGCAACCAGCCAGTTGTACGCATTCTTGCCGACCGGCGAGAGCGCGAACCCGCCTTCCTTCGTGGCGCGTCCGTGGCCGTTCACGCGCGGATTGCGATCGACGGGCGTCGTGAGCGCCGCCGCTACGACATTGTCCGTGCCGAATGCGGCAGCCAGCTTCTCCTCGTTGCCGACGCCGTTCTGCGGGCTGACGAAGACGCACTTGTCGGGATAAAGAATTGCTTTGCGAAGCGTTTCAACCGCACCGTCGGTATCATAGGCCTTGACCGCAACGATAGCGACGTCCGCATCAACGGGCGTGACCTCGACGAGTTCGCGCGGAGCGTAGAACACCTCCACGTTTATCGACCCAAGCAGATCGCCTAGATACGTTCCGACTGCGCCCGCACCGACAATATAGACTTTCATGTCCCCGTACTCCCGAATCCGCCTTGCGCGCGCTGCGTTTCGGGCAGTTCTTCAACCACGTCGAACATAGCACGCAGAACGGGCGCCAGCACCATCTGCGCGATTCTATCGCCGCGCCGGACGACGAACGGCTCGCTTCCCAGATTCGCCAAAATAACGTTGACCGGACCACGATAATCCGCGTCGATCGTCCCGGGAGTATTCAAACACGTAACACCATTCTTGAGCGCAAGGCCGCTGCGCGGGCGGATCTGTGCTTCGTATCCCTCGGGAACGGCAATCGCAAACCCTGTTGGAATAAGGGCGCGAGCACCGGGCTCGAGGGTCACGTCCTCGCTTACCGCTGCGCAGAGGTCGGCACCCGCGGCATGCAGGGACATATACATAGGCAGCGCGAGGCCTTTGCCTTCAGGTAAGCGCTGGATCTGGACGGCGCGTAGTTCGGACATGGGGTGCGCTACTTGGAGAGTAGCGTAGCCAACTCTTCTTGGAAGCTCTCCACGTCGCGGAATTGCCGGTACACGCTCGCAAAGCGGATATACGCTACCTTGTCGAGATTGCGCAGGGCTTCCATGAGCTTCTCGCCTATGGTCGTCGAAGGCACTTCGCTCTCGCCGCGTGCGAAGAGGTCGCGCTCCAGATCGGCGGCGACGGCTTCCATCTGGCTCTCGGAAACGGGACGCTTTTCACACGCGCGGCGCAGGCCGCCCAGGATCTTGTCGCGGTTGAATTGCTCGCGCCGGCCGTCTTTTTTGACGACGAACAACCGCGGGGCTTCCATACGTTCGTAGGTCGTGAAACGGTGCTTGCAGCGCGTGTCCAAGCACTCGCGACGCCGCCGCACGACGTTCTCGTCATCGCGGGAGTCGACGACTCGCGTCTCGCTCTTGCGGCAGGTAGGGCAGATTATGGCGCGTTCCTCTTTCCTTCCCACATGTTGTGGGTGACCCCATTATAAGGCACTAGGCGTAGGTCGCGCAAAAACAAGGCGCCGGGAGCGAAATCTCCCGGCATCTTTTTCTCGTTGCGGCGGCCTTAGCCGGCGGCGCCAATCTTGAACATCTTCGTCCCGCATTCAGGGCATTTGCCCTCGGTGGCCGGACGGCCGTTCTTCATCGTGATTTGGACCGCGTCTTTGATCTGCCGCTTGGTCTTGCACTTCACACAGTACGCTTCAGCTGCCACGTTCGTTCCCTCCGAATTGTGCCGGGGCTGGGTAGGTTGGGGCGCTCTATTCCCACGCGCCCTTCACTTTCCCCCTCGTGGGGCCCCTTGCGGCCGAGCGTGGCGAGCGTGAAGGCCCGCCTGATGGAAACGCTCACCTGCCTGCCGTACGAAACCTTTGCCGCCCTCCGGCCCGAGCGGCCGGTTCCTGCGGTATTTGCAAACCTCTGGGCTGCGGGTTCGCTCGAAGGCTTGCGCAGGCCGGCAGTCGCCGTCGTCGGCACGCGCGCGGCGACCGCCTACGGTAAATCGCTTGCTCGGCGTTTTGCCGCCGATCTGGGCGCTGCAGGCTGCTGCATAATTTCGGGACTAGCGCTTGGAATCGATGCCGCCGCGCATCAAGGTGCGCTCGATGCAGGCGCCGCTACCGTCGGGGTAATCGGCGGCGGGCACGATCAGTTCTTTCCGCCGCGAAATCGTTCGCTCGCGGAACAAATGCTTGCGCGCGGCGGAGCGGTGCTCTCGCCCTATCCGCCCGATCATCCCGCGTACCCCTCGCAGTTTTTGGAGCGCAACGGCATCGTTGCAGCGCTTGCGGACGCCGTGCTCGTTATCGAAGCGCCGGCCCGGAGCGGCGCACTGAATACAGCGGGCTGGGCCGCCGGACGCATTCCGGTCTTTGCCGTGCCGGGGGACGTCGATCGCGCGCACGTTGCCGGTTGCCACGCGCTGATTCGAGACGGTGCGATCCTCGCGCGCGACGCGCAGGACGTACTCGACGACATGCGGATAGTGCCGCTTACCGCATTACCACGGCAATCTCGCCGTTCGCCGTCGATCGACGATCCGGTTCAACAGCGTGTCCTACAGGCGCTTTCAGGCGGTGAACGTTCCTTAGACGAGATCCTTGTTGATCTCGACGAAGCGCCGTCGCGTGTGCTTGCCGCGCTCTCGCTGTTGGAGCTTGCAGGCGCCATCGAAGCGCGCCCGGGGCAGCGTTACTCTTTGCGCTGACGAAGCGCGACGCTAATGCGCGGTCCAACCGGCGTGGCGACCTTGGGAACGTGATGCTCCCAAAATTCCTGAGCGCGTCCGCTCATTACGAACAGACTACCGGGCTCGAGATCGCATGAAAGCGTGCGGCGAGGACGGCTTTTACTGCGAACCAGCATCTCGCGCGTAGCGCCCAAACTCAAGACCGCAATCGTCGGCAACTCGACGAGTTCTTCGCGATGGTCGTTATGCCAAGCAACGCTGTCGTTGCCGTCTCGATAGTACTGCACCGAAAGTGAGGTAAATTGCGTACGCAGGAACGCTTCGATGCGCCCTTTGACTTGGGCAAGCTGCTGCGGCTGCGGTTCGCCCGGCGCGAAGCGTGCAATTAGCCGCGGCACGTCGACGGTGCGATCGTACATCCACATCGTTTCAGACTGCCAGGGAAGCGTGCGTTCCAACAGGCGGAACAGCGCATCGCTTTCTTCCACTGAAAAGACTTCCGGATAGTAGATGATTCCGCCGGTCTGGTCGTCGACGAAGACCCGCGGCGCCGCTCCGAACAAGCCGATCTGCTGCGCCATTATTGCTACCAACACGGATGGCGGCGGCCACGTTGCGAACAAGGCAGGCGTGCAGATTCGCATCATCGGCGTCGGTAAGTTGCGCGAACGGTACGTCGCCGCAGCGTGCGCAGAATTCGTCAAGCGAATCGGACCGTATTATCCGCTCGAGGTCGTCGAGGTTAAGGCCTCGCTCGGTTCGCAGCCCGTCACGGCCATGCGCGAAGAGGCCGAGCGCGTTTTGCGCGCGGTCCACGAGGACGATTGCGTGTGGCTGCTCGACCGGACTGGGGATCAGCTCTCGAGCGTGGAGCTCAGTCGAAAACTCGCTGACATCTCGGGAGCAGGCACGCGCCGCGTCACGTTTATCATCGCGGGGACGCACGGTGGCGACGAGAGGTTGCGCGCTCGCGCGAATTTCGTTTGGTCGCTCTCACAACTGACGTTTCTGCACGAGTGGGCGCGCATGATCGTGCTGGAACAGTTGTACCGTGCGGCGAAGATTGCGCGCAATGAACCCTATCACCACTGAGCCCGTGTTGCCCGATACTGCGCTTGCGACGTTTGGCGCAGCCCTGCAGCGTACGATCGCCGAACGTTTTCCCGATGCGCCAGCCGCAGCGGTAGAGTTCGAAGCGCCGCGCCGCCCGGAGTTCGGTGATTTTGCGACGAATGCGGCCTTCTCTCTGACGCGCATTGCCAAGCGCTCGCCCCAAGAGCTTGCTTCCGCACTCGTGGCGGACGTGACGGCGCGCGAGCCGCAGCTGCGCGAATACTTCAGCGAGATCACGCCGACCGCAGGTTTCATCAACTTGCGTCTCGCGCCGGTGGTCTGGCAGGCGGTTATCGCGAAGATTTTGCGCGAGGGTCGCACGTTCGGCGAAAGGCCCAAACAGAACAAACGCATCTCACTCGAATTCGGCAGCGCGAACCCGACGGGACCGCTGGTCGTCGTGCAAGGACGCACGTGCAGCATCGGGGCGACCCTCACGAGCGCGATGCAATACTGCGGTTACGACGTGTTCGTCGAGTGGATCATCAACGACGCAGGCGGACAGCTCGACACGCTCGGGCGGTCGCTGTACGCGCGTTACCGGCAAATCTTCGAGCCGGAGTTTTCGCTTCCGGAAGACGGCTACCCCGGTGAATACCTCGTGCCAATCGCGCAGCAAATCGCGGACAAAGACGGACGCAAGTGGATCGACGCGCCGGAGAGTGTGTGGCTTCCGTATTTTGCAAAGTACGGACGCGACACGCTGGTGGCTGAACAGATGCGTACGGTCGAGCGCTTCGGCGTTCACTACGATCTGTGGCAGAGCGAAAAGGAGTTGCACGACACCGGCCGCATCAAGGCCGGCATCCAGCGCCTCATCGACGCAGGGCACACGTACGAACAAGACGGCGCGCTCTTCTTCAAAGCCACGCAGTTCGGGGACGACAAAGACCGCGTACTCATCCGTCGCGATGGACGGCCGACGTATTTTGCAAACGACGTCGCGTACCATTATGAGAAGCTGCAGCGCGCAGACAAAGTCGTAGACGTGCTCGGGCCGGATCATCACGGCTACATCGGCCGTTTGAAGGGACTCGCGGAAGCGCTCGGCTACAGCCGGGATCATCTCGAAGTGCTGATCGCGCAGCAGATCACGCTCATGCGCGGCAACGAGCAAGTAAGCATGAGCAAACGCGCCGGCCACATCATTACGCTCGACGACATCATCGACGAAGTTGGCGTGGATGCGGCGCGCTTCTTCTTTATCATGCTGGCGCCGGAATCGCCGCTGACGTTCGATCTGGAACTGGCGAAAGAGGAGACGAACGAAAACCCCGTCTACTACGTGCAGTACGGACATGCACGCATCTGCTCGGTCTTCAAAAATGCCGATTCCGCGGATATTGAGGCGGCACGCACGGCCTCGCTGGAAGCGCTGATGCATCCGGCCGAAATTGCGCTCGCTCGCCGTCTTTCAGAAATGCCGCGTTTGGTGGAAAACGTAGTTGAACATCTTGCGCCGCACCGGCTCACGCGGTACGCGCGCGACATTGCCTCCGATTTTCACCAGTTTTATCACGAATGCCGCATTTTGGTCGAAGATCGCAGCGAACGTCTCGCGCGCCTTGGCTTGTGCATGGCCACTCAGACCGTGCTCGCTCGCGTACTCGAAATGATCGGCGTGTCTGCTCCGGAATCGATGTAACGCGACTAATAAAAGAACTGCCGCAGTTGGTTGAATGCAGGGCCGAAAGCCCAGCCCATACGTTTGCTTGGATTGATGACCGGCGGCGGTTCCGCGCCCGCGAACTTAAAGCCGGTCAGGGTTTCCACGAGCGTGGCCTTCTCATCGTAAACGAGTAGCGCGCTTCCGGCGGCGCACGCATAATTCGGATTCGTTACGAGAAACAGTTTGTGAACCG
>CAZRQS010000042.1:0-16250 GCA_964602255.1 uncultured bacterium | reverse complement strand
TTGTCGAACCATGACTGCGCCACTCACGCTTAGCGTGGATCTCGGAGTCACCCTTGACTGCCTCACCCCTTGCTTCGACAAGCTCAGGGTGGCAAGGAAGCAAGCGCTGTGCTTGCAACCTTGGCGTGTGCTGCTTCTGTTAAGATTAATGAACATATGAACGTAGACCGGATGACGGAGCGCGTACAAGACGCGCTCAACGCCGCATATACGCGCGCGTTGAACGAACACAACACCCAAACCACGCCGGAGCATTTGCTTGCCGCGCTGCTCGAGCAAGAGCGCGGCATTGCGACGGACATCATCAAAGAGACCGGCGTCGATCCGAAGGCCCTGGCCGCCAAGGCGCAAGAGGCGATTTCCCGCTTGCCGCGGCTGACCGGAGCGAACGCCGATCAGGCGACCGTAACCGTTTCTCCGGAGATTACGCGCCTATTCTCGCAAGCGGAGTCGGACGCAAAACAGCTGCAAGACGACTACATCTCCGTCGAGCACTTGTTGCTCGCGATGACGCAGAACAGCGGTGCCGTCGGGCGCATCTTCCGTGAGAGCGGACTCACGCGCGACAAGCTCCTTATGGCGCTGCGCTCGGTGCGCGGCAATCAGCGCGTCACGACGCAGAATCCTGAAGGTACGTACAAGAGCCTGGAACGCTACGGGCGCGACCTGACGCTCGAAGCCGAGCGAGGGAAACTCGATCCGGTCATCGGGCGCGACGACGAGATTCGCCGTGTCATTCAAGTGCTCTCACGCCGCACGAAAAACAACCCCGTGCTCATCGGCGATCCGGGCGTCGGTAAAACGGCGATCGTGGAAGGCCTCGCGCAGCGCATCGTGCGCGGCGATGTGCCCGAAGGCATCAAGGACAAGCGCATCGTTGCACTCGACATGGGTGCGCTCATCGCCGGCGCGAAATATCGCGGCGAGTTCGAAGAGCGTTTGAAAGCCGTGCTCAAAGACGTCCAAAACTCCGAAGGCCAGATCATCTTGTTCTTGGACGAGCTGCATACGCTCGTCGGCGCAGGCAAAACCGAAGGCTCAATGGATGCAGGCAACCTGCTAAAACCGATGCTCGCGCGCGGCGAACTGCATATGATCGGCGCCACCACGCTGGACGAGTACCGCAGATACATTGAGAAAGACGCGGCACTCGAACGCCGCTTCCAACCGGTGTCCGTCGATCAACCAAGCGTCGAAGACACAATTTCGATTTTGCGCGGTCTGAAAGAAAAATACGAAGCGCATCACGGCGTACGGATCAAAGATTCGGCGCTCGTAGCGGCAGCCGTGCTGTCGAACCGCTATATCAGCGATCGGTTTTTGCCGGACAAGGCGATCGATCTGGTCGATGAAGCCGCAGCGAAGCTGCGCACGGAGATCGATTCGATGCCGCAGGAATTAGACGAGCTCACGCGCCGCGTCATGCAGCTGGAGATCGAGCGCGAAGCGCTTCGCAAAGAAAGCGACGCCGCTAGCAAGCAACGTCTCGAGCAACTCGAACGCGAGCTGGCCGATTTGCGCGAGGATCAGATGGAGCTGCAGGCACGTTGGCAAGCCGAAAAAACAGCGGCTGTCAAACTGCGCGAGCTGCGCGAACAGATCGAGCAAACGAAGGTGCAGATCGAACAGGCCGAACGCCAATACGATCTCAACCGTGTCGCCGAACTGCGCTACGGCAAACTTGCGCAGCTCGAAAAAGAGCTCCACGAAGAAGAAGAGCGTTTGAGCGCGCGCGACGGACAAACGCGTCTTTCCAAAGAGGAAGTCGACGAAGAAGACATCGCCGAGGTCATCAGCCGCTGGACCGGCGTACCGGTCACGAAACTGCTCGAAGGTGAAGTGCAGAAGCTGCTACATCTCGATGAAGAGTTGCATCAACGAGTCATCGGACAAGATGAAGCCGTGACCGCGGTCGCGGAAGCCGTTGTGCGTTCGCGTTCCGGCCTTGCCGATCCGAACCGCCCAATCGGCTCGTTCATCTTCCTCGGCCCAACCGGCGTCGGTAAAACCGAGCTCGCGCGAGCGCTCGCGGAGTATCTCTTCGACGACGAACGCGCGATGATTCGCATCGACATGTCGGAGTATCAGGAAAAGCACACCGTTGCGCGATTGCTCGGCGCACCGCCGGGATATGTCGGCTTTGAAGAAGGCGGCCAGCTCACGGAAGCTGTGCGCCGCCGTCCGTACAGCGTCATTCTTTTCGACGAGATCGAAAAGGCACACCCGGACGTCTTCAACGTGTTCCTTCAGATTCTGGATGACGGGCGGCTCACCGACGGTCAAGGCCGCACGGTCGACTTCCGCAACACGATCGTGATCATGACCTCGAACATCGGCAGCCACCGCATCTTGGATTACAAGGGCGATCTCGGCGGTGCTGAATACACGGTCATGCGCGCGACGGTGCTCGACGAACTGCGTCAGCATTTCCGTCCGGAGTTTCTCAACCGCGTTGATGAAATTATCGTCTTCCACGCGCTCAGCGAAGATGAACTCGGACAAATCGTCGAGATTCAGCTGCATCGCGTACGGCACCGGTTGCAAGAACGCCGTATCGAGCTGCAGTTGACCGACGCGGCGAAGCGGCACCTGGTAAAGGCAGGCTACGATCCGCTTTACGGCGCGCGCCCGCTCAAACGCGCGATCCAGAAAGAACTGGAGACACCGCTCGGACGCAAGATTCTTGCCGGCGAGGTGCGCGAGGGACAACGTGTCGTCGTTGACTACGACGACATCCGCGGTGAGCTCACGTTCGCCTCGGAGCCCGCGGGCGAACCGGTTCTGATCTAAACGCGGTAGTAGGGATAAAGAGAAGGGCAGCGTTAACCGGCGCTGCCCCTTCTTTTGTTATCGCGAGACGGCCCGTCTCTCCGGAAGCCGTTCGACAACCTCGCGATGACAG
Organism: uncultured bacterium; assembly: GCA_964602255.1. Lineage (GTDB taxonomy): Bacteria > Vulcanimicrobiota > Vulcanimicrobiia > Vulcanimicrobiales > Vulcanimicrobiaceae > CAZRQS01. The sequence continues at coordinate 13,348 of CAZRQS010000042.1, read as the reverse complement.
TTTTCCGCCGACCGTGCGAGTACAGTCAGCGCAGGTTCGGTTGGAGCGCAGGCAGCGATGGCGCGCCATTCCGTTTCGTATCGACGGAACACAAACATAAGTGGGAAGCGGTTATCGCACGGCATGCCGTAGCGGTCCGAGTGCGCGTAAACGATGTTGACCATGGCAAACGCCGTGTCGCCCAGCTCCGTCGTCCATGCCACGCTCGGCGAAAAAGTCCAATCCCGCTTCGAAAACCACGATCGCATCTCGGCGAGAATGGCGGAGCGGTCGTTTTGCGGCGGCGCCTGCACGTGCGGAAGGGCGATCAGTAGTTCCTCATGCTCCCCGAGTGTGGCGAGGTAGCCTTCAATGCACCGGGTCCGGATGGCGTCCAAATGCAACCCAAGCGAGCGGCGGAAGTCCAAGAGGCGCTGATTCATGACACTACTCTCTCGCGAGGGTGTTCCGGAGGACGTTCTTCGACCGAGCAACTGCATAGCGAAGGCTAACTATCCGATGACTCTGTAGTGAAGGTCACCAAACTGGTCGTGCCCGCGCCTCCCGGCGGCGGGCTCGTTCGGCGTCCACGGTTGGAGCAACGGCTCGGGCCTCTTTTAGAGGCGCCGGTGACGATCGTGCGCGGCGGAGCGGGCTTCGGCAAGACGACGCTGATGCGCGAATGGGCCGAGCGGCTGCGCGAGCGTGCCGTTGTAGCGTGGCTCTCACTCGATGAATACGACGCACCGCCTACGGCCTTGGCGGAGGCCTTCGATGCAAGTTTGCGTCGTGTAGCAACCGGTTTTGGCACCAGCGTACGAACGCTGCTGGAACGGGGTGTCGACGACGCGCGACGTTTGGCGATCGCGCTTTCAAACGAGCTGCTCGCGTGGAGCTCGGAGCATTCACAAGATTTGGCGCTCTTCGTCGACGACACACAGTTCGTGATGCACGACGCAGGCGCAGTTTCGTTTTTGAGCGAGCTGCTCAGCGGTCTGCCCGACGGTGTACACGTCGTGCTCGCAACGCGCGCGCCGTTGCAGTTTGCTCCCATCGGAAAATTGCGCGCTACGCGCCGCCTGGCGGAGATCGATCAGGACCAACTGCGTTTCACGCGCGAAGAGGCGGCAACGCTCTTCGGCGATGACGGCGCCGTCGCGCACTATTTCGATTTCGCAGACGGATGGCCGATTGCGCTCGGACTCTTAGCCCAAATCTCGCGCTCCGGCGAAGAAGCATTCGATCACGTCGCCGAGCGCACGCGCGAGTCGCTCTTCGATTTTCTGGCAGAAGAAGTCGTCGCGCGTTTGCCGGTCGATCTCGCAACGACGCTTGGCGTACTGGCGATTCCAGCGGCGTTCGATCGCGCTTCTGCAAAAGTGCTCGCGAACGTGGACGATCCCGACGGGCTGGTACAGGCGCTGATGGACTATGGGCTGTACGTCTCCAAGCACGAAGACGACGAATGGCGCATGCACGCGCTGTTCCGGACCTTCCTCATCGACCGTTTGCGCCGCGTGTCACCGCAGATCGAACATGAAACGCGCGTGCGCTATGCACACTGGCTTCGCGAACACGGGCGTAAGACGGAAGCGCTCGAGCAGCTTCTCGACGCCGGCGAGTATGAAGAAATCATTCCGTTCGTGTCGGAAGCGCTCGTCGCCATCCATTTCAGCGACCGCTATAAGAGCTTCATCCAACTGCTCTCGACGGTTCCCGAGCAGATCATGCGGGCCAAGCCGTTGCTGCACTTGTTTTACGCGCGCGCGCTTATGCGCGAAGGCAAGGCCGGTCTCGCGCAAGAGCAGTTGCAAAAATGTTACGAGCGCGCTATGGAAGCAGGCGAATACACGATTGCGTGTATCGCGCAGCTCGAGCTCGGCGTCATCGCCGACAACTTCATGTTCTTGCAGCGCACGCAGCATCCAAAGAGCGAGGTTTGCTTTCGCAAGGCGCTCGAGATCGCGGAGCGTCCGGAACTGGAATCGAATCCGACGCCGCTCAACCAGGCGCATCTGCATTTGGGCATGCTTCACGCCTGCCGAAGCGAGTTCGATCTTGCGTTCAAGCATTTAGGCATTGCGGAGAAGATCGAGCGCGCGTCCTCACGCCACGTCGGTCAGCTCTTTATCGAAATTGCACTCGTTCACGGCTGGCGCGGCGACTGGCAGCGCGCACTCGAGTACGCGCAAATCGCCGAAGAAATGTGCCGGACCGGCGGCGGTGAGTTTTGGATCGGGAACGCGCTTATCGAGCAGGCGCGCGCCCACACGCAGATCCGCACGGAACCGGCGCGCGCCGTGGAAGTCGCGCGTGCCGCCATCATCGAGTTGCAAAAAGTGCATCGCGAGGACGATCTCTCCGCAGCATACGTCGCGCTCGGCCACGCGCTGCTCGTAACGCAGCCGCCTGCCGTGGACGAAGCGAGCGCAGCTGCGCGGGCTGCGGATGAAGCGCTTGCGCGGTTCGCGCACCCGGTCGTGGAGTTCGACAACGAACTGCTCAAAATCGAAATTGCGATGTTCGCCGGCAACGATGCCGAAGCACGCATGCATGTTGCGGCCGCGCGATCGATTGCGAATGCATCGCACGACCGGTGGCAGCAGGCGATGTCGCTGTTCTATGATGCCGCGCGTGAGCTGGCTTGCGGATCGCAAGCGGTAGCGCGCGACGCGTTCGTGGCCGCGATCGCCGCGCTGAACGAGGCCGGCGATCGATACAACGCGGTGCTGGCAAACGCGGCCCTTCTCGGATGTGATGCGCGCACCGGCGTGCTTACTCCGGAGCAGCTCGCGCACTTCTTCGAAGATCTGCGTACGCAGCACTTGGAGTACGCAATGCGCGGCGCTCCGCAGTCGGCTGCCTCGCTGCTGGCGTGGGCGATCGGGCATGACACCCTGGTTGATTCAGCGGTAGAACTTCTTTCCGACGGCGCCGCCGGCTCGATCGAACCAGTCGAACGAGCTGCGCAGGACACCTCACTGCCGGCAAAAGGCCGCGCAGCTGCGATCCGCGTTCTCGCGCGCGTCGCTCCGTCCAGGGCGCGCAGCGTTATCGCCCCGCTCACGCGGGATGCTGATCCTACGGTTGCCGGCAGTGCGCAGATGGCGCTGGAACTGCTTCCCGGCGCCAGCGCCGAGCCGCTCTACGTCGCCGTCGTCGACGCGCTGCGCGTTCGTATCGGCGAAAACGAGTTCGACGAAACGAGCGAACGGTGGGGCCGGCGGCGCGCCGCCGAGTTGCTGCGTTTCCTCGCGCTCAGCGGACGCGCGGTAACGAAGACGGCGTTGTTTGCTGCGCTGTGGCCCGACCATCCATCGGTAACGGACACAACGCTGCGCGTGACGCTGCACATGACGCGCCGTGCGCTTCAACCGCAGCTTGAAGGCACCGGCGATTACATCGAATACGACGGTACCCTTGTGCGGTTGCGCCCTGAGTTCATCAGCGGCATCGATGTGGTTGACGCGGATGCAGCATTACGCCGCGCGCAACTGCTTCGTGCGCGCGGCGACGTCGATGATGCGCGCCACGCTGCCGGAGAAGCGCTCAACGTGTATTCGCGCGCTCCGCGCGAGGAGGACGTCTCGCAGTGGCTTCGCCCGCACGTGCGCGCGTGGCGCGATGCTGCCGTTTCCGGATACTTGCTCCTCTGCGCCATCGAACGCGAATCGCAAAACGCGACGCAGGCGCTTTGGGCGGCCGAACGCGCGGTGGCATTCGATCCGCTCAGCGAGAGCGCTGCGACCATGCTGCTGGACGTGCTGCTCGACAGCGGCAAAGTCGACGCCGCCCGTACCGCATTCCAAGAGTACCGGCGCCGTCTTTCGCAACAGCTGGATGCCTCACCGGGGCCGGCGATCATGGAGCGGTACACCCGCATTGCAGCCGGCACTCCGCGCAGGTCTGCCGCGGACGAACTCTCGGGGCGCGAACGAGAGGTTCTCGTCTTAGTCGCGCGCGGACTCAGTAACAAACAAATCGCAGGCGAACTCGGCCTGAGCACGTGGACTGTGAACAATCATATGGCAAAGATCCTTCGTAAACTGAACGTCGAGAGCCGCACTGCGGCCGCCGCCGTGCTCGCAGGGGTGCCCGCCCATGGCTAACGATAGCCATAGCGCGAGCCGGTCCGAAACGCGGTCCGCAATGCGCGACCAGTACGCTGCATATGTGAGAAACGTTACGATTGCCGGCTCACTCTTGATGGGCCTAGCGTTGGCGGCGTGCGGTGGCGGGGGCGGAAGCGGCCCGGCTCCCAGCTCTCATACCGTGCCAAGCCCGACGCCGCCGCCCGCAAGTCCGCAGCCCCAGTTCATTCACGTGATCATTTTCTCGAACGGCAAGCACTCGACGGAGACCGTTCCGAACGGCAGCACTCCGGCGCTGCCGCCCGGCGCAAAGGACGGTGGCACGCTCGCGCGCGCCAACATCATCTATCCTGACGGTTCGCTGCAGGTTGCCGATGCAAACGGCGGATTCGATCCCGCGAAATCGTCATTCGCTACCACCTATCAGAAGCAGCTGCAGTCCGAAGCTTCGATTCAGCCGCTCATCGTCGTAACGGATCCGGCTGGCGCTGCCTCGCCCAGTACCGCGGTCGTGTCGGCGTACACACAGGCCGCGAAGGCGCAGTCGCGTCTCGTGCGACAGGCGAGCAGCTCGGTGCGCGTCACGCAAGGCACCGGAGTGCAGGCGAACATCGCCGGTGTCGTGTTGCTTCCGCAAACCTCGACGCTTATCGGCGGCAGTATGCTGCAAATGGACGCTGTCGGCGTCGACACGAATGACAAGGTGCTCGATCTGAGCGGTGCCACGATCAATTGGTCCGCGCAATCGGGAAGTGTCGTACCGTTCCCCGGCACACCGTTCGCATACTATCTTGCGCCGGATCCGGGTGCCGGTTCGCTCAACGACGTTATTACGGTGAGCGTTTCGCTCCCCGGCACTCCCGACTTCACATCTGCCAATCGTATTGTGGTGGTTTCGCCGGCAAGCACCGCGAGCGTCGGCGGAACGCTCAGTGCGAATGGTACGCCGGCTGCCAATGGCATCGCGCTCTTCGCGCAAGCCGGCCTGCCTCGTACGTTTGCGCCGAACTATTGGCTCGCGCAAGCCGATGCGAAAGGCGCGTACACGGCGCAAATTCCGGCATCGTCGACATTTTCTCTCGCAATGGGCACAGATCTCGGCGGAGGTTTCGGTCTGTACGTCGCGCAGACCAGCGGCGGAGCAACGTCTTATCAGAGTGGTGCCGCAGGCGCATTCCAGTCGCTGGACGTGCTGCTCGCCGAACCGCCGGTGCAGTTCTCCGATCTGCCGCCGGCGCTGCAATCTGCACTGCCGTCGTATGTGCAGTTCATTCGCGATGGTTGGTACACGACCGGTTCGTTCTATCGCCGCGTGTTCGAAGCGTCATCCGGACTCCAATCGCTGCTGGCAAATCAGCCCACAACATTGCCGTCACCCGCTTCGCCTGCGCCTGTTGGGAGCGGACAGCTCAGCCAATGGTGCTATCAATGGCAGTCCATTGCGGGCACACCGACGCTGGTCGTGATTGAAAACACTGATGCGCAATGCACCCAAGCGGGAAATGAAGCGTACACGATTACGGCTTCGGCGAGTACTTCGGGCGCTCCGACGACGTTCCAATACGTTCACTACGCATCGAATACACCGTACAGCCTTACCGGTACGCCGGACGTCGTAACAAACGCGTTGCTGGTCGAGTCCGGTAATTGGACGCAGGCGCTTACGATGCAAAACGCCGGCATTCAAAGCGATCAAGCTTCAATTCAAGCTGACTTGTACGACCAAGACAATCAAATCTTCGGTCAGCCCGTCTATAACGAATCGCTGCAGTACCAGTACTCCGTCGGCGGCAACGGCCTCGCCAGCGCGCAGTTCTCCAACGAACAGCGCATCTCGGCGTGGGACGGAACACTTGTCGGAACGTTTAACGGCACGAAGACGCAGGTCGCAACGTTGAGTACGTGCCAAGGCAGTGCGAGCGCTTGCCATACTATCAGCTCTTCGGCGCAGCAGGATGGACTGAACTACACCGTGAGCGGAACGCATAACGGTGACGGCTCAACCTCGCTGACCTATCAGAGCGTGTTGTCCGGTGATTCAAGCAAAGTCGTATTTTCGACCGTGTCAGATGTCGCCAGCAACACGCAACATTGCATGGTGTGCTCGAGCCAGCCCGGAGTGATTTATGACACGGACGGAACGACGCCAATCGCAACGTTCACCATAAACAACGCGGGCCTCGTGCAAGTGTTAGTCTACGATACTCCGCCGGGCAGCTCGACGCTCGGGCCCGACGTCGTCGACACAATAGGATTCATTTTGTAACACCGATTTCTGTGGGGGAAAGCTATCGATGAGCATGTTCGTTTCGGTCAAATCGGCGATGGAAGCCGGATATGAGTTGTGCAGCCTGGCCAGCGACGGAATTCTGGTGCGCCAGGTAACGCCCGCGGGACAACGGATTTACGGTTGGGTTGCATGTGCCGGTGCCGGAGAGCAGTCTTCGGCAAGTGAACCGCAAGACGAACAACGCCGCGGAACCGCCGGGAGCTTTTGGTTTCCGCCGTTATAAAAGACTGTCCGCGCGCGAAGACACGACTGTTTCAAAAGCGGGCAGCTTCGCGCGTGGAACGTGTTTAGGATAGTTGCTGTCACGATGCCGCGCTGACCACTGCGTTGCCCGGATGTAGAGATACTCGAAGTTTTCCCAGATCGCATCGCCGACGTCGTGCCTTGCTAATACGGTAATCGGAGCCATCATTTCCCATGCCTGAATAACGCGAAAGGCATAGACGTCCAGAAAAGCGTCTTCGGGAATCAACCTGTTTTTGACCAAGCTCCCGACCCAATCATACGAGTTGCCGAGTTGAAGCCACGACACGTTCTTATCGAAGGTGTTGTCGAGAATGCTTTGGACGTACGCGCGATCGGACAGCAACTGCGGAAGCTCACGCTGCGTATCGGTCAACCATTTATTGAAGTTGCTGTCTTCGACGCGTGCGAGAACGGCGAGCAGGCCTTCCAGTTGGTTCGACACACGCATGTGACGCAGCTGAACGATGGCGGCAATCGCCGTAGCTCCTATGACGAGAAATGTGCCGGCGGACGAAATCGCGCTGATGAGCTCGAAATTCATTTATCGTACTTTTTCGAGTGGCCGTGTTTCGCGGGCTACGCCACCCGGGAAGCGAAACGGCGGTACTTCTGCGCGCGGCGTACCGCGAGGATAGTTTCCGCGGGCATAGCGCTCGTCAAAAGACTTGGCGCGAACGTACATGTATTCGAAGTTCTCCCAAATGGCTCCATTGCGGTGCGAGCGAAGGAGAGCGATCACCGGAAGCATGAGCTCCCAAGCGTCCATTGCGCGGCCGCAATACACGTCGAGAAATGGCTCCTCAGGGATGAGGCGATATTTTAGAAGGCTGCCGACGCGCTCGTATTGATTTCCCAGTTGGAGCCATGCCACGCCTCGGTCGAACGTGTTGTCAATCACGCTTTGAACATACGCCGCATCAGCCATCAGCAGCGGAAGCTCGCGGCGCGTATCGGTGAGCCATTTGTTGAACGTTTCATCTTCGACGCGCGCTAGTACGTCGAGCAGGCCTTCGAGCTGGTTGTTGGCGCGCATGTGCCGCAGCTGCACGACAGCGGCAATTGCCGTTGTGCCGATAACGAGGAACGTACCAACCGCAGCGAGCGTATTGATCAGCTCAAGCACGTGAAAGGGGTTCCTCGACTGCGTGAGCCGGCCGCTTGGGCCGGCCATTGGACGTCTGTCCGTCCTTCGGCACTAGCGTGGTAGCAACGCGGCGAACATGCTTGGGATAATTTCCATCCGCGTGCCTTTTCTCCCAATCCTCGGATTTTACGTACAGGTATTCAAAGTTCTCCCATGTCGCATTTCCTTGAAACGTGCGGACAAACGTAGCCATAGGTTCGATGATCTGCCAGGCATGCTGTACGCGATATGAATAAACATCGAGGAAAGCGTCCTCTGGGATCAGTTTGTTCTTGATCAGACTGCCGACCCAATCGTAGGAGTTGCCCAAATTTAACCACGCGACGTCGCGGTCGTACGTTCCCTCCATCACGCTCTGACGGTATTCGGGATCGGCAAGCATTCCTGGAAGTTGCCGCTGCGCTTCGGTTGTCCAGCGATTGAAATTCGAATCCTCGACGCGTGCGAGAACGCTGAGCAATCCTTCGAGCTGGTTGTTTGCGCGCATATGCCGCAGCTGTATTACCGCCGCGATCGCCGTGGCAGCGATAACCAAAAATGTGCCGATTGCGGCTGCGGTATTGAGAATCTCCAGCATGCCGGCGCCTCCAAGCCAAGCGTTTTCGCGGAATCCGGTGGGTCGGCCTCGTAGCTCGTAGAAGGTTGGAAGCGGAGGTTGAAGCTCATGCAATATGGCGGCGTCAGTCCTCAAAAGTACGGCCCAGTACTCGAAGGCGCGACCGGCATCGCGCCGGCAGCGCCTCCCGCAGCAGGCAAGTACACCGGTTTCGTCTACCATGGAGGTCCAATTATCACCGCACCCAGCGTAACGGTGACTTTCTGGGGACCTTCGTGGACGAGCGGCGGTGCTGCATCACGCCTCGATCAGTTTTGTCAGGACCTGCTCGTATCGGGGTTCATGAATGTGATCTCGCAATACGGCGTGGGGAGCGGAACGTACGCGGGCTCTTCAAATATCGCCAGTGTCGCGTCGCAGCTGAACGATGCCGGTGTGCAGAGCACGATTCAGAGTGCGATTGACGCCGGGACGGTTCCTGAGCCGCCCGCTAACAACACGTCGCAAGTGCTTATCGTGTTCTTGGATGAAAGCATCGAGATCAACGATCCCAACGCAGGCCTGGTTTTGTGTGAGCCGACCGGCGATACCGCGTTTGGCTATCACAACTTCTTTACGACGCGAGCCGGAAACGACTTTTACTATTCGATCGTGCCGGCTCTCGACGATGCGTGCTTACAAGCATCATGTCCCGGCGGGGACTCCGGCTGTTCGCTTAGTCTAACGGAGACGCAAGAGCAGCGCCGGACACAGGTTGCGAGCCACGAGTTCGCGGAGATGACGACCGATCCGCACCTTAGCGGCTGGTACGATCAGCAAAACGGTGAAAACGGCGACATTTGCAACGGCGAAGCCGACACGATCACTGTCGGAGCAAACACGTGGACCGTGCAGCGCATTTATTCGAAGACGGACGATATGAACAGCAACGGCGCGACGTTTTGTATCTCCAGCGCGCCGTCGCCTATTCCGCCGCTTCCGTTAGGATGAGCGGCTAAGTTCGCGTTTGCGCGCACGTAGGCGGTCTGTTTCGTTCAACAGACGCTTGCGCACGCGGATCGATTTCGGCGTAACCTCGACCAGTTCGTCATCTTCGATGAACTCGATCGCGCGTTCGAGCGACAGCTCTTCCGGCGGCGCGAGTTTTACGTTGTCGTCCGACCCGGCGGCACGCATGTTCGTGAGTTTCTTTTCGCGCACGACGTTCAGCGAGACGTCCTTATCGTCGTTTGCGCGGCCAACGACCATGCCTTCGTACACGTCCACGCCCGGACCGACGAAGAAGCGGCCCCGTTGCTCAACCCCCGTGAGCGCGTAGCCCGTCGTACGGCCCGTGTCGCTTGCAACGAGCGCTCCGACATTGCGGCCCGGCAGTTCGCCTTGCCACTCTTGATGGTCGTAGTACGTGTGCGACATCACGGCCGTTCCGCGCGTTAGCGTCAACAGCTCGCCGCGTAAGCCGAAGATTGCACGCGTCGGCATGGTGTATTCGAGACGCCGCGATTCGCCGACGTTGATCATGTTCGACATGATCGCCTTGCGTTTACCGAGCGCTTCGATGACCGGACCTTCATATTCCGACGGAACGTCGACGACGACGTACTCGACCGGTTCCCACTTCTTGCCGTCGCGCTCGGTGACGATAACCTGCGGCTTTGAAACCTGCAGTTCGTAGCCTTCGCGGCGCATCGTTTCAATGAGGATCGAAAGATGCAGCTCGCCTCGGCCGCGCACTTCAAACGTGTCCGCGGAATCCGTGTCGGCAACGCGCAGCGCAACATTCGATTCGAGTTCGGCCATTAGCCGCGCGCGAATCTGGCGCGAGGTCAGGAACTTTCCCTCTTTGCCTGCGAACGGCGAGTTGTTAACGCTGAAGAACATCGAGACGGTCGGTTCATCGACGGCGACCGCGTGAACGCTCTCAGGCGTCGCGACGTCGGCAATTGTGTCGCCGATGTTCAGACCTTCGATGCCGGACACGCACACGATGTCACCGGCGGAGGCTTCATCGACTTCGACGCGCTCGAGGCCCTGGAACGTCAGCAGTTTCGTGAGACGCAAGCCCGTTTCGACTTCACCGTCGCGAGCGACTTTGGCAATGGGTGCGCTGATCTTTGCGCTGCCGCGAAAGACGCGGCCGATACCGATGCGTCCGACGTACTTGTTGTGATCGATTGCGGAGACGAGCATTTGGAATCCACCGTCTTCCGCCGGCGCTTCCGGTACGTGGTCCGCAATGACTTTGAAGAGCGGCTCGAGGTTTTCACTGGAATCTTCGAGCGTGCGTTTTGCGATGCCGAGTTTGCCATTGGTGAAGACGACCGGGAAATCGGCCTGCTCGTCGTTCGCGCCTAATTCAATGAACAGGTCGAAGACTTCGTTCACGACTTCGGTGGGACGCGCATCTTTGCGATCGATCTTGTTGACGACCACGATTGCTTTGAGATCGAGCTCCAGCGCTTTGCGCAGAACGAAGCGTGTCTGCGGCATGACGCCTTCCGCAGCATCGACCAGAAGAAGCACGCCCTGCACCATCTGCAGCACGCGTTCGACTTCGCCGCCGAAGTCGGCGTGGCCGGGCGTGTCGACAATGTTGAATTTCACATCGCCGTGCCGGATGGCAGTGTTCTTCGCCAAAATCGTAATGCCGCGCTCGCGTTCGAGCGGGTTGGAATCCATGACACGCGTCTGAACGTGCTGGCCTTCGCGGAAAACGCCGCTCTGTTTGAGCATGGCGTCTACCAGCGTAGTCTTGCCGTGGTCGACGTGCGCGATGATGGCGACGTTGCGGATATCGGGACGGGTCTTCACTTGAGGAGTTCTACCACACTCTCCCCGCGGGGCGCTACTAAGTCAGTCGCTTGCCCTGGGCAAAGCGAACCAAAATGTCGTTATTTTGCCTTGGTCGCTCTCATGGCCGATGGTCCCGCCCATCAGGGAAACCAGTTCGGAACAAATATACAGGCCCAGACCAATCGAGGAATCGCTATCTCCGCCGAGGCGGCCGAAACGCGTAAAGAGCTTGTGACGCTCGCTATCGGGGATGCCCGGGCCCTCGTTTTTCACCGCAAAGGCGACGCGATCGTCGTAGGGCTTGAGTTCGACCGCGATAACCGACTCGGCGGCGGAATATTTCGCGGCGTTCGAAAGCATATTGGTGAGCACTTGCACGACGCGCCCCTCGTCGGCGTAGACGCTGGGCAACGGTTCGAGATACAGGGTGCGAAATTCGCGATCGGGATGCTGGCTCTGCATTCGCGCGACCGATTCTTCCACGACGGAGATCGGATCGACGTTCTCCAAGCGCAGCGTAAGCTTTCCCGCGTCCATGCGCGAGAGCAACAAGAAATCTTCGAAGATTGCCGAGAGCCGCGCCGTAGAGGTGCTGAGCACATTGAGCAATTCGTCGCGCCGCTCTTTCGGCAACGATTCGAAGTGCGTATCGAGCAGGACGGTTGCGCCGCGAATCGCGGCGAGCGGCGAACGCACCTCATGCGCGACGATGCTGAAGAATTCGCTTTGCGCGCGTGAGGTTTGCTCGATAAGTTCGCGGCGTTCGACTTCCGCGGCGATGCCGCGCGCGTTCCCGATTGCAAGGCCGACGAGATTGACGAACACCTGCATTTCGCGCAGCGTTTCTTGCGAGGGAACGCGGCCGTCTAGCGGACCGTCAACCGAGATGTAACCCAGCATAACGCCTGCGCGATCGGCAAGAACGAGCGTGAGCGAATCGTGCTCGTGCCACGCGCCTTTTCCGCTGCGTGGTTTTCCTTCGGAAACATCCGAGGTGTCGATGTTGTACGCCCACGCCTGACGACGCTCTGCCGGAATGTAAAAACAGTGCGGTACGACTTCATATTCCGGCCGCAAGAGCTGCTTTATTGCCGGACGCGGTACGTGTTCGCCCAGGCGTTCCTTGATAACGTGATACGGAAACCCGATGATGACGCGCCGGTACATGTCGCCGGCCGGTGCGTCCGATGCCACGATCGAAACGTAGCGCCAGCCGTACAGCACGGACAAGCCGCGCGCAATCGAATCGAGCGCCGGGCCGATGTCTTCGGCCTGCCGGATATCTTGCGTGATTTCGAAGAGCCGCTGTAGCGCGCGGCCCTCGTGCGGTTGCTCCGGCGCGGTCCTCACGACGCGCGTCTTCGCCATACGGGAGAAGGTCCCCGGTGCAGCGTAAGCTACCGCATGGCGGCGGATCGCGTCTTTTACAATATGGATTGCGTGCAGGGAGCGCTCGCGCATCTTTCCGACGCAAGCGTCGATCTCATCGTCACCGATCCTCCGTACGGCATCGACGGCGACCGTTTGCACCGCCACTACAATCGTGACGAACGCTTCGTCGTCGACGGCTACGTCGAGGTGGATCGCCGCGCGTACAATGCGTTCAGCAAGGCGTGGCTACAGCAGGCGGAGCGCGTGCTTCGACCCGGCGGTCAGCTGTACGTCGTGTCCGGGTACACGAATTTGTACGACGTGCTGGATGCGCTTCGCACGACGAGTCTTAACGAGATCAATCACATCGTCTGGAAGTACAACTTCGGCGTGTATACGTCGGCGAAGTTCGTTTCCTCGCACTATCATATTCTGTATTACGCGAAGCCGGGCGGAAAGCGCACGTTCAATTTGCAAGCGCGCTACGCGCTCGACGAAACCGGGTCCGACGGCGGATCGCTTAACTACCGCGACCGCGAGGACGTGTGGATCATCAACCGCGAGTACAAACCGGGGCGCGCGAAAAACAAGAACGAGCTGCCCAAAGCGCTACTTCAGAAAATTATCGCGTACAGCAGCAATGAAGGCGATCTGGTGTGCGACTTTTTCATGGGCGGCGGATCCACGGGAGCCGTGGCGCTTGGCATGAACCGCCGTTTCACGGGCTTTGAAATTTCGAAGACGGCGTTTCGAAGTCGCGTGCCGGCGCTTCGCAAGATTGTCGCCGGTGCGCTGCTGACGCCGCAGCCCAAGCCGCACGTGGTACCGAATCGCGGCAAGGCGTGGAGCGCCGACGAGTCCGAACGCTTGCGTAAGCG
>CAZRQS010000041.1:0-16792 GCA_964602255.1 uncultured bacterium | reverse complement strand
TCCCCTCATTTTGATGCCGTTTTGATGACCTTGTCGCCATCGCGGTGGCACAATTGGACCAAAAGACTACCTTTTGTAAGCCAGGAGATAGTACCGTAGAACGCACGAATGAACCGAAAATCGTCCTGCTCGTCCGGCTGCTCAACGCCATCGACGAAGGACGTTTTTCATTTGAACAGCTGAAGGACCGCATATCCGAGGCGGACCACCGCCCGAGCACTCGCAGTCTGCGCCGGTATCTCGCCGTGCTCGCGGACGCGGGGTTCCCGTGGTACTTCGATCGCGCCACGAACACGTACCGGTTTTCCGAGGGCTACAGCCTCAAGCGCCTTGAACTGAGCAGCAGCGAGCTGTTCGGCTTGGTCGCGCTACGCGCTATCAGCGCCAGTTTAGGCGGCGCCATCGGAACGTACGTCGACGAAGTGACTTCCAAAATCGTCGGCTCGAGCGGACGCGGCGCGAAAGAGCGTCTCCAGGCACCGCCCAACGTTGCGTTCCGCCTGAGTGAAATCAACTTGGACGAGCAGGGCGAGCGCATCTTCGGTTTGCTTTCATCGGCCGAGCGCAGCTCGCGCAGCGTGAGCTTCACTTACCAAGACAAGGAAGGCAACCGCTCCAAGCGCATCGCCGACCCGTACGGATTCATCGTGAACGGCGGACGCGTGTATTGCGTTGCGTACGATCATGACCGGCGCGACAAACGTGTGTTTGCCGTGGACAACATGTCCGAGCTGGGCGTGCTGACGCAAACGTACACCAAGCCCGTCAACTTCAGCATCGAAGATTTCGCCTCCAGCTCGATCAGCGGCGTGTTGCATAGCAGCGAGACGTCCGAAGTTCGCGTGCGGTTTGCGCCTCGTGTCGCCAAAGCGGCGATCGCCGCCCGCGTGGTCGCGGAACGTGCGGTCGAACGGCGTTCCGACGGTTCGGTGGAGATCGCGTACAACGTGGCGGATGTTGACGAACTGGCGCGGTGGGTGCTCGGATGGGGCGCACAAGCGGAAGTCATTGCACCCGATAGCGTGCGCTCTCGCATTCGCATGCTCATCGCGGAGATCGCCGCGAAGTACGAACTGCCTGTCTCGAAGTAACGCTTAAGACTTCGTTTTCAAGCGCTCCACGCCGTCGCGAATGGCTTGGAGCGCTTTTTTTCGCCCGTCGACGCCCTTGAAGATCACTTTATTGCCGGCGCCCTCGGAGTACTCAACCAAAAAGCGGCACAAACTATCTATGAGCGGCTTCGGAAAATCGTCAATCTTTTCGTACGGATCCGTGCTTTGCGCAATCCCGTCCAGCCGGTTCGCACCTGCGACCAGGCGGTCGTTTTCCTCGCCGTTTTTCTCTAGGCGTATGATGCCGAGCAAACGCGCTTCAGCGAAGCATCCCGGAAACGTCGGTTCATCATCGAGGAACAGCACGTCGAGCGGGTCACCGTCATCGCCGAGTGTGCCCGGTACAAACCCATAGTCGTATGGCCATTCCAAGCCTTCCGGAATCGTCGCCTTGAGTTTGAAGAGACCCGTCTTTGCATCGAACGCGTACTTGTGCCGGGTTGCGCGCGGCGTCTCGATGACGACATGTATGCGAAAGTCATCGTCCGGATCGCCGTCGCCCGGGAACGGCTCGATGTGTTCGTAGTTGTACGGGCGGATGCTTGCGGTCGCCATGCAACGTTTCTACCCGCATAAAGTTTCGAAGCCCCGGATTGCTCCGGGGCTTCGTCGTAGCCCGCTAGTTACTTGCGCCTGTTTGACTCCGGTGAAGAAGTCCGACTGACGCTTGACCACCGGCTTGCCGGTTCACTCGGGGCGCCGGCCAATGCCCGCCCTTCAGGGTTTGCCGATCGCGGTTCTACATGCCGCGCTTCGTTTTTGTTTCGAAGTTTTTGCATGGTAGCACGCTCAAAATCGGCCGGCAAGAGGTTGGGCGCGCAGCTCACAACTTACTCGCAAAAAGTTTGAATTATCCACGCGTTTTGCACGCTTGGCCGTCGGCAACGAAAATTTGTTATACTGGCGCTAAGCGTTGCCGGGCACGGCGGGGAGTAAGCGATTAGAAACGCGATGCGATTCGTAGACGGCGGCAGCGCATAAGTTCAAAGCCCCGGATTTCTCCGGGGCTTTGATTGTAGTTGCGAAGGTGTTTTGCAGTGCCTGTTTGATTCCGGTGAAAGAATCCGACTGACACTCACCGCCGATTTGTCCGGCCCGTTCGGAGCGCCGACTTGGAAGCCTGCGTCGTCAACACGTTCCGGTCGCGGCTCTACGTTGCCGCATTTCGTTTTTCTTCCGAAGTTTCTGCATGGTAGCACGCGCAAAACCACACAGCAAGAGCTCGATAGCCTAACTCACAAGATACTCGCAACTTCTTTGAGTTACTCACGGATTTTCCACGTTCGGGCGACGTGCGCGACAAAACGAAAGCCTCGGAACAAGTCCGAGGCTTTCGACGTACTCACTCATCTGGTCTCGCCTGTTTGGCTTCGGTGAAGAAACCCTACTGACGTCGACCGACGGTTCGACCGTTCCACTCGGATCGCCGACGTGCGACTGCATCGTCAACATGGTCCGGTCGCGACTATACGTTCATCGCCCTTCGTTTTATCGAAGTGTTTGCATGGTATCACCACGAAATAGTCGTAGCAAGAGGGCGGAACGCCGTACTCACAACGTTTCCACAAAAATTTCCTGTTATGCACATGCTTATCCACCGCGAGGTTTGTTTTGACGCTGCGCACATTGCTCGTGTTCGCTCTCACGCTGCTTACGATCGCCGGTACGGCGCAAGCTCCGGCACCTGCGCAAAACTTGTTGACGGGACTCGCCATTGACGGGATACGCTGCGATACCAGCGAGGGCGCAGTGGAGCATATCCACTCGCACTTACAGCTGTTCGATCGCGGGCACGCGGTTCAGGTTCCCGGAGGGATCGGTATTCCGCCCGGCGCGGGCTGCTTGTATTGGGTGCACACGCACAGCAACGACGGTATCATTCATATCGAAGCGCCGGTCACGCGCCCATTCATGCTCGGACAATTCTTCGATATTTGGGACGTCGAGCTGAGCCGGACGCGAGCCGACGGAGTGCGTGCAAGCGGCGGACGGCCGTTACGCGTTACGGTCAACGGCAAAGTCTGGAAAGGCGACCCGCGCACCATTCCGCTGCGCGACCACGAAGAAATCATCATCCAAAACGGACCGCCGTACAGCGCCGGCCACCCCGCCGACTTCTCGAAACTGTAGAAAGGCGCACCGCGCTATGGCCGGAAGTACATTCCATACATGACGACCACCGCCGTACCCACCATCGACCTCGACGGTAAACACCTATCGCTGGAAGCCATCCGCGGCATTGCTGAAGACGGCGCGCTGGTGCGCGTCACGCAGCCGGCGCGCGAGCGGGTTGCCGCGGCCCGGCGTTTGGTCGATGAAAAATTTGGCAACGGCGACGCGATTTACGGCGTGACGACCGGCTTCGGCCGCCTTGCGAACATCACGGTCGAACCGAAAGACGCCGCGCAGCTGCAACTGAACTTGGTACGCAGCCACGCTGCCGGAACGGGCGAGCCGCTCGCGATCGAGTTCGTCCGAGCAGCAGGCGTGCTTCGCGTGAGCTCGTTAGCCGCGGGACATTCGGGTATACGCGAGAGCACGCTCGACTTGCTCATCGAGTTGCTCAATCGCGGCGTAACGCCCGTTGTGCCGCGCCAAGGTTCGGTCGGCGCCAGCGGCGATCTCGCGCCGCTCGCCCACATGACGCTGACGCTGATTGGCGAAGGCGAAGCGTTTTATCGCGGCGAGCGCTTGCCAAGTGCGCGCGCGTTGCAACTTGCAGGCTTGGAACCAATCCAACTTGGCGCAAAAGAAGGTCTCGCGCTCGTCAACGGCACCGAAGTGATGACGGGCATCGCTGCGCTTTGTTTGCTGCGCGCAGAACGACTGCTGGCAGCAGCGGATATTATCGGCGCGATGTCGCTCGAAGCGTTTCTCGGTACCGATCGCGTCTTCGACCGGCGCATCAACGCGCTACGGCCACATCCTGGACAAGCTCGCGTGGCCGACAATCTGCGCGCGCTGCTGCGCGGATCGCAAATTATCGAATCGCACCGTGAGTGCGGGCGCGTGCAAGACCCGTACTCGTATAGGTGCATTCCGGTCGTGCACGGCGCAGTGCGTGATGCAACTTCGCACGCGCGCCGCGTCATTGAAACCGAAGCGATCTCCGTTACCGACAACCCGCTCGTGTTTCCGGAAGACGGTGAGTTTCTCACCGGCGGAAATTTCCACGGGCAACCGATCGCGCTCGCAAGCGACCTGTTGAAGATTTCGCTTGCAGAACTTGCGGGTATCAGCGAACGCCGTTTGTATCTGCTGCTCAATGCGGAAGAGCGCGGCTTGCCGCTGTTCCTGACGGGCCGTTCGGGATTGCAATCGGGACTGATGATCGTGCAGTACACCTCTGCCGCCATGGTTTCCGAAAACAAAGGTCTTGCGTGGCCGAACAGCGTGGACTCGATTCCCACCTCCGCCGGACAGGAAGACCATGTGAGCATGGGCATGAGCGCGGCGGTGAATTTGGATCGCGTGTTGCAAAACGTCGAAGGTTCACTCGCCTGCGAGTTGCTTGCTGCGCTCGTTGCGACCGATTTCCGGCGGCCGCTCAAGTCCGGCGTCGGTACGCAAGCAGCGTATGACGTCGCTCGCGAGCATATTGCACCGTGGACCGACGATCGCATACCCGCGCCCGACATCGAAAGCGCGCGCGAACTCATTCGGACCGGGGCGCTCGTCGCTGCGGCCGAGAGTGCAATCGGCACGTCACTTGTATGAATCAGCGCGGCCGTGCCGTCGGAATAGGCGGCGTGTTTTTCAAAGCCCGGCACGCCGACGAGCTCGCAAAGTGGTACGTCGATAACCTGGGGATACCGCAAGACGAGGACGGCGCATATTTTCTGAGCCGCGATGAGTCGCCGCAAGCGCGCACGGTCTTTGCAACGTTCGAGAACGACAGCACCTATTTCGGTAGAACGGATCAGCGCTTTATGATCAACTTCCGTGTCGACGATCTCGACGCGCTGCTCGAGCGTTTGCAGAAGGCGGGTGTGGAAGTTCTTCCTTCGCGCGAAGAATATGACTACGGCCGTTTCGCCTGGATCGTCGATCCGGAGGGAAATCGAGTCGAATTGTGGGAGCCGCCTAAATGAGTACGACAACCGATGTGAAGAGCCGGACGGTGCGCGCACCTCGCGGCAGCGAGATCTCGTGCCAAGCCTGGCCGCAAGAAGCCGCCCTGCGCATGCTGATGAACAATTTGGATCCCGAAGTCGCGGAACGTCCGGAAGATCTGGTCGTATACGGCGGCAACGGACGCGCCGCACGTTCGTGGCCGGCGTTCGACGCGATCGTACGCACGCTCAAGCGGTTGAAGAACGACGAGACGTTGATCGTTCAGAGCGGCAAACCCGTAGCGGTTTGGAAGACGCATGCTCGCGCACCGCGGGTGCTCATCGCGAATTCCAACCTCGTTCCGAAATGGGCTGATTGGAAGATCTTCCGCGAACTTGAAGCGCAAGGTCTGACGATGTACGGCCAGATGACGGCGGGATCGTGGATATACATCGGTACGCAAGGCATCGTGCAAGGAACGTACGAGACATTTGCCGAGCTCGCGCGCCAGCATTTCGGCGGAACGCTCAAGGGCCGTGTGTGTCTGACTGCGGGCATCGGCGGCATGGGCGGAGCGCAGCCGCTCGCCATTACGATGAATGAAGGCGTCGCGCTGGTGATCGATGTCGACCGCTCCCGTTTGGAACGCCGGCGCGACCTGCGGTATCTGGACGTCGTTGCGGAATCTCGTGACGAAGCGGTGCAGATTGCAGAAGAGGCACGTCGAAGCGGCAAGGCGATTTCCGTCGGATACGAGGGAAACGCCGGTCACGAATTTCCCGCGTTGTTTGCAGCGGGTTTTCGCCCCGATGCGGTCACCGATCAAACATCGGCGCATGACATGATCAACGGTTATGTGCCGATGGATCTTACGCTCATTGAAGCCGAGCATCTGCGCAAGAGCCATCCCGACGAGTACGAACAGCGCGGTCTGGCGACCGTCGCCAAGCACGTACAGGCGATGCTCGATTTCCTCGATGCCGGCGCCGTCGTCTTCGATTACGGAAACAATATCCGTGCGCAGGCGCAGCGCGCGGGCGTTACCCGCGCGTTCGATTTTCCAGGCTTCGTTCCGGCGTTTATCCGCCCGCTGTTCTGCAAGGGCAGCGGTCCGTTCCGCTTCGCCGCGCTCTCCGGCGATCCGGCGGACATCGCGCGCTGCGATGAAGAACTGCTCAAACTCTTTCCGCAAGACGAACACTTGCGGCGATGGATTACGCTTGCACGCGACCGGGTAGCGTTCCAAGGTCTGCCTGCGCGCATCTGCTGGCTGGGGTACGGCGATCGCGCAAAGGCGGGTTTACGCTTCAACGAACTCGTGCGCAGTGGCGAAGTCAAGGCGCCGATTGTCATCGGACGCGATCATCTCGATACGGGAAGCGTCGCGTCTCCGTATCGTGAGACCGAGTCGATGAAAGACGGCAGCGATGCAATCGCGGATTGGCCGATTCTCAACGCGCTGCTCAATACGGCTGCCGGCGCACACTGGGTCTCGTTCCATCATGGCGGCGGCGTCGGCATCGGCTATAGCCTGCATGCGGGTATGGTCGTCGTTGCGGACGGCAGTGAGGAAGCGCGCGAGCGTCTTGAATGCGTGTTGACAACGGATTGCGGGATGGGCGTCGTGCGCCATGCTGACGCGGGCTACGACATCGCGATTGAAACCGCCGACGAAAAGCATATCGATTGGTGCTTATAGTTCGAGCAAAGACGGTTGTAACTAATGCCTCGGACCCTTCGTCTGGCTCAGGACAGGCTCCCGCCCAATGCGGGGCGACGTTCGATGCGTTAGGGACGTTTCACGACGGAGCCGTTGTCGTTGAAGGCGGCAAGATTGCATGGACCGGCGCAATCGACAAACTGCCAAAGCAATACGCGAACGCCGAGTTGCACGAGTACGGCGATTGCGTTGTGGTTCCGGGATTTGTCGACGCGCACACGCATCCGCTCTTTGCCGGTAACCGCGAACCCGACTTCGCCGCCCGTCAACGCGGTGAGAAACCGCCGCTCGGCATGCTCTTCACCGTCGAACAGACGCGTAAGGCACTCGATCGGCCGCAGCAGTTTTGGGAGCAGATCGAACCGCGCCTTCGCTTGATCGCGGCACACGGCACGACAACGCTCGAAACGAAAACCGGCTACGCGCTGCACAAACCCGGCGAGATGGAACTGCTGGATCTGATCGACGCGCACAAAGACGCGCCGCATTTGCCGCACCTCGTTGCGACGTTCCTTGGAGCGCACGCGCTGCCGCCGGAGTTTACGAACGAAACGGATTACATCGATTACTTGATCGATCAATGCATGCCGTTTGCCAAGGCGCACGGTGCCGTCTATGCGGACGCGTTCTGCGAGCCGGGGTTTTTTTCGCCTGAGCCGACTCGGCGATATCTGGAAGCCGCGCGCGAACACGGGTTGCGGCTGCGCGTGCATTGCGATGAAATGTCGTTCGGAGCGGCTGCCGGGATGGCGGCGGAAGTCGGCGCCGACGCAGTGGACCATTGCAACTTCGTCCGTGACGAGGATCTGCGCGCGATTGTCGACCGGCAGATTGTTATGGTGGCGTGCCCGGCCACGATAACGTACCTCGATCTCCCCAAACACGCGCCCGTACGCGAACTACTAGAACGCGGCGGCACGGTTGCGCTCGCGAGCGATTACAACCCCGGCACCTCGCCGTGTTTTAATTTGCAAACCGTTGCGTACTTCGGCCGCAAACTCTTCGGTTTGTCTGCTGCTGAAGCGCTTGTCGGCGTCACGAGCGCGGCGGCTGCGTCGCTGCGAGCACCAGCAGGTGCGCTGCGCATCGGCGATAACGCGGACTTCGTCGCGCTGCGCATCGGATCGCCGGAGGAGTTCGGCTGGCAGTTCGGCGGCAATCTGGCTGCAGCCGTTTACCGCAAAGGCGAACGCATCGCATGACAATGCTCGTGCGCTGCGCACGCGCGCTGGTTGCGGGAGAAGAACGGCGCAATTTTGCTTTTGTCGTGGAAGACGACCGAATCGCCGCCACCGGGTCGCCTGACGAACTGCGCAAGCGCTACGCGCACGCACAGGAACGCTCGCACGGCAACGACGTCTTTGTCGCTCCGGGATTCATCAACGGCCATAGCCACGCGTATCAAATTCTGATGCGGGGCTGGGCCGACGATCTGCCGTTCGAACGCTGGCGCAGCGACGCATTGTATAAGGTCGTGCCGCAACTCACGCCCGAGAACATCTATTGGACGTTCAGGCTTGCCTTCGACGAGATGCTTTCGGCAGGCATAACCACCGTTGCCGAGTTTTTCTATCTGAACGGCTCCGGCAACGCTCACGCCGAGCAGGCGATCCGGGCGGCGAAGGATTCGGGAATACGTTTAGTCTTTGCGCGCACGTGGATGGACGCGGAGTACGCGCCCGCGGCGTTTCGCGAGAGCATCGATCAAGCATCGGAGCGTACGCGCGCGCTCATGTCGGCTTTTCCGGAAGTCCATATTTGCGTTGCGCCCCATTCGCTGCATGCAGCCTCGCGCGAGATGATTCGTGCGTCCGCGCAGTTCGCCAAGGACGCGAACTGCATGATGCACGTTCACGTCGCTGAAGCGCAATATGAAGGCGCGCAGACACTCGAGCGCTTCGGCGCCACGCCCATCCGGCTTTTGGAATCGCTCGATGCGCTCAGCGAGCGCACGGTAGCGATTCACGCGATCTACATTACCGAGGATGAAAAGCGCCTGCTCGCGCAAGCCGGCGCGCGCGTCATCCATAATCCGATGACCAATCAATATTTGGGCGACGGCATATGCGACGTTTGCGGCCTTCACGCTCTTGGCGTAAAGATCGGTCTGGGTACGGATGCTGACGTAAAGCCCTCCGTTATAGAAGAGATGCGCGGCGCGTCACTGCTGCAGAAGGTCTCGCGCTTGGATGGCCGCGCGCTTGCTGTGCAAACGGCGCTCGCGCTCGGTACTGCCCAAGGCGGCGCGGCTTTGAACGTCGATGCCGGCGATTTGCGCGAAGGTGCATTCGCTGACTACGTAGCGATCGATGCAAGCCGTGTCGATTCGTGGTCGCCGCTTGCTAACGCCCTCGTCTATCGCGCCGACAACAGTTGGATTCGTGAGACGTACGTTGCAGGCCGCCTCGTGCGCAGCTACGAACAGGCCGCGCCTGCGCAAGCACATCGCGAGCTCGCCAAGCTCCTAGCGATGCTGCACTTGTGAGCAAAAAATTAAAGTAGGCCGTGCGTCCTGCGCGGCCCACTTTCTCTGCCCACGAACTTCGTTGTACCCGCTGATACTCGTATCTAACGCGAATGTTCTGCGTACTACAAATACGGACGCAGAGCACTCATGAACGGCGCGAACTTCGCATTGTTCGAATCGGTCGATTCCATACCGGTGTACACCACCAGCACATATGTTGCGCCTTGCTCGGTATCGAGAATGCCGCCGTCATGCGTCACTTCGTCCGTGTCGCCGGTCTTGTGCGCAAAGCGATCGCCGGGCAGCAGACCTGCCGGCAGCTTGTTATTCCACTCTTGCCGTGCGAGCGTTTGCCGGAGCGCGAGCGTAAACGGCACTTCATTGCGCGCGATCAGTTCGAAGAGCCGCGCCGCATCGCTCGCGGAGTGCGCATTACGGTGTACGCCGTCCCATTGCGGGTCGTGTATGAGTGGAAGCGAGCCCGACAGTTTGCGGTGGAACGCCGTGGATCGCAAACCGTAGCGCTGCTGCACGATTTGTGTCGCGCGGTCGCGTTGTAAGATATCGTACAACATGTTCGTTGCGACGTTGTCGGAGCGCGTCAGCATCAAGTCGATGAGTTCGTGGAGCGGCGAGCTGTAGCCGGGGACGAGCGGCGAGTCCTTATCGTTGGCCGTCATGTTGAACTGCGTGACTTCGAACGTCTGGTCGAGCCTGAGCTCGCTGTCTTGAACAAGCGTGTAAGCGGCCATAGCGAGCGGCGTCTTGATCATGCTCGCGGGGTAGAGGTAGCGGTCGCCGTCAAGGGCTATCCGCGGTCCGTCGGAGCGGTCAAGCCGCGCGAGAACGAGCGAAACAGGGTTCAGGCCGGCCCGAGCGGCGGTCTGGGCGAGGAGATCGGCGGTCAGCATCAGGCCGGAGGTTGGGCGGATTGGCGTCCCGAGCCTGTGCGTGTAAGTACTTGCATTCGCGGCGCGGCGTATGTTACTATACCTCAGACGCGTGCAAGTACGTACTTGCACGAACCGGTCAAGCAAAAGAATATGCTAATGAAAAGACTCGCCGGAATTGCCTTGGCCCTCGGCCTCTTCACGGCTACGGCCCCCGTCAACGCTCAAACCCCGCTTGATGCGCAGAGCATCCTGCAGCGTATCGAGCAGCACAATCCGTCCCTACAAAGTTTTCAGGCGCGTGTCCATGTGGACGTGCGAATGCTGAATTTCCCGTGGCTCTCGCCCAAGCTGGACGGTACGTCCTACTTTAAACGGCCGAACAACTATGAGGTCGTCTTCGATCGCGTTCCCTCGTATGCGCACGGCATC
Source organism: uncultured bacterium (assembly GCA_964602255.1). Lineage (GTDB taxonomy): Bacteria > Vulcanimicrobiota > Vulcanimicrobiia > Vulcanimicrobiales > Vulcanimicrobiaceae > CAZRQS01. Next base: position 6,118 of record CAZRQS010000041.1, on the reverse strand, counting down.
ACGAAGCTCTTCGGCGACATCGCCGATGCAGCCGCGTGGGAGAAAGATTCGAACATCGCGTACGACGGCGTGCGCACTATTGACGGCCGGCCGATGCTCGCGCTTCGACTGACGAAAAAAATCTACAGCGATCAGATAAAAGACACCGTTGCATACGTTGACCCGGCGACGTTCCAGGTTGTACGCATGGATTGGAACTATCGCAGCGGCGGCGTGATCACGATGACGCAAACCTTCAGAGGTGATGGCCCATACACCGTCATTGCGAGCCAGCACGCCGACATTCACATTCCACACGTTCGCGCGGTCGCCGACGCCGTCTATGGTTCCTATCAGACGAACGTCGCCGTTGACGACGCGGTGTTCAAGAAATAATGCTACACGACATACATCCCCCGCGTTCGCCCGAAGAAACGCGCTCGCGCATTCTCGCAGCCACGCGTCAGCTCATGGGAAAGAAGGGCCGGCGCGGCACAACGACGCGTGAGATCGCAGAACTGGCCGGCGTAAACGAAGCGACACTCTTCAGACACTTTGGCAATAAAGATGCGATCATCGAGGCATGCGTGGACTTTTATTGTCCTGCGGGCGCGATACAAGAAGTGGTCGCAATGTTCCCGGCCGATTTGGACGTCGACTTGAAACGCATAGCGCTCTTTCTTGTCGAGCGTATGGAAGAGAATCGCGATCTCATCTTGATGTCCCTCGCGGAAGAAGAAAGCGAGAGTTCCGTCGGCACCGCGCCCTGGCGTGCTCCGACGGCAATCAAGCAGATTGTCGCGGACTATATGACCAAACGAGTGGAAAGCGGCGAGCTTCAAGGCGATCCCTTGCTTCTGGCCCGTGTGTTCATGGGAATGATTTTTTCACACGTCATCGGCCGCAAGAAATTTTCAGAACTCAACTACAGCACAGAAGAAATCATGGATTTTCAAATAAACGTTTTCTTAAACGGTGTAAGAAAGAAGAACTAATGGATACGCGGGAACGAGAGCAGCAGACAGTAGCGGCACCGGTGCCCCCGGCGAATGGACGCGGAACGGGCGACGTTCAAATAGAAGAGACGCCCAAACGGCGCAACATGCGTCCGGTGATGATCGTCATCGGCGTGATTGTCGCGATCGCGGCGATCTGGTGGGGTGCGCGTTATTTTTCGTACGCCAGCACGCATGAAACCACGGACGATGCGCGCGTCGATGCGAACGTTGTCGCCATCACCAGCAAGATCACCGAGCGCGTAGACAAGATTTTAGTCGACACGAACCAGCCGGTGCACAAAGGTCAACTCCTGATCGTGCTCGACAGCGCCACCGAGCGTGCCGCAGTCGATCAAGCGCGGGCGAATTTGGGACTTGCCCAACAGAATCAGTCCGCCGGCGTGACGCAAGGCACGGGCGGAGTCTCGCAAGCTCAAGCGCAGGTGCAAAATGCAGTTGCGAACGTTCCTGTAGCACAGGCCGGCGTAGCAGCAGCACAAGCCCAAGTGCAGCAAGCACAAGCGGCGCTTCCGGGTGCACGTCAAGCAGTGGCTGAGGCGCAGGCGAACCTGAACCGCACGCAAGCGCTGGTTCGAAGCGGTGACGTCGCAGGCGCACAGCTCGATTCGGCTCGCGCGCAGTACCAACAGGCACTCTCGCAATACCGGGCTGCTCAGCAAAACGTCAACGTTGCAATCGCGAACTTGAATGGCGCACAGCAGAAAGTTGGAGCCGCCCAAGCCAGCGTCGCAGCGGCGCAGGGTGGCGTGCAGGCGGCGCAAGGTAAGTTGAACCAAGCGCAGGCGCCCGCACAAATCGCTACGCAGCGCGCAGCGCTCGCCATCGCGCAGCAAAATCTGATCAATACGATGATCTATTCGCCGATCGACGGCTACGTCGGTGAGAAAGCCGTCGAAGTCGGCCAAACTGTGCAGCCGGGTACGACGCTGCTCACGATCATTCCGAATGACGTCTTCATCACGGCGAACTACAAGGAAACGCAAGTCGGACACATGCATCCCGGACAACCCGTCGACATTCGCGTCGATGCGTATAAAGGCGTCGTATTCCACGGCAAGGTCGACTCCATCAACCCTGCTTCGCAGAACACGTACGCGCTCGTCCCGGCACAAAACGCAACCGGAAACTTCGTCAAAGTTACGCAGCGCATTCCGGTGAAGATCGTCTTCGACCCCGGCACGGACTTCCGTAAGTACCCGATGCGTCCGGGCATGTCGGTCGAGACATCGGTTCTCGTGCGCTAAACGCCATGCGCGAGCTACACAAGCCACATCGGGTGACCACAAAAAATGGTCACCCGGGCATCCTTCAGCCCTTTAAGCCGCAATCACCGGTGTCGAGCGGCAACGTCATAGAATACGGGTGGCGCCGAGCCATCGTGACCCTTGCGGTCATCGCCGCAACGCTGCTCGAGATCGTCGACACAACGATTGTAAACGTCGCGCTTCCGAACATCCAAGGCAACTTCGGCGTCACGGTGGATCAGGCAGCGTGGGTCGTGACCGGGTACATCATCGCCAACGTCATCGTGATTCCGATCACGCCGTGGCTTCAGGCGCGATTCGGCCGCCGCGCGTACTACATGGCGTCCATCGGGATCTTCACGTTCGCGTCCATCATGTGCGGACTTGCGGGCAGCTTCAACCAACTGGTGTTCTGGCGTTTGATTCAGGGCATGGGCGGCGGCGGACTCATCTCCACCTCGCAAGCCATTCTCCGCGAGACGTATCCCGTCGAAGAACAGGGTAAAGCGCAAGGGATCTTCTCACTAGGTGTGATCGTTGGGCCCGCGCTGGGACCGCTTCTGGGCGGCATTATCACGGATAATTTGAATTGGCGCTGGACGTTTTTCATCAACATCCCCGTGGGGCTGCTTGCTGCCGCCGCCGTGTACTTCGTATTGCGCAATCCGGCGCAGCCGCAGAAAGGCAAGCGCCTGGACTGGATCGGCCTCGCACTGCTTGCGATTGGGTTGGGCTCGCTGCAATACGTGCTCGATCAAGGACAGCAGTATGATTGGCTTGCGGATCCCAACATCCGGTTGTTCTCGCTGGCGTCGCTCGCGGGACTAGTCGGCTTCGTCGTGTGGACACTGCGCTCGCGTATCCCGATCGTCGATTTACACGTTTTGCGCTATCGCGAAGTTGCCGCGGGAAGTCTACTGGGCGCGGCACTCGGCGTGAGTCTTTACGGCTCGGTACTGATATTGCCGCAGTACGTTCAAAACTCGCTAAACTTTACCGCAACGCTCTCCGGGGAAACGATCTTGGTACGCGCGCTTGCAATCGGACTGCTTACGCCCTTTGCAGCGATACTGGCGATGCGCGGGAAGTTCGATACGCGCTGGCAAATTTTCGCGGGCTTTGTGATGCTGGGAATTTCGAACTGGATGCTCGCGCAGGTTACAACGTCGGAGTCTTCGTTCTGGACGTTCGGCGCCGCGCTCATCGTGAGCGGTCTTGGTCTATCGCAGATCTTCGTTCCGCTTTCACTGTCGGTGTTAAGCGCGGTTCCCGACAAAGACGTTCCGGCAGCATCAGCATTCTTCAACCTCGCGCGTCAAGTCGGCGGCAGCATCGCAACGGCGGTACTGGTCACCGTACTCGTGCGCGGAGTTACACATCATCAGGCGGCGCTAGGAAGCGACGTCACCCTGCACGCGCAAGCGGTGCAGCAGTATCTGCAAGCGCGGGGAGGCGAACACGCGACCAACGCGCTGCAGAGTCTGGCCAATATGGTTACGCAACAAGCGTACATTCTTTCGTATGCCGATACCGCACGACTGACCGCGCTCATCACGCTGGTGCTCGCACCGCTCGTGATCCTCATGCGCAAACGGCGCGCGCCCGGCACACCAGCAACGGTTGAATAGGAGAAGGGAACGTGCTCGTTCTTACTACGATATTGCTCGCCGCCGCGACGGCTTCGGTGCCTTCGCCGGCGCCGAGCCCGCAATTACCCGTGGTGCCTACGGTGGCGCCGGGGTACGCTGCACCCGGTGTTTCGCCGCCGCCGCCCAGCGTCGTCGGAGTGACGCAACAACCGTTCGTCGGAATTACGCTTGATAATGCGATTGGTATGGGGCTCTCGCGCAATCCGGATCTCGCAGTGGCGCAAGCTAACCGGCACATCGCGCAGTATCAAATCGAATCGGCGCGCGGTGCGTATGACATCAACTTCAACGTCGAGCCTCAATACCAATTCGCAGAAACAGCTCCGCAGAACGCGTTCTTTGCCGGACCAAATTTCGGTCCGATCGTTCAGACCGGCCCATCGCTCAATGCCGGCGCCCAAGGTATCTTACCTGGAGGACAGTCGTACAACGTCAACGTTTCGGGCAAGACCACGCACGACAATACGACCATCAACACGTTCAATCCCTATTACCCGACGATTTTTTCGGTAGGCTTCAGTCAGCCGCTGGGGCGCGGTCGCAGCATCAACCAAGCTTCACGGCAGTTGCAGCTCACGCAAATCGCGCAGCAGAGCAGCAATGCGCAGACGCTTACAACCGTCTCGAGCACCATCTCGCAGATCCAAAACACGTATTGGGATCTGGTGGCGGCATGGCGTAACGTCGCCATTCAAGAGCAAGCGCTCAAGGACACGATCGCACAGCAGCACAGCAACGTGCGTCTGGCCCGCCGCGGTGCAACGGCGCCGATCGACGTCGTGCAGGTGAACACGCAAATTGCCGTGTTCCAGCAGCAAGTGTTTTCCGCGCTGCAAAATGTCGCAATACTGCAGAACCAGCTCAAGTCTCAGCTGACGACGAACGCGAACGATCCGATTTGGAGCGCGAATCTCGTGCCCACGTCGCCGGTGTTGCAGCCGCCCACGCAACCTGCGCTTTCCGAGCTTCTCGTACAAGCGCTGCGTACTCGCCCTGAGCTCGCTCAGGCACGCGATCAGATTCGCAGTGCGGAAGTGAACGTCGCTTACGCTCAAAATCAGGTGAAGCCGCAGGTCAATTTGCAGGTCGGATACACCAGTAACGGTTTTGCCGGACAACTCGCGCCGCCCGGACCGTTCACGCAAAACAGCGCGGCGCAGGTGACTGCGATCGATCAGCTCATCGGTGCGGTAAACCGGACCTTGCCGCCGGCACAACAGATTCCCCTGCTCCCGAATCCAAACCAGCCGGTGCCCTCGTATTTGGTCGGCGGATTGGATCAGTCGATCAAAAATCTGTTTTCGAACAAGTTCCCGGTGTATACCGCCGGCGTGCTGGTGTCGTTTCCCATCGGCAACCATACCGCTAAGGCGGACTTAGCCGCAGCTGTAGAGCAACGCCGCATCGCGCAGATTCAAGAAGCAAACGCGATTCAACGCATAGCCATGGACGTGCGTGACGCACTTCAAGGTTACCAGAGTTCACTCGCGCAGCTCGCTGCAGCACGGACGGCGCGTGAAAATTCAGAACAAGTCCTCGCCAGCGAACAACGCCGCTTCCGCGCGGGCGAATCAACGACATATCTCGTACTTCAGCGCGAAATCGAACTCGCTGATAACCGTGGTCGTGAATTACAGGCTCAGACGAGTCTCAACAAAGCAGTCGTCGAACTTCAACGTTCGACCGGAACCATTCTTAGCGCCAACAACGTTAACGTGACAACAGTCGGTGAAGGAGCACTGAATCAATGAAGAACAAACGCGTCGTGGTAAGGCTGAGTAAGCTTTCTCAGCAAAAATTACAAGAGCGCAACGCGGTTCTCTACATGCGCGCACTTGAACGCTGGAACCGCAAGCCGCTTCGCGGCCCACTTCCTTAACGGCCGCCCGCTGGGTTATCGCGGCCCTGGCAGCGGGTAAGCTCCTGCCATGGCAAATGAAGTGAAGAAGACCATCCAAGACGTCGGCGACGCCGTGAAGGAAGGCATTCACCGCGGCAAAGCGGATGCCGAGCACGACACACGGACGATTGCCGGCGACGTGATGACGCCTTCGGAAAAAGCCGGCTCGGTCGCACGCGAAGTTTCAGAAGACGCGAAGGCCGAAGTCGACAAAGCAAAACGCAACATCCGCGACGCGTTCTAGAGTCTAACCACGGTACTCTGATAGACGGCCCCCGCGAATCTCACGGGGGCCGTCTCTATTGTCGTTGTCAGTTGTCACCCTGA
>CAZRQS010000040.1:0-16805 GCA_964602255.1 uncultured bacterium | reverse complement strand
CCGCGCTGCCGGGCGAGTTGAGCGGAATGCCGTCGAGCGTGAGCGCTGTTTGGCTTGGATCTTGTCCTTCGAGCGAGACCGTTTGCGTTGCGTCGCTATCGTTGCTCGACGTCGAAACGGTGACACCGGAAAGCTTTCCGAGCGCGTCCGCGAGATTGTCCGAGAGTTTCCGCTGCGCGCTGTTCTGGTCGATGGTCGTCGTCGACACCGTCGCGCTCGACTTCGCGACCACCGACGCGATGGTCCGCAGATTCCCCGTGGATTCCGCGAGCGCGACCGTTACGGTCACGATGCGGCCGTTCGTGACTTCGAAATTTTCCGACGTGACCGCCTGGAATCCGCGCGCGAACACGCGAGCGCGATAGATGCCGTCCGGCACCTCGGTGAAGCGAACTTTGCCGTTATCAGCCGTGAACTCGCTCGTAATAACCGGCCCATCCAATAATACGCGCGCGAGAACGACCGGCGCTTTGCTGGTTGCGTTCTGAACGACGATGTCGATCTCGCCTGTGTCGGATTGCGCCAATGCGGTGGCCCCGCCGGCCAGTAGCGCAAGCGTCAAAACAAGCGAAAACACACCTCGTATCATCGGATTGGTTGTACCACGGGAATGTTTGGAACTGGCTGGGACTCGCGGCCGGATCGAAAAAAACGGCGGTTAGAGTTTGATGAAAACCGTCGTCCCGCGTCCGGGGGCGCTGTCGATGGCGATCGTTCCACCGGCGCGGGTAACCGCGCGTTTGGCAATCGCAAGCCCTAAACCGGTTCCGGGAATCTCGCCGCGCGCATCGCCGCGGAAAAAGCGTTCGAAGGCATGGAGCCGCTCGGACTCGGTCATCCCGGGGCCTTCATCACGCACGCTGAGCACCGTGCTGCCGTTTTCGCGATATGCGCGCAGATGAATCGGTGCGCCCGGGGCATACTTCAGCGCGTTTTCTACGATGTTCCAAATGGCTTCGCCCAGCTCTGCGCGGTCGGCCGTAATTTCTTGCACGCCGTCCACGCTGTAGTCAATCGCGCGCTGCTCATCGAGACGCCGAGCCGCATCGACCTGATCGCGCAAAAACGCCGGCACGTCGATCTGAGCGAGCTGCGGAGCCGTCTCCGCATCCATGCGCGCCAGCCGCATCAACCGATCGATGAGGCCGCGCATATGCTCTTTTTCGAGCGCCATGGTGCTCAGGATCTGCTTTGCGACTTTGGGTTCTTCTATCGCGCCGCGGCGCAGCACGTCGATGTATCCCGCAATGACCGTAAGCGGCGTGCGCAGCTCGTGACCCGCATCGGCAACGAATTGCCGCATACGCGCCTCGGTGTTGCGCCGCTCTTCCATTGCTGCCGCAACGCTCGCAGCCGCGTCGTTGTACGCTTCCGTGAGCGTCGCCATTTCATCGCCGCGTACGGTGATGAAACGCCGCTGCGTATAATCGCCCGTTGCAAGAGCTTGCAGCGACGAGGTTACTTCGGTAACGGGCGCGAGCGCCTCACGCGAAAAAACACGTCCGATGAACCACGATAGGACGATTGCCGCGATAGCAATTCCGCCGGTAATCCACCAGTACGGCACGAGGTTCGTGAAGATGAGCCAAGGGGAAGGCGAAAACACCACGTAGCCGCCGTCGACGGCAGTGATGGGAGACGGCTCAGGGGGTGTTAGAAATCCATTGTGCGCGTGGCCCGGTGGCGGGCGTTGCCCGGCAAGCGGCTCGACAACACCACTCCGGAGCGACGATTCCGAATGTGGGTAGAGACGAAACTGCCCCTGGAGAATGCGATCGAGAATGCGTGGCCGCAGCGATTTGTCGCCGCCTAAATACCGTCCCTTTCGATCGTAGACGGCAATGCGCAGGCCGATGCCGCTCAGTTGTTTTGCAATCTGCGGCGCGGCTTGCGCGAGGCCCATTCCTTGAAGTTTGTATTGTTCGGTCAGGACGCGCGCTTCTTCATGTTTCGCCATGACGATGTCGGTGCTGAACGTCTGGAGCTCGTAAATGAGCGCAATGGAGGACGCGGCAATGACGAGCAGCACCGTCACGCCGAGCAGCAGCGTGTACAGCGATGCAAGTCGCGTTGAAAGTGACGCGCGCATCAGCGCTTCATTGGGAGAGGCCGTACCCTACGCCGCGAACCGTTCTAATAAACGAGAGCGGCTGATCGGGTCGATCGATTTTCGCACGCAAATACGAGATGTACGTTTCGACGATGTTCGGTCCACCTTCGAAATCGTGTCCCCACACGATTTCCAGCAGATGATCTTTACTGAAGACACGGCGCGGTTCGCGCATGAACACCGCGAGCAAATCGAATTCCCGCTGCGTGAGATCCAATCGATCGTTGCCGCGCGAGGCCTCGCGCGTTGCCGGATTGAGCGAGACGTCATGCCAGCGCAAGACATCTTCTTCAATCAGCTGCGGGCGTCGCAGCTTAGCTTGCAACCGCGCGATAAGTTCTTCGAAGACAAACGGCTTGACCAAATAATCGTCGGCGCCGGCGCTGAGCGTCGCGACTTTGTCCGCCGTTTCGCCTTTTGCGGTGAGCATGAGAATCGGCGCTTGCGTAATTTCGCGAAGACGCGGCAGCAGTGTCGCACCGTCGATCTTCGGCATCATGATGTCTAAGACGATGAGTTCGGGGTCCCATGCGCGCACCAAATCGATCGCAGCCATACCATCGGAGGCTGTGCGAACGCTATACCCTTCACGGGTAAGGCCGAGCTCGAGCATTTCACGAACAAAGCGGTCATCATCGACGACCGCAACGCGGGCGGGCTGCATGTCCAGCATTCTACGGTAGATGGTCGCCGCAAACCCTTGGAACCGGCTGAAGGATGGATTAGGCCGCGCGCCAGCGCCGGTTGCGTTGCCCCGCTATCACGGACGCCGCGTCGATCGTCTCGAGCGGATGCGCGATGACGTCGATGCCTTGCTCGGCGAGCCGCGTGCAGGTCTGCACGTCCGGCAGCCAGTGCGAGAACAGGTGCACCTCGCCGGTGCCGGCCGCTTTTGCAAGCGTTTCGAGCACATCAGTCAGCTCGCACGTCCGCTGCTCGCGCAAGCGGTCGGTAACGCCGGTGCGAAACGCCGCGCCGTTAAACCCCTGAGCGACCACCAGTAGCCGCCGAAGCGAAGCCGGACTCACGCCTTCAAAGTCGATGGCAACGGCCTTCGCGCGTGCTGCCAGGGTGTGGTCGATTTGCGCATGGAGCGTGGCCGGCGTAATGCTGCCGTTCTCGCCGCTTTCCAGGATCGCCCCCGCACCAATAATGTAGTCCATATGCGCATGATGCACCACGCAAGTGCCAGCTGTATGGCGTAGAAACACGCGTGCCTAAAAAATGAGAGAACGCGTCTTGAGGAGGTTTAAGACGCGTTCTCTGCCCACGACCCGATATGGAGACCTGTGATTTAGGCGCTGGACGCCTTGCGTGTTTTCGGTACGTGCTCGGGTTTGCGTGTGCCGGTGAAGAGACCGAGCATCGCCTCTACGATGAGGGGATCCCATTGCGTGCCGCTGCCGGCTTGCAAAATTTCCAGCGCGCGGCGCGGCGCTATCGCTTTGCGGTACGGACGATCGCTGATCATGGCGTGGAACGCATCCGCAACCGCCACGAGCCGGGCCTCGAACGGAATGTTCTCCGCGATCAGAGCGTCGGGGTATCCCAAACCGTCCCAGCGCTCATGGTGCGCGCGCACGATTGAGGCGCAGCGCGCGAGCGAAGGAATTTGGTTGAGAATCCGCTGCCCTGCAGCGGAGTGGTCCCGCATGATCTCCCACTCGCTTGGGGTGAGCGCGGCGGGTTTGAACAAAATCTCTTCCGGCGTCGAAATCTTGCCGATGTCGTGCAAGACGGCGCAGAGTTCGATGAACTCGGTTTGCTCTTTGGAGAGTCCCATCGACGTGCACAGACGGCGCGCCCATTCGCCGGTGGCCTTTGAGTGGCAGCACGTCTGCGAATCGCGTTCTCCGAGCATCGCCAGCAACGCGCCGGCCGTTTCGGAATAGGCGGAACGCGGTTCGGCAGACTCTTCACTCAGCGCGGAAAGCGCTGAATGTATCTCCGTCTTTAGGACTTCGAGGAATGCGAGCAGCCGCCCGTGATCGACGTGGAAGCGGCTTGCTTCGCTGGCGATCACGTGGGCGGCGGCATCAGCCAATTCGGATGTACGGGTAGTGCCTAGGCGGCGCCCTTCGCGCACGGCCCAGGTTGCGAGCCCAACTGGTTTGGAGAGTTGAACCGAGAGGCACAGCCGATCGAGAATGAGTTCGATCGACGAATCCAGCGCCGGATCGCCGAGCAGACTCGGATCTTGCAGATGCTCTACGACCAGTTTGGTTAGACGGCGAAGATCACGAGAGAGCTCGGAAAGAGCTGCCGGTAGTGTATAGACATCCATGTTGGGACTCCAACGGACCAGCGGTAGGCTGGTTTAGCCCAGGCCGCCCGGTGCCGAGCCGCAGGCGACGGCAGTGAGACAGGCAGCAACGACAAGTGCGGTGATCATGTATAAAATCGGCTCCTTGGTAAAAAGAAGTGGCTTCTCCCCAAGAGTACCGTTCTGCCGTTTCGGCGTATCTACTCAAATATGACTAGGGCGTTTCACGCACGAGCCCAAGCGCGTCTAATTTACCCTAGGGGAGCAGTCCCTGTTTTCTAGCGATGCTTAGTGCTTCGTTCCGGCCGCTGCAGCCGAGTTTACGAATGACGTTCTGAATGTGAACCTGAACAGTGTTCACGCTGCGCCCGCTCTCGAGGGCGATATCCTTAGGGCTGCGCCCGTCGGCAAGGGCCTCCAACACGTCGAGCTCGGATTTGGTCAGCACGATCGGTCCGGCGCGTGCACTCGGCTCGGCTACGCAACTTGCAACCGCCACTTCGAGCGTCTTACGAAGACCTCCGTAGCCGACGGCACTCAGGCCATCCAAAGCTTCCGTTATCTCATCGCGCAGCGCCGGCGTTTTCATAGCACGGGTGATCGCAAGAGCGGCTTCTCGTAAAGCTAATACGAACGGGGCGCCATGTTCGGGGCGGCGCTGGAGAATCCGCGACGCAACGCTAATACGCCCCGCCAGCGCTTCGACGATTGCACACAGCAGCCGGACCATCTCACCGATTCGCTTGCCGTGTACGTAGGCAAACTCCGCGGCGTTCACCTGAGCTAGCGTTCGCGCGCAAAGTTCGAGCGCGCGTTCGCGCTGACCGTCGGCAACCAGGTACAGCGCATGCATTCCCGCGTCGAACGCTCGGTCGAAGTCGTAGTGGCTGCTGGTAGCGACTGTCGACATAATTCTGTGCGCTTCATTGAAGTGACCACGCCACGAAGCCAGAGCAGCTTTCATCGGCATGATGTAGCCCATGCGCGCGGCATCGGTCGTGGCGGTCGCGACAAATTGTTGTTCGAGAGCTTGCAGCCGATCCACATTGCCGCGAAGCGTTTCAATGTGAATGAGTTGCAAAAGCCCATTTTGCACCGTCGTGCGATCGCCCGCCTTCAGGCCGGCCGCCACGTTCTGCTGCGCGTACCACACGGATTTCGAGGCGTCGTCATCGTAGAATTCGCATGCGAGCGACAAGAACAACAGCGCCCTGCTGGCTAGGTTGTACATCGCATGCTCCGACGCGAGCGACGATGCACGAATCAAGAAATTGGAGATCGTTTCGAACGGCATCTCCAACTGAAGCGCGGTGGCGCCGATACGCTGAAGAATCTTTGCACGTACCTCGTCGCCTTCGACTTCGCTTATGTAGCCTTCAGCCTCCACCATTGCGTGCTTCGCTTGATCGATGCGCCCGGTGTAGGCGTAGCCCGCCGCGATGATGCTGACGATTTCGCCGAAAAGATCAGTGGGAAGAGAATCGTCTCGCGCGTCTTCCAGTAACGCGACGACGTCATGACCCTGATTGATACGAAAGAGCGAAAGCGCGATGGCAATTCTGGCCTTGAGCGTCGCATTCTGACAACGCCCAAGCGCGCGTTCGAACAACGAGTCCGCTCTATCCAACCGGCCGGCGTGGACCGCGCCGACTGCGCGTAACGCGAGCACCACGGGATGAACCGCACGCAGGTCCTGCGGAATGGCGTCTATAGCCGTTTGAACGATGTCGCCATGCGCTTGATCCATCAGTTCGAAGCCGCAGACCTCGAGCAAGCGCACAATCTCGTCGGTAGCGTGCGCTTGGGTATAAACCGAGAGCGCAGCGGGTAACCGGCCTGCGGATTCCAGCGCTTGTGCAACGCGACACTGCGTTGCCCGCACGACTGCATCGCCCTCGAGTTCCACCTGATGGTGCAAGAAATCGCGGAACAGATCGTGACAGCGATACACGTTGGGGCGGTCCGGATATATGAACGAAACGCGATCACGCAGCCGTTCGACGATGGACTTTGCCTTCTCGTATCCGGCGTGGCGCAGTACGTCGAGATCGATTTCGGGCAAATAGCCGACGAAGTGCAGCAGGTCGCGTTCGGTATCGTCGAGCTCGCGGTACACCTGCTCGGCCAGATACCGGTACACCATCTCGCGTGTGTTTGCGGCGATGTTGCGCAGATCTGCCGAACGCGTCGACGTGCGCAGCGCAAAGCTGAGCGCGGTCGGCCAGCCTTCGGTCATCGTCAAAATCTGGTCCAGCTCTTCGTCGCGCACACCGACACGCGAAACTTTCGCGGTTTGGCGCGCCTCGTCGAGCGTGAAGCGCAGGTCCTGCTCGTCGATGTTGAGATCCATGTGGCCGTATGCGAGCCACGAACCGACGGGAAGATCGAGTGACGAACGCGAGGCGATGATCCAGCGCGCGCGTCCTTTGGTGCGATCGATGAGCGAGACGAGAAACCTGGAGATCTCCGCGTCGTTCTCCGCGATATGCAAATCATCGATGGCGATGACGCCGGTGAACGTCTTGATATGCGCGTGCATCCACATCGCGAGATCGACGCCCGGCGTTTTCGAGGAGCGGCTCTTTTCGTACGCGCCCGAAACCGTTTTACGCGCGTCCGGCGCAATCTCCAGCAGCGACTCGGCAAAACCGCGCACGAACCCGAGCAGACTTGCGTGCTCCGGGCGCACGTCGTAGCGGACGTGGGGGTCTTCAAGAAGCTCGAGGTATTGCCGAAGCGCGACCGACTTGCCGTAACCTGCCGGAGCAATGATCAAGACAATCCGTTGCAAAGCCGCGGATGAAATACGCTCGACGACGCGGGGCCGCAGAATCGGGGTGAACGCACCACCCGTCTCGATACGACCGTTCGCGGCAACGGGGCGGATCATGACTCGTAGTACGTTTGGGCTAAGGGGAGGACCATCCTGTAGCGATTGCCCGCCGTACTGTTAAGCGCGCGTATTGGACGGTTCGCGATACTCGCCGGCGCCTTCGTAAAATCCGAGGAATTGCTCTTCGAGCTTCAAGAGCGCGTAGTGTTTGTCCAGACGTGCGTAGTCGTCGGCGTACATGCGCCGGAATGCATCGTAATCAGCCTTCGATTCCCATACGTCCACGGTAACGTAGATGCAGGGAATCTGCTTATGACGGAAGAGCCGCGTGCGTTTGTGGCCGGGATGCCGCGCAAACAGCTTCGCCCACGGCCCTGTGGAGCCGTACGCGTGCTCGAAGGCGCGAACTTGCGCCGGATGCACGCGGTAGCGATAAAAAATCTCGAGCATCGAACTCCGTATCGGCAAAAAACCACGTTCTCGTAAAGCGCCACCCAGCTGTCACACATCTATCCTATCATCGCGGCACGTCGCTTGTCAGAAGAAAGGGTGTGTAATGAACATCGACGAGACACTTGTAAGGATCGACTGCCTCTGTAACCGGCTGGAGGACGTCCTTGCTGAACTCCAGCACGTGGCCGGGAAACGGCCACATCCGTACGCGAAAATTCGCGAAACGCATCCCAATGCGGGCAAACCGTGGAGCGCTGCCGACGACGAGGAGCTGCGCCGTCTTTTCACCAGCGGCAACGCAATCGACGATTTGGCGCTGCTGTTCGGCCGGACGCCGAACGGCGTTCAAGTCCGCCTGGAGCGCTTAGGCCTGATTCAGAGTCAGAAAACCGTCGTCGCCGCTTAGTGATCGTCCTCGCCGCGGCGCTCGCCGGCACCGCCGGGATTATAGATCTCGGGCTGTTTGGTGAGCGCCGTGAGCGGCTCGAGTTTTTGCGCGCGAAGCGCAATATCGAGGCGCTCCAACGGGCCGCCTTCAAACTGCTTCACCGCAACCGCGCGCGCGTTGGTGAGCGCGTGCAACTGCGCAAGCTGTTCGCGCAGCGACTGGGGCAGCGGGCCGAAGCTTCCGCTTTGATAACCCAGCTGCGCTTGCAAACGTTCGCGAAGCGTGTCGGTGAGGAAGTCGTTGTCCTGATCGTTGAGCGGATTCTGCGTCATGCTGAGCAGCAAGGACTTCGCTTGGGTTGCAACGGCCGTGACCTGCGCCGCGAGCGCGGTCTGTCCGTGAGCGCTCAGCCGTTGAGCTCGAAGGGGGGCTTCATTGATAACCGTCGACAGCATGTTGAGCTGCGAATCTACGCGCGCAAAGTCGGCCATCAGCTCGTGCATGGCGACATATCCATTACGCAGTTGCGCGATGGTATAATGCGTGCGCGGATCTTGCTTGACGACAATCGCCGTGCGAAGTGTTCTTCCGCCTTCGTGCAGCACGAACGTGTACGTGCCGGGCACAACCGGAGCACCCGAGCTCACGCCTTGGTTCCAAGGCGGTGTAAACTTCCAGTCCACCGGTTTGTCCTCTGTCGTGTCCCACGTCAGCCGGTTGAACCCCGCTTGTCCGGTCACATCTTTGGAACTGAACCGGCGCACGACATGTCCGCGTGAATCGAGGACTTCGGCGTGCACGCTCTTCTGTGCGCGATCGAGATAATAGGTTACGATCGCGCCGTACGGCCGATCTTGTCCGTCAGCGTGCGTTGCATAGAACCCGTGCACGTTCCACTGATAGGCAGGCCGCACTGGGAATAACCGGTCGCCATGGCCTTGCTGCCATTCTTGCAGCGCCGTCACGTCGTCCAAAATGTAGACCGCGCGTCCGTGCGTGGCGAGCAGCAGATCGTTTGCGTCCGGATGCACCGCAATGTCGCGCACCGCAACAGCGGGCAAGTTCAGCGAGAGGTTACGCCAATGCGAACCGCCGTCGAACGAGGCCCACAAGCCGTCGTCCAATCCAGCGTAGACGAGCTGCGGATTGCGCGGATCGACGCGCACCGCGCGCGCCTCGACCTCGACCGGCAATCCTTGCGAGATGTCGCTCCACGAAGCGCCGTAGTCGTGCGTAACATACACATGCGGGCGGCGATCGCCAACCATGTGCGCGTCATAGACCGCATACAGCGTTCCCGCGTCGCGCTTCGAAGCGGAAAGACTTGCGAAACGTCCGTACGCCTTCTCCACGTGCGGCGTAACGTTACGCCAATGCTTCCCTGCATCGAGCGTGAGTTGCACCAAACCGTCATCCGTGCCGGCCCATACTTCCCCGCGCCGCACGTTCGAGGGTTCGATCGCAAGAACCGTATCGGACGTCTCAGCGCCCGTGACGTCGAGCGTAATACCGCCGCTCATCGTTTGGTGCGAGCGCTCGTTGCGCGTCAGATCGCCGCTGATCGCGCGCCAGTGTTTGCCGCGATCCGTCGTCGAAAACATGACGTTGCCGCCCACCCACAAGTGATGCGGATCGAACGGATCGAACGCGAACGGCTCTTCCCAGTTGAAGCGGAACTTCAAGTCCTTGGGAGCGACGACGTTTTGATCGCGCAGATACGGCTGCACGACAACGACTTCGCCGGAACGCATGTCCGTATACGACAGCTCGCCCTGCGCGTTGCCGCCTCCGCTGCTATACCAAACAATTTTCGGATCCGCGGGATCGGCCATGACGAACGTACCGTCGCCGCCGCCGGCGTACTGCCACTGCGATGCGCTGATGCCGCTTCCGCCCAAACCGGTATTCGGCGAACACCACACGCCGTTGTCTTGGAGCGGCGCGCAGACGTGATACGGCAGTTCGCGATCGTAGCCGATATGGTACAGCTGCGCGATCGGCAGGTTGTGCGGCATCGCCCATGTCAGGCCGTCGTCGTAGGAGAACGATGGACCGCCGTCGTTCGCTTCGATGATGCGTTTCGCGTCGCTCGAGAGCCACATGCCGTGGTTGTCGCCGTGCACGCCGTGTGCCCCGACGCGCCATGTTTTTCCGCCGTCGGTGCTCACCGCAACGTGCACGGAGAGCGTCCAAAGATGGTTCGCGTTCGTGGGATCCACGAAAACGTGGGTGTAGTAAAACGGCCGTTCGTCGATGAGCGTGTTGCTGCTCACCATCTGCCAGGTCGTGCCGCGATCGTCGCTGCGCCAGAGTATACCTTGCTTGGACTCGATGAGCGCATAAACGCGTTCGGGATTCGACGGCGCGATTGCAACGCCGATGCGCCCCGTCGGTCCGGCGGGCAAACCGGTAGCGCGCACGCGCTCCCAGCTTGCGCCGAAATCCCAACTGCGGTAGAGTCCCCCGTTCTCTCCGCCGCTATTCGAGCTCCAACCCGTGCGGCGATAATCCCACATGCCCGCGTACACGACGCCCGGCGCCTTCGCCGTCGCGTCCATATCCGAAACGCCGGTGTGCGGCGTAAAGTAGAGCGTCTTCTTCCACGTTTTGCCGCCGTCGGTGGTGCGATACACGCCGCGATCGACCGAGTCCGCAAACGGATCGCCCAGAACACCGACGAGCACGGTATTCGAATTGCGCGGATCGATCAGAATGCGTGTGACGAGCGCATTGTGCAGCGGGAGAACACGCTGCCAAGTTTTGCCGCCGTCGCTCGTTCGATACACGCCGTTACCTTGAATGACGTCGTTGCGCGGCGCGCCTTCGCCGGTGCCGACCCACACCGTCTCTTCGCTCGAGGGGTCGATGGCAATCGCGCCGATCGACAGCACGTCTTGCTTATCGAAAACCGGTGTCCAGCTTTGCCCCGCGTTTGTCGTCTTCCATACTCCGCCGCCGGCAGCGCCGGCATAGTAGAGCGAGGAGTCGGCATCGGTTCCGGCGACCGCGCCTAATCGGCCACCCGAGACTTGCGGTCCGATGTTACGAAATTTGAGCTGCGCTAGCGGATCGGAAGCGGGTGCAGCTGCACAAAAAACCAGTGTACTAAGACAAAGCAGGAGCAAACGACGCATCCGCGCCTGGTTCAGGCCGCCGGCCCGGAATTACTGCCGCAGCAACTGTGTCAAAAAATCGGCGATGAACTCGCCTTCCCATTGCAAGCGCGGCGCGAGCCACGCTTTTTGAGCAGGACAAGTAAGCTCGCCGAGCTCGACCACCAATGCACCATCTGTGGCATGCACCTGGCGAAAGCCGTAATAGTTGCTCAGGTTCGTTGTAAAGTTGTCCGCCTCGAAGCCGAACGGAAACACTGCGCCATACTGTTTGCGCCAGAGATCGGCGGCGGGCTTGGACGCATCGCTATGGTAGCCGATCGACGCGCGGCTCGTGCACGGCCGTTCCGTTCCGTCGAAGTGAATGAAGATTGCCGCTTTGACGTCGTACGTGCCCTCGAAGTCCGCGGGTTCGCGCGCAACCGTATAGCCGCGCCCGCGCAGCACGCCCGATGCGACATCCGCAACGATGGGTGTCCATTCGCGTTCGCCGGCTGTTCCTAAGTTACAGTGATGCTTGGGAAAGCGCGCACAGCTCTCCGGCCGCCCCTCATGTCCGGCCGAGATGAGGACGTCGTAATGCAGCAGTGCGGCGAGAAAATATGCAACCATGCTCTGTTTTATCTACCACACCCTCGCCGAATGCTCAAGGCATTTGACCTACGGCACCTGCGTTATTGCGCCTGGATTTACGATCCCTCGGTTGTAGCTGTACACGTACGCAAATGCCGGATAGCTGTAGACGTCGATCGCGTGCGTGTCGGAGTTGACGATTTCGATATCGGTGTTGCTCGCGTTGAGCGCGCCGGCTACCGGCGAGGTGGATTGAAGCGCGACACTACGCGTCTGGTTGCACTGTGCCGTCGTAGCGTTGCACGAGAACGTATGGGCAGCCGCTCTTTGACTCTCGATCATGACGAGCGTGTCGTGCTGGTCGAACATGATTGGGCCAGGCGAGCCGGATCCGATATTTCCGCCGACAACTTTGACCGCCATGTTGCCGTGCGGCCACAGGTAGAGCGCAATGCCGTTGGAAGCGCTGTAATCCGTTCCCCAGACGTTGCCTTGGGAGTCCACAGCGATATATAAGAGACCGAAGACGGTAATGGGACCGGTAAGCACGCGAGTGCATCCCTGAAGCGTACAAACCGCGACGGCTTGTCCGTTGTACTTGCGTGGCTTGAGGCCCGCAGCGTAGATCGTCGAGCCGTTGACGGCAATGCTCACAGGTTCGTTGAGCGCGTCCGTAATGGCTGCGGTTTGCGAGCCGCACGCGGCTCGGTGCACGTAGATCGTGCTCGGCCTTCCGAGAGCGGGGACGTAGACGTTCCCTGCGGAGTCTGAACCGAGGGCGTAGGGCGTGCCTGTAGAGCTAAACGTCCGGGCGCACAGCGGCCCCGAGTTGTTTGCATTTTGCGACGGGTAGCCAAGCAACTCATAGCTGTTTGAAGTAACCGAGTTGAGCACGTACACCGTAGGCACAGGGGTCTGTAAAGAAGCGCGCTCCGAGGTCTCGCGTGGCGCTCCAGGAAAACCGTGATCGCTGCCCGCGCATGCGGCGAGTAGAGAAACGGCGGTGTAGGTGATGACCGTTAACGCTTTTGAAGTTGCGTGCATTGCTTCGATCCTCTCCTAACCGACGACTATGAACGTCAGTTATGAAGAAAACCTGAAGCAGCGCTTTGGAACGCCCTATACTCGATCAAGGCAGTCCGACGAGGTGTTTGATTTCGTTGGACGGCTCTACTTGCAGCTCGGCGGCGAGGACGTCGCGGTATTGACGGTATTGGCGTAGCGCAGCGCCGCGATCGCCGGTCGCAAGATGCGCGGTGATGGCGATCTGTCGCGCGACTTCATCGCACGCGTCGTAGCCGATCATCTCTTCTGCAAGTTCGAGTGCGCGGTGCGGCTCGCCATGGCTGAGCGCATCTTTTGCCAGCCGCGCTGCAACTTCCAAGCGCAGCTCGCTGATGTGCCGCTCAGTCGTTTCAAACCATTCCCATTGCAGCATACGGTCCGGACGGCGAGCGCGCAGCTTGTCGTACATCGCGATGAGTAGATTACGTTCACCTTCGGAAAGCGCTGGGCGCGAGCGCAGTGCCGCGATCGCGCGATCGATGTCCCACAAATCGACGCGCACATCGTCGTGCAGCGCGTACCCGTCTTTTGCTCGCACGATGGCTTGGTCGTTCCCCAAATGGTTACGAAGGCGATGCAAACAGACGCTGAGCGCGTTGCGCGCCGCATATTCGTCCAGTTCCGGCCAAAGCAAATCCGCTAAACGCACGCGCGGTACGGTTTCACGCCGAACGCAAAGAGCGACCAGCAAGGCGAGTTCGCGTTCGGAGAGCGAAACCGCGCGCCCGGCAGTGAGCACTTCGCCGCTCGTGAGATGCACCTCGAGAATCGGCACGCGTTCGACGCGCTCGCGTTCCAAGCGGCTGATAAACGTCGCCAGCATGCCGTGATCCGACTTGCGATCGGCAATTGAATACACGGCCGCAACCAGGCGCGGAGAGTCGCAACGCTCGGCGAGGTTGATTGCCCCTCGCATATGGTCGTCGAAGCGCATGTCTTCGAAGTACGCGAGCGTAATAGCACTCAAGCATTCGATGAACGGCGCGCCGTATTGCTGCGCGGACGTAAACGCCGCCTTCGCATGGCGAACGGCCTGCGTGGAATCGCTCGCGCTTGCCGCCTCGATGATTCGCCCGCATGCGACCCACTTGAGCAAATCTGCATCCGCCGGTGTTTCAGATCGGCCGCGCACGGCCGCGGCGAAATATGCAAATCCGCGCACGCCGTTGCGATGCACGACGTCGTCGAGTTCGGAACCGTAGCGCGCCAGCAAAGCATCGTCGCCCGAAAGCCACGCACCGAATGCGCCTTCCGCCAGATTGAACGCAACGAAGTTGGATAAACCGGAGCGGCGCGCCGCTTCGAGCCCGCGATCGATGAACTGCCGCGCAACCGGATATTCGCCGCGCACGCGCGCGACGTCAGCGCCGAGCGCAATCAGTGTGCCCGAACCCAAGATGTCCATTCCGCGTACGAGCGGCAGTGCCAGCTTCAAATCGCGTTCGGCGCGAGCAAGATGTCCCAAACGCCCGCGCATGAGCCCGAGCAAATAAAACAGATAGCCTTGCAGCTGGTTTTTCGGCTCGTCGCCGACGCCGAATTCAGCGGCAAACCGCTCGAGCACTTCGACTGCTTCTTCGAGCAAGCCGATGTAGCTCATGAAGAGCACGCGGAAGACTAAGATGTAATAGCGTTCGGTCGGCGTGACGTCGGTCGAGAGCGTACGCCAGAGCCCTTCCGCTTCGTCGAGCAGCTCTTCCGTGTCGACGCAAAAGATGCGCAGCAATGCAGTAACGGCCCACAGACGCGGATAGCGCTGCACGAGCGAACGATCGAGCGAAGAAAGCACGCGTGCGTACTGCATCGACGGCGTGGGGTCGCGAATGACTTCGTGTTGCCCGAGCGCATGCGCCGCAGCAGCGCGATCGCCCCGGGCCAAATGCAGCTCGGCCGCGCGTTGATAGCGCTTGCCTTGTTCGTGTGTGCGCGCCGTGCGAAGGAGCACCTCCGAGCGCTGCTCTTGGCGGTGTTCCACGAGCAGGGAAGCGAGCAGCGGGTGCAAGACAAACTCGCCTTCGAGCGTACGGGTAATGAACGGTGATTCGCGCGCAAAATCTGCGAGCGCGCTCACCGTAGCCGTATCCGGAAGCGCCGCTTCGAGATCGGCTGCCGTCGCGCGCGAGATACACGCACAAGCAAAGAGCGCGTCTACCAGCGAGGGATCGAGCGAGGCGAGCACCTGATCCGCCAGATAGTCGTGCAGCTCCTCGAACGCGATGTCGCCCAAACTCTCCAGGAGCTGCTCGATGCGCCCTTCGTTCACGAAACGCTTTAGAAGGAAGACCGCGATCGGCCACCCCTGCGAGAGCTGCATGATCCGGCCGAGGAACCCGGCACTGCCTTCGGGCGCTTGGAAAAGCTTCGCGAGCTCGGAACGATCGAACGCCAGATCCTCGGCGCGCAGCGTGAGAATTTCGTGCGGCGGCGCAAACCGCGTGAGGTGCACGCGCAAATTCTCGCGCGAGCAGATCACCACCGACCGCCCCTCGCCCCGCTGGTTGAGCAGGCGTGCGAAGAAGTCGCGCGCGGACGGATTGCGTGCAATGTGCTCGGCGTTTTCGAAGACGAACGTGGTGCCGTCGGTCGGCGCCTTCCATGCCTCCAGTGCAAGGTTCACCCGCTCGGCGATGCCTGTTCCGCCGTCACCGAGCATCAGTTCGCGCTGCGTCAACGCTTGGGTCCGATCCGGACTTTCTACCGCAAGCGCGGGAACGAGCCGGCGCGCCAGGTCCAGGTCGTCGATTACACCTGCGACATCGCACACCGAGGCGGGTCGGCCCGCTATGAGCTGCCGGACAAGCGTCGACTTGCCGAAACCCGCCGGCGCGATGAGCGCGAGAATCGCCGGATTGACGCGCTCTATCCGATCCAATAGCGCATCGCGCCTGATCTCAAGCATCGCGCCCGACATGGCTGCCATTAGCCTTCTAGTACGACGTTAGCGAGCCCAATGACTTCTGTCGCATGTCTTGGCCTGTAAGAGCTTTGTAAGCGGTTAATAATGGGCCGTAAGAACCATGAAAATAGACTAAGGTAGGCTCTTTGTACACCTTTTGTAGTGCTCCCGCCGATCCCGGGACTTAACACGAGGTGCCAGAGCCGTTTCGCTCTACAGGGGAGTTATCACGGATGGCCCTTTCACCACACGCCCAAAGCCCACGAGTCATGGTCGTCGGCAAGAACCCGCTCATCACGCGCATGATTACGAAGTTGTTGGAACTCGACGAGGACATTTCGGTCCTTGGCGTGGCTCCTTCGATCGGCACGGCGCCCATCGCCGAACTCCATCCGGACATTATCGTTCTGGACGAGGCGGGGCAGCCGGTCCGCTCAACGCAGGCACAAGATTACCTCTCGCAGGTCGCACCGGGGACGAAGTTGTGCGTACTGGAGGCGCTCGGGGACATGACAGTCCGGGAAGTTCTTCAGACGATCAAAACCATTTCGCAGCCTGGCTTCACCGGGGAACCGTCGGGCAGACATTTGCAGGTCGTGCCGCCTGCCGCTCAGACCGAACGCGACGCGCTCGCGGCGCTCTCGGAACGAGAGCTGGAGGTCGTGCGCCTGGTTGCCGAGGGTCTCTCGAATAAGGAGATTAGCTCGAGGCTCTCACTCAGCGACAAGACCGTGAAGAACCATATCTCGCACATCCTTGCAAAGATGAACCTCACCGCCCGCACGCAAGTGGCCGTCTACGCAATCCGCGCCGGCCTGGTCTCGTAGTCTCCTCGGGTGCAGCAGCAAGGCGCCCGGCGTACACTCGCCGGGCGTTCTTGCTTTTCATCTGTCGATTGAATTCACGCATGACCGGCATAACGCGCTTCCGTGCAAGTCTGCCCCTTGCGAACAGAGAGACTAGACGGATCTGAACTGATCCTTCTGGACCAGCTGACTTCCGAGCTTTGGAATTCGCTTGAACCGAACGCTGCGCACAGGCGCTGCGTAATGCGATGCTTTACGAACGCGAGCAGCACGTGGCTTTGACGTTCCAAAAACGCGATCAATAT
>CAZRQS010000039.1:12029-16934 GCA_964602255.1 uncultured bacterium | reverse complement strand
GCGAAGTGCCGCAGTGGAACACGATTTCGATCTCCGGCTATCACATTCGCGAAGCGGGCTCGACCGCGCTCGAAGAGATTGCGTTCACACTTTCCAACGGAAAAGCGTACTTGCGCGCTGCCCGCGATGCCGGCATCGATCTCGATACGATCGCGCCGCGTATCTCGTTTTTCTGGAACGCGCATAACGACTTGTTCGAGGAAGTCGCCAAGTTCCGCGCCGCGCGTTACCTGTGGGCTCATATTACGCGCGATGAGTTCAGCTGCAAGGATCCCCGCTCGCACATGCTGCGTTTTCACACGCAAACCGCCGGATCGACGCTGACCGCGCAAGAGCCGGAAAACAACGTCGTGCGCGTCACGCTCCAGGCACTTGCGGCGGTGCTCGGCGGAACGCAGTCGCTGCACACGAACGGAAAAGATGAAGCGCTGGCCTTGCCGACGGCAGACGCGGCAAAATTGGCACTTCGCACGCAGCAAATCATCGGCTACGAAAGCGGCGTTGCCGACGTCGTCGATCCGCTTGCTGGATCGTATTATGTGGAATCGCTCACCAACGAGCTCATCGAACGCGCACGTGCACTCATCCGTGAAGTCGACGATCTCGGCGGCAGTATTGCCGCTATTGAAAGCGGCTGGATGCAGGCGCGCATCGCCGACTCGGCCTATCTTGCACAGCAGGCGATTGAAAGCCGCGAACAGATCGTCGTCGGCGTAAATGCTTTTGCCGATTCGCACGGCGAGAAACTCGCTATCCCGCTGCAACGCGTCGACGATTCGGTGGAGCACGATCAGACGGGCCGCTTACAGGCGTTCCGAAGCGCGCGCAACGGTGCGCTGGTGGAAGAACGCCTCGAAAATGTGCGCCGCGCGGCTATGGGCAAGGACAACCTCATGTCCTTTTTCATCGACGCGGTCGATGCGGGAGCAACGCTCGGCGAGGTGTGCAACGTCTTGCGAGAAGTCTTCGGGGTTTACCGAGCGCCCGAGGTACTCGCTTGATGCAGATCGATCACATCGCGATCGTTGTGAAAGACCTGGAAAACACCATCGCACTGTATACCGGCACACTCGGTTTCCGGCAAGCCTACCGGGAGACGATTTCAGATCAAGGCGTTGAAGCGGTCGGTTTGGAGGCCGGCGATTCCGTTATCGAACTGCTTCGCCCGCTCGACGAAACCTCACCTATCGCCCGCTTCCGCGGTGACGCCGAAACAAAACTGCACCACACCGCATATCGCGTCGCAGACATCGAAGGGGAACTCGACCGCCTGAAGAGCGCGGGTGTCCGGCTCATCGATGAACGGCCGCGCAAAGGGGCGCACGGAAATCTGATTGCGTTTTTACATCCCAAGAGTACCGCCGGTGTACTCATCGAGCTTTGCCAGCCTAGTACGGCACGCCCTTAGCACGCTGCGCGCTCAGCGCTTCCATATGCCAAAGGAACTCGTCGAAAAACGGCGCATGGCGCGTGCGAAATCGCGGATCGGTCGGCTCACCGTTTTCGTCGAACGATTCGCCGACGTTGCCGACCGGCAGCGTCGAAGGAATGGAGGCCATGCCCAGCTCCGCAAGCGTCATGCGCAGCTGCATCGCCGCGCGCACACCGCCGAACCGGCCGCCGGAGTAACTGATGATCGCGGACGGCCTCCAGAAATATTCTTCGAGAAAATGATCCAGCAAATTCTTGAGCGCCGGCGGAATCCCGTGATTGTATTCGCCGCTCACGATTGCGAAGCCATCCGCTTCCCGGAAGATCTTCGCCAACTCCTCGAGCATCGGCGGCGCTTCACCTTGCGGATAATCCGAGTATTGTTTCTCGAGCAGAGGCAACCGGTACACGAGCGGATCGATCAGTGTAGGATTGCAGCCGCGTCGCTCGAGCTCGGACACGACGAAGCGCGCGGCTTTTATACCTTGCCGCTCGGTTCGCACAGAGCCGTAAATAACCGGCACGCGCATCATGCGCTAGGTATTGCTGCGGGTGTCCCGCGAAAACCTCGCACGAATGGCCCGTAAGAAAAAACGCGCGCGTTCGTTCAACGCTACGCCGCTCGTGCTTGTCGCATTGCTCCTCGCCGCCGCCGTGGTTTGGGCGATCCTTCCGCGGCCGCACAAAACCGTACACCGTGTCACGCGCGACGTTTCTTCCGTTGCACGGCCGTCGCCGTCAGCAGCAGCCGACGTGGAAACACCGTTGCCTTCACCTTCGGCGCAAGGGACAGCAGAAGCGGTACCCTCACTGAGCCCGAGCGCGGCGCCTTCGCAGAATCCCGGCGGCCCGCAAGTTGCGATTATCATCGATGATTGCGGACAGTGGATTTCGACCGAACGCGGAATTCTCGCGCTTCCGATTCCGCTCACGCTCTCGGTTCTTCCGCACGTGCCGTATACCGCGCAAATCGCGCAGGAAGCCGCGAACGCCGGTAAAGGCATCATGATGCATCTGCCGATGGAGCCGCTCTCGCACGCAAATCCAGGTCCCGGCGAAATCAAAACGGCGATGAGCGACGACGCCATCGCCAAACAAACGGAAGACGACCTCGCGCAAGTGCCGCTGGCAAAAGGGGTGAACAATCACGAGGGTAGTGCTGCGAGCGCGGACGATCGCGTGATGAAAGACGTCATCACCGTGGTCAAAGAGCACAACCTCTTCTTCATCGATTCGCGCACGAACGCAAAGAGCGTCGCGGCCTCGCAAGCGCAGGACGCCGGCGTACCAAACGCGTCGCGCGACGTGTTCTTGGACAACCAGGCCGACGTGGCATACACGGAATCAATGCTCGAGCGAACCGTCGCAATCGCCAAACAAAACGGCTCCGCAGTCGCAATCGGCCATCCGAAGCCAACGACGCTGGAAGCACTTCGCTTGATGTATCCCAAAATGCAAAGCGAGGGCGTCCGTTTTGTACTTGCCTCGGACCTTGTTCGCTAGCTAGAAACCGTCGGAGCCAATTCCGTAACTGACGGCGAATCCCAGAATCTGGCTCGGGGATATTTCGCGATGATCGTAACCGCGCGGTCAAGTTCGGCCGAACGTGCCGCTTTGTCGAACTTATCGTGCGTCATTCCGGGCATCGACATCGCCGGTCCCGCCCAGCAGTTCGTCCAGTCGATTTCATCCAAAGCGTTCGCCTTACGCCAATCCTCGGCGCGATCGTCGACCCACCCGTGAATCAGCCAAAACGCTCCATTCACATGGCTTGAATAGGTGTCGCCCAGCCAGTTATAGGCGGGATCGTCATATTGCACCGGTATCGTGGATGAAGTTGGTCCGCTAGCGCCACCGAGATACATGCTGCACTCTGCGGAGTATCGCATGTGCATGTTATTGTGCAGCGTCGACTCTACGCGCGCGCCGAGCTCGCCCAGATCCGTTGCGCCAAGCCAATCCGGATCGCGATAATGCTGTTCGAGCGGCACGGCTGCCGTGTACCAGTTATCGCTCTTTACTCTCTGGAGGAACGCGGCGAGCGATCCATCGTCGCCCGGCACCGAATAGACCGGTGGAGGCGCCACGTCGGCCGGCGCCGGCACTGCATTGAATCCAACGACTTTGGGATAGTTCGGATTCCCGATGCCGGCAAGCATATCGTTGACCATCGCGATCATCTGCCGGTGCATAAAGAAGAAATCCTTACCCGAGCCATTGTTTAAGTTCCAATTCCCGCCGGCGTCCCTAGCCGGATGCGGCGGCTCCCACCCCATGTCCTTTAGCGTTGCACGGTCGGCGTCGCTGTATATCAACCACATGTTGCGTGTTTCGTGCCAAAGAAAGTGATGCAAGCGCATCGACCGTTCCGCCATCATCTGACAGACTTGTGATGGAAAATCGCTGTTTAGCATCGCCGTTACCCTCACCCTGATCTAAGGCAAGCATGCTGTAATGCGCGGACCGGACAAAGGGCCATAGGGCCCCAGCTATCCGAAGGCGTTTGAAGAATTCAGGCAGTTACGGGTGTATAATTTGGACGTATGAGGTGGACGGCAGCAGCCGCAATCGCGGTGCTCGCCTTGGCCCTGACAAGTGCTCCAGTTGCCTCACGAGCAGCGAACGCACCACACGTTACCGCCAAGCAACCTGCTCCGGGTTTGCGATTACGAACGTATTTTCCGATGCTCTCGGCGTCGATTGCTCCGGCGCCCCGCGCGAATTCATTGCATGTTTTTCTCGATGGCCGTGACGTCAGCGGTTCCATCTCGTTGCGCGCCGGCGAGCTGCACTACATCCCAAGCGAGCGCGTTGCAGCTGGTTGGCATGACGTGTTTTTGGAAGGCACCGGCACGAACGGCGAGCCGTTCAGCGATTCGTGGGCGTTCCAGACCGTGGCTCCGGACATCAACGAAACCCCGACGGTTTCGAACTTCGAATTCTTTCCTAGCGGAGGCACGACGTTTTTTCCCGGCAGATTTATGCACTTCTTCTTCATCGCCCCGATCGACGGCTTCGCCGTCTTGCAGCTCTGCGGATTGGGCGCGTTTCCGTTTGCGCACGAGCCGTTTTCGCCCGTGTTTTTTGTTACGGTCCCCGTGCCGGAACTAGAAGTCAATCCGTTCTTGAACTGTCAGGTGCAGGCGGTTTTCACGCCGGAGGACGAAGGCTTTAACCCGGTGTTCGTCCCGCTGCCGATTGGAATAGGCATTTTTTCGCACCGGCACCACGAGATAATGTCCGGACAAGGAACGCCGCGCACGACGATACCCGTTTTCCGCCAACCTCCGCGCGAGATCGCTCCGAGCATGACGCAGCCGGCATACCGTTCCGTGCCTATGCCGGTGTACCGTTCCGGGCCTATGCCGGTGTACCGTTCCGGGCCTATGCCGGTGTACCGTTCCGTGCCTATGCCTATGCCTATCTATCGTTCCGTGCCTATGCCTATGCCTGTCTACCGTTCCGTGCCTATGC
>CAZRQS010000039.1:0-11929 GCA_964602255.1 uncultured bacterium | reverse complement strand
AATTGCCTGCGCTCGATTCCATAGCGCAGCGCGATTCAGTTCCGCAATCGGCGCGGCTTGCTCCGGCAACAAATACGTGTGATCCGGAACGCCTTGTGCGTCGAGCACGGCATTGAGCTGGGGGCGAACGTAATCGTGAAACGCATAGTCGTCGACGATGCGATTGAACGTGAATTCCTTATGTGCAAGCGCGTCGTACGTACCAGCTCGCCGGCCTACTCCGGCAGCGACGGCCTCGGCCACCGCGGTCCCTATCGTATTCGCGTTCGTGTTCCATGACGAATACGCGTCGAGCTTGCTCGCCGCGCCGCTCGCCAGCAGCATCTCGGCAAAGCGTGCTTGACCGGCAAACGTGTTCTTCAAAAACGTTAGGTCCGCAAACGCGACAGATTTATGCGCGGCCTCGTCGTTTTGAATCGATGAGAGCAGCGCCGAGTCGAGCGCCGCGCCGGTGTCGGGTACGCGCACGTAGAGGTTGATATCCGAGGCCGCGCCGTCATCGCGCACGGCGCCGCACAGTCTGATGAGTCCATCGATGGCCACGTCGATCGGCGCGTATTCGAGCGGATCGTTGTAGCTTGCGCCTTGCGGCGTTGAGTAGTGCACCGCAACACGAGGCGTCCAGGAAATGCTGCGCGCGAGCGCCTGCGCGACCATCGCCATTCCCAGCTCGTCTGCGCCAGGTTCGATTGCAACGCGGTTTTCCAGATGTTGCTCCTGCACGACGGTTTGCAGCGCGTGCACGTCCTTCACATGCAACCCGACCGGACCCGCATCATCCTGGCCGAGGACGAGCGTATCGATCGCGCCTTGCTTCGTCAATGCGATCGCACGCTCGTCGCCCGCGAGGTTACGCGCGCGCGTATCGATGTACGCCTGAAGTGTCTGTTCACCCGCGAGCTGCCGCAAATGCTGCGCGCGCTCCATCTCTGAAGGCAGCGGCGGATCGTGAAGATTCGCGTAATCTTGCAGATACTGCCACGCGGGATACGCGGCGAAAAACTTCGCTGCAGGACCGAGAGCCGGAATACCGGTGGGCGCCAAACGCATAATCGTTCCGAACGATCCGATCCACGTGCGCCGATACCGGCCTCGAAGCTGCTGTAACGCATTTAGACGAAAGTACGCGTCTGCGTACGTCGTGCCCGGAACGCGCGAAGCAACGAGTCCGCCATACGCCAGCATATCGGTAGAAATCACGAACTCGTCCGAGCCGCGCGCGTGCCCTCCGTTGAGCCATGCGATAATCGCGTCGGGCTTACCGAAGGTGAGGTAGTTTCCAAGCAAATCGCGCGGGGGCGTTACAACTTGACGGCCCGCGATTTGGCCCAGCATTTGCGGCAGTTGCCGGGTGACGGGTCGATCGTCCAGCGGAACAAACGTGATAAGGGCAAAAAAAAGCGCCGCGACTTGCATAGTGTCGCGGCGCCTTTCGCGTCCTTAGACGGTCGCGCCTCGTCCCGTCAGCAGGTTCACGAACAACAGAACGACGGCCACGGCAAATAGCAGCCAGATCCAGCCTGCCATGAAATGCAGGATCAGACCGGCAAGCCAGATTGCGAACAAGATAACGATAACAGTCCACAGGATTCCGGCGAGAGCAGCCATTGATTTCCTCCTTCCGGCCGAGCGGCCATTAATCGGATTACCTATACCCAACGGCGCCTTTGAGCCGAACGTTCTTAACCTTGTAAACTACGCCGGAGCGACCCCCCGTTTGATTCAAGAATCGCTCGCGCATGCGGCGCATCGGCGTTGTGAATTGCCATCACGACCGCCACCTTCACACTTCCGCCCGACGCTTGCAAGAGGTCGCGAGCTTGCTGTTCACCGGTTTGTGTGAGCCGCATCACCAAACGCAACGCGCGATTGCGCAGCTTTTTGTTCGTCGCGACGACGTCAACCATAAGGTTGTCGTAGACTTTGCCGAGCCGCACCATCGTTGCCGTTGAAAGCGTGTTGAGCAGAATTTTTTGCGACGTTCCCGCTTTCAAACGCGTCGATCCGGTAAGCGGTTCCGGTCCGGTGAGTAACGCTATTCCGAGATCCGCCGCTTCCAAGAGCGGGGTACCGGCGCTATTGGCCACACCGAGCGTCCAGGCGCCGATCTCTCGCGCCGCTTCGATTGCTCCGATGGCGTAGGGTGCGCCGCCGCTCGCACTGATGCCGATTACAGCGTCGCCTTTCTTCACGTGCTCGCGCATCTCACGCGCGCCGGCGGCGGCGTCATCTTCTGCGCCTTCGACCGCATTCGTCAAAGCCCGCAATCCGCCGGCTATGTGCGCGCACACGAGCTGCGGATCCGTGCCGAACGTCGGCGGCATCTCCGACGCATCGAGAAAGCCTAAACGGCCACTCGTTCCCGCGCCGGCGTAGTGCAGCCGTCCTCCGGCGCGAAGACGCGAGCTGATCTCGTCGACGGCGACTGCCAACGCATCGCTTACGGCAATAACCGCGTCGACCGCGATGCGTTGCTCGTCCGCTAGAACCTGCACGAGGTCCACGGTGGAAAGTTCGTCGAGTCCCGCAGTGCGTGGATTTATGCCTTCGGTTTGCGGAAGTTCGTTCATTGCAACAGTTTCTCGGCTTCGGCAATGGCGCCGATGTACGGTTCGATGTCCTCTTTATGAATGGGCATTGAAGGCAGCTCGTTCTTGAGCCGCGTTTCGAGCAGATACGTCAAAAGACTATTCGTGCGCAGCAACCCGCCTGCAAAAACGATCGGAGCGTTCGTCTGCGCTAAGCCGGCGCGCTTTGCAAGGGACTTGGTCATCTCCGAGAGTTCGAGCGCTGCGGTTTGAACGATCTTGTTCGCCGTGCGATCGCCCGCGTTTGCGGCTTCGAGCACGACCTGCGCGAGCGACGCAATGAGTGTAACCGCGCGAGGGTTCCCGTACACACGCGCCACAACGTCCATCGCGGAGCGCACGTCTAGACGAGCCGCGAGTTCTTCCACGAAGGCATCGCGGGGTGCGCGTTCGTCGTACGCTCGCAGCAGTAATCGCACTGCCGACGAACCGATGGCGAAGCCCGATCCTTCGTCGCCTATGAGATACCCGTAACCACCGGCGCGGTACGCGATGCCGGCATGCTCGGCGTACGCGAACGATCCCGTGCCGGCAATGAGCACGAGACCATCGCCGCTCGGGACGACCGCGCGCAGTGCGATACTCGCATCGTCCCGCACGGCAACACGAGCGCCGGGAAAGCGCGATTCCAGCGCTTCTTTGATCGACTGCGCGATCTCTTCGCGCGCAGCTCCGGCCGCACCGACGAAGATGGCCGCCGGAATCGCGCCATCGAGCGCTTCGGTGATCGTCTGCGCGATCGTGTTGCTCGCGGCTTCGACGCCGCACGAACTCGCGTTGGCCGCAATGCCTTCATGCGTGCGCACCAGCCGCCCGTCTTGAGCGAACGCTGCAAGCGTCGACGTCCCGCCCGCATCCACGCCGACGACTATGCGCGGCATTCGGCGTGCACCTTTGCGAGCAGAGCAGAGAGCTCGTACGGCGCGATCGCGCCCAAGATGGCCGGGTGGGCTGCGCCGGTTACCCGCGGCACGTTTGCCGCGCGCTCGCGCAGTGTTTCATAACCCAATACTGCAAAGGCCACGGCCTCCTTTGCGTCAGCACTCAGATTCATCGCATCGGATCGTTCGACGGTGAACTGCTCGAGCCGTTCTTTCAAGCCGCCCATAATTGCGGCGTTGCGTGCGCCGCCGCCGCTCACGAGCACCCGCGCACCCGCCGGCGCGACGGAGTGCACTGCATCGGCTAACGTGACGGCGGTAAGCGCGGCGAGCGTGGCTGCGCCGTCTTCAATGGAAAGCGGTGCGATCGCGCTTTCATGTTTGTGCAAGAATTGTTCGCCAAAGCGCTCGCGTCCGGTCGTTTTGGGCGCCGGCAATGCGAAGTACGGATCCGCAAGCATCGCGTTCAGAACGCCCTCGTCGATACGCCCGCGCAGTGCGATCGCGCCGCCGTCGTCAAACGCCATGCGGCCATCCGAACGAGCGCGAACGAACGCATCGATCAGCATATTGCCGGGACCGCTGTCAAAGGCAACGACATCCGCCGGCTCCGCTCTACGCGCAATCGCTGTAAGATTCGCGATGCCGCCGATGTTGATTGCAACGCGATCCTCCGTTTCGTTTCCGAGCAACAACGCGTCGACGTACGGAACCAGCGGTGCGCCGTGTCCGCCCGCCGCGCAGTCGGCGCTGCGAAAATCGTAGCAAACGGTCGCGCGTATCGCTTCGCGAATCACAAATGCATCAGCGAGCTGC
Organism: uncultured bacterium; assembly: GCA_964602255.1. Lineage (GTDB taxonomy): Bacteria > Vulcanimicrobiota > Vulcanimicrobiia > Vulcanimicrobiales > Vulcanimicrobiaceae > CAZRQS01. The sequence continues at coordinate 7,644 of CAZRQS010000039.1, read as the reverse complement.
AGCGTTACATGGGCGTCGCCGTCGTGCCATACCGTCTGGCCATGCGAGGCGACGTAATCCAAGGGCGTGTCGCCGGCAACTTGCATCGCGGCTCCCGCAAAAGCATGCCCTAGCGCATTATGAACCTGCGCCGCCTGAGCAAGCGTGCCGTCATTGGGCGGCAAGATCGCTCGCAGTTTTTGCAACAGCTCATCCTCGAACGGCAGGGTGAGAAAATTCAACAGATCGATCCGGTAGGACGCTCCATGGGGACGAAGGCGTACCAGTGCGGCGTCAATGCCGTCGAGCGAGGTTCCGCTCATGAGACCGACGGCTATCACTTACAGTCCGAGATCCTCGATAAGCGCATCATAAAACGCTGCGCGAAGATCGCGCGTATCGTTACGCCCGAAATAGACGCTGTTCGTCAGCAGTACGCCGCTGCAATCGCGCTGCGGATCGGCCCAAACGCACGTGCCGACAAAACCCGTGTGGCCGAAGCTCTCCATGGAAAACAGCCGCCCGCAGGAGTTTTCGTCGCTGGTTTTGAGCGCCCAACCCAGGCCGCGGCGCAGCACCGGATCGAAGGCTTGTTCGCGTGTAGCGTCACGCACCAGATCGATGCGCAGCGCGCCGCGGTCCGCGCGGCCGCGCAAACGTGAGAGATACTGCTCGGCCAGCCACGCGACGTCTTGCGCTGTCCCGAACAGACCGGCATGCCCAGCAGCGCCGCCCATGAGATACGCCTTTTCATCGTGCACGAAACCTTGCACGCGGCCGCGCCATCCGTCGTCTTCCGTCGCCGGAATCGAACGCCATGCGGTTTCTGCCGGCTTGTAAGACGGCGAGGAACGTATATCTCGCATCATCGCACTGAGCGATTTGCCATGGATGCGTTCGAGCAGTTCACCGATCGCGATGAATCCGAGATCGCTGTAGATGACGCGCTCGCCGGGCCGTGCAACGAGCTCGCGCTGCAGCGTGTACTGCACGACATTGTGCCCAAGCAATTGGCGGTAATCTGCGCCGGAATTCATGCCGGAGTTGTGCACGAGCAACATGCGCAACGTGATCTGCTCGTGATCGGTACCTCGCCATTCGCTAAACCAGGGAATGAGCGCATCGTCCAAGCCCAGACGTCCGTCTTCAACCGAACGCAACGCCAGCGTGGAAACGAAGAGTTTGGTGATGGACGCCAGGTCGAAGCGCGTATCCACGTATACGGGCTGCGCCGCATCGTCGTTGCGCGTCATGCCGTACGCGCGTTCGAAGCGCACGCTGCCCGCATGTTCGATGCGCGCAACTGCTCCCGTGTACTGCTTCCCGGTTGCGTTCCGGAGGACGCGATGAACCCGCTCGAACGAGGGCGTGAGCGTTTTGAGCACTACGCCACGAGCTGCGGAGAGAGCGGGAACCGGCCTTCGGGCGCGTGTCCTGAAAAGATAACGTCGGAAAGACCCGCCAAGCTCGGAGTGTCATCGCCGTACGTGCAAAGCAAATGGTTCGCTGCGCTCAGCGCGAGCGCGTCATACGGTTCGCGCGTCGACACAATCAATGCATCTGGATACGTACGCAAGAGTTCCACGATTGCAGCGAGCTGGCTCTCATAGATGTGCGCGCGGCGCATCAGCACGATCGGGCGCTTTCCCAAATCTTTCAACAGCTTGAACGCGTTATTCAGCGCCGCCTGCGGGGGATCGAGCGGCAAACGTATCTGCTGCAGCGGTTGCGGGCTTGGGAGCGTCGCGTGCTCGGTGTGCAAACCTTGAGCGCCTTCCAGCGTCGCGCTCTCGAAACTGACCACGACGCTTCGCGCGGGATCGGCTTTCGGCTCGCCGCGAAGCAGCGTAACCGCACGCCGCCCGATCTCGCGCCCGATGCCGCTATTGGGCGAAGGCGCGTCGAGCGGCAACGGCGCTTCGAGTTTCGCGCGAAGCGCGCTCACACGATCGTGCGCTTGCTGTAAACGCTCGCGCGAAAGATGGCCGCTCTCAACGGCCGCGACGATGCGATCGATGGTTTCAACTGCGAGATCGATGCTGTGGCTGATCAGCACGCAATCGGCACCGGCGGCCAACGCTTTAACGGCGCCTGCCGACGAGCCGATGCCTTTGGCTATCGCGTCCATCTGCATGCAGTCGGTGAAGCATACGCCTTTGAATCCAATCTCCTCTCGCAACACGTCCGTCAGAATGTGCGGCGAGATCGTGGCAGGGCGATGGCCGTCGAGCGAGCGTACCACCAGATGCGCGGTCATCACCGCTTCGGCACCGGGAAGCAGTTTCGCAAACGGCGCGAGGTCGCGCGCGCGCAGCGTCGTTTCATCGATGTCGACCGTCGGGAGATCGAGGTGAGAATCTACGTCCGTCGAGCCGTGTCCGGGGAAATGCTTGAACGTGGGAAGCATGCCTTGCGCGCGCAGTCCGTCAGCAAGCGCAGCGGCTAAACTTGCCACGCGTTCGGGATCGTCGCCGAACGAACGCGCACCGATAACGGTGTTCTTCTGGAACAACGCGAGATCGAGCACCGGTGCATAATCGACGTTGACGCCGGCACGGCGCAAATCGAAGCCCAGCTGTTGGCCGGCGCGATATGCCAGCTGCGTATCGCAGGTGGCGGCAACGGCGAGCATGGCCGGAAGTTCTTCAACCGAATCGCGCAAACGTGCGACGCGTCCGCCTTCCTGATCGATCGCGATAATCGGATTGTCGTATATTTCGCGCAAGCGATCGGTAAGCGCTCGCGTCTGCGCCAGCGATTCGACGTTGCGGCCAAAAAGAATAAGGCCGGCGAGCGGTAGTTCACGCAGGCGGCGTTCGAGGGCTTCATCCAAGCCCGTTCCGTCGAAGCCGACGCAGATGACGCCGGCGGCGAGCGTGCGAAGATCGTTCATGTCAAAAGTGCTCCCGTTGTTCGATCGAAGCGGCGGACGAAACGTTGGTCGAAGGCGACGCCGAGTTCTTCACCGATCTGAGGAACCGGCTGCGTTTGCTGCAGTCGCGCCGACACCTCGCCGAGCGGCGTTCGCACTTGCACGAACGTGTCCGCACCTGCACGCTCTCGCGAAACGACACTTCCTCGGAGTGCTGCATGTGGATCGATGCGTACGTTTTCGGGCCGGATGCCGGTGATTTCCATTTCGCCGTCGAGCAGATTCATCGGCGGCGATCCCAAAAACCTGGCGATCTCCACGTTTGCGGGAAAATCATACACGGTTTGCGGCTCGCCGCACTGCACGATGCCGCCGTTCATCATGATCGCAAGGCGATCGCCGATAGACATCGCTTCAACGTGATCGTGTGTCACATGGATGGCAGCGCCGGTGAAAGTATGGCGAAACGTTACAAATTGCCGCCGCACGTGCGCGCGCAGTTGCGGATCCAAATGTGCGAACGGTTCGTCCAGCAGAAGTACGCGCGGATCGCTGAGCACGGCGCGCGCAAGCGCGGCACGTTGGCGTTCGCCGCCGGACAGGCGCGAGGGACGATGGCGCAAATGCGATGCAATATCGAGCGCTTGCGCAACCGCATCGACGCGGCTTGCGATCTCGGCTGATCTTTCGCGCTTCATTCGCAAAGCGAAGGCCAAGTTTTCGAAAATCGTCATATGCGGAAAGAGCGCGTCTTCTTGAAAGACGATGCCGACGCGGCGGCGCTGCCCCGGCATGCCCAAGAGGTCGCGGCCGTCGAGCTCCAGCGTTCCGCTCTCAGCGTCTTCCAGACCGGCAATGACGCGAAGCAAACTCGTCTTTCCCGCGCCGCTGGGACCGAGAATCACCAGCGTCTCGCCGTCGGAAACGGAAAAAGAAACGCCGCGAAGGCGTCGTCCTTTGCGAAGGTTGCCGGCGACAAGCGCCGGCGGACTAATGGATGCGAATGATTTGTGCGATGAGCCGTCCGTCGACGTCGCTGACGTCGATGGTGACGCGAGCGCCTCGTCCGAGATCGGCAAACGATGCGAATCCTGGGCCACGGAAGATGCTCGTCGTGGGCGTTACCGCGACCGGCACCACGCCGTGCGGCGTCGCGATGAGGAGGCTCGCCATGCCGTAATCGACGCCGACGATGGTTCCGTTGATAACCCCGTGGGAGCGAACCTGGGGGGCCAATTCGGTTTTGTGGCCTTGGTCGTGGTCCTCGTCGTCTCCCTGTTGCCCATCGGCCAATGCGAAACCGGCGCCTGCGGCCAGTAAAACCGCGGCAAGTGTCGCCACCCAAAGCGAACGCAATACAGCCATCTCGCTACAATCAACGCGATTGCCCAACTCTGCCGTTCCATTCGCCGCACGCCGTTCGCGTGCATCCCGTTAAGTCTAGAATAAGGTTGCCTCTATTCTCCATCATAGTAATCGAGCACTGGGGCGGAGCGAAGAATGAGGCCCACCGATCCGCGTGAATCGACGGAGACTTTTTGCGAATCGGGATACGAGCAAATCTCGGTGAGCTCGTTGTTGCCGGCCAGCAACACCGTGCACGGCTCACCCGAGTCGTTGCGAAGCTCGTGCGCGCCACGCTCGCCGACCGGAAAAGCTATGAAATCGCCGGGACGGCACACGATCGTTCCGCGCAACGTGCGGATACTTGGATTGCCTTGCAGCACGAAAAAGAACTCTTCTTCGGCTTCGTGCGAGTGGAGCGGGCAAAACGAACGGCCGGGGGGCAACTTGGCGACGCGGTAACCGAGCTTACGGGCCCCGATGAGTAGCCCGACCTCGGCGTCGTCCGCGCCGAAACGGCCCAGCCCTCCATATTCGAAAGTCAGCTCGTCTATATTTATGCGGTTCACGTCCGCGCCGCCCTTCGCCTCGAGCAGCTGCCCAATCGCAGCATCGGCCCCGCCGAAGATCGGCTGGCCGTCGCAAAGCAGCAGCGTCTCGAGTTCGAGCCCCCACAGTCTGCGCAGCCCGAGAATAAGTTGTTGGGGATTTTCGAGCTTTTCATCCGGTAGCAGGCTCAGCGCGCCGGCCGGCACGCCGATGAGCGCGTCGCCCACGATAGCAGCGCGCGCTGCGCGTAGATGAATGGCAAATTCGGGCGCCTTGCCGTGTGGAATCGTTACCGCAAACGCGCCGGGGAAGATCTCTTCGCCGTCAGCCGGATTGTCCACGATGCGTGATTCGAACCGCTTGCGCAGTTGCTCGCTGCCGCGCCGGTGATCGCGGTTCGTGATGACGATGGTGTGCACGCCGCCGATGGACGCCATCCACTCGAGCGTCGCATCGTCTACCGGCAAAGGATCCACGGCGACCGCGCCTTCACCGCGTTCGAAGAGGTAGCTGTTGAAGGCCATTCCGCGGTCGGGTTGCCACGCCGGCCACATCCAGCCGCCCGGTATGCTTAACCGCGCTATCACGCTATCTCCTTAAAATATGCATCGACTGCGCTCTGCCGGTCGATGCCGTTGGCGCGCGCTCGATCCACGATCTGGCGCAGGCGAACCACACGTTCATCGCCGGCGGTCTTTCCGGCGAGAACCAGGCGCAGGGCAATCAGCGTGAGGTCCGGGGTCTTGGCTCCAAGCATTTGGATCCCTTGATAGAACGCCGCGGCACCGGGGACGTCGAAGCGACGCTTGAGCAGTTCGCCGACGACCTGCGCCTTCGACGGCGCCCCGTCGAGAAGATAGCGGTCCAAGAAATCGAAATCCATGCTATGAAGTTCGCCGCGCAGGCTGTCCTGCTCTGCGTATTCGGCATATTGCCTATGGGCACTGCGCCGGTCGCACAGCCTTCGCTGTCCGCAACGATCGCGAATATGCGTGCCGTGAACGGCGGCGTGTACGACGCACACATCGTTAGTATGTCACCGCACACCATGGACGGCGATTTCGCGACGATGCGAACGGAAGTGCAAGGCCTGCGCTTCACGTTGCAGCAATGCACGGGCGCCGTTTGCCTGGGAACCTATTTCGACGGCGAGCGGCTTTTCTCGGTGAACATCAACAACACGGCGCTGCCGCGCTCTCCCGCGCCCGAAGCATATTTGCGCGCTCTGCGCATTCTGGGAACGCTGCAGTTTCTCGCTCCGGATTTTGTGGCGAAGGGTGGAAATATCTACGACGGCGGCTACACGAACTTCAACGGACGCCGCTGCCGGCGGATCTTCGTTTCCGACAAGATCGCCATACCGATGATCGTCTACGTCGATCCGCAGACATGGCTCCTCGCCGGTGCGCAAGACGTCGACGGCAACGCAACGTATGCGATGCGCGACTACCGCAAGGTAGGCCGCTACCAGTTGCCGTTCGAGATCGACCGCAACGGTACAACGCTGGAAGCATACACGAGCCGCATTATTGCGCCGGGTTCGCTGCAGCCGCCACGGGGACTGCGCGGAGCTTTGACGCCTGAGGCCGCCGTCATGACGCTGGATCCGCAAAGCCCGACGCCACTCGGGGCGTGCACGATCGGTAATGCCAGCGCGCGATGCCTCATCGATTCGGGAAATTCCGCGATGTCGATGAGTTTGGAGCTCGCCGACCAACTCGGCCTCAAACCCGTGGGCATGCTGCGCGTTGCGGGCTTGGGCGATTACGCAACCGAAGTCGTGCGCGCCGGCCCGCTGCAGATCGGAAACGTCCGCTTTCCGGAAGCGAACTATATCGTACTGAGCGACATTCACCGGTACGGATATGACGTCGTGATCGGCGCCGACGTGCTCGCGAGCATGCCGGTGACGATCGATCACAACGCGCATACACTCATTTTCGGCTCTCCGGCGGATGAAAACGGCGCCGGAACGATCGTGCCGCTCGAGTTCGACAATTTCGTTCCCGTCGTGAACGTCACGTTAGGCGACCGCGCGACGTCGCTCGCCATCGATACGGGCGATCAGTCGAATATCAATTTAGCATACGAGTACTATCAGCATCATCCCAATCTTTTCAAAGCGACGAAAACGGAAACGGTCGGCGGCGTCGGCGGCAGCAGCGTCGAGCTGATCGGTGAGATCGCGTTCGTGCGAATCGGAACGCTCATCGCCCAAAATCAACAAATCGGAACGACGAAAACGCTGAAGGGCACTGCCGACGGACATCTGGGCGCGGGATTTCTCTCGCAATATCGCATCGTGCTCGATTACGCGCACGAGCGTATGCGGCTGTACCCCATGAAACCGATGTAGCGGCGGTATGATGTCGTCATGCCAAGCGTGAACCTGCAGCACACTCTTTCCGAACCGGTGGTTCCTGCGCGGTCCGCAATATCGTCGATAATCCTCGATATCGTCGAGCAGCGCGGCGAGTGGGCGATGTTTTCGCTGTACTTGCACTTGCGATCGCTCGGTCTTCCCGACGTCGGATACGTGGCGATTCCCGTCGTCTTGTACGACGTAAGCGAAACGCTCGAACCACACTTCGAAATTCGCTTCAAGTTGCGCGCGCGGCGCAGTCCGCAAGCGTTTCCGACGTTCGATGGCGCACTCGGTGTAGACGCAAGCGGTCCGTCGAGTGCAACGATGTGGCTTGCGGGCGAATATGCATTACCGCTCGCGAACGCCGGCGCGCTTCTCAACAGCGTGTTTGCGCGCGGTACCGCGGAAAAGGCTTTGGAGAATATGCTCAACGAACTCGCGGAAGCCATCGTCGCTCGCGTGGAAAAGCGCGAACTGAGCAGCGCGCGCTACCGTCTTTTCGCAACGGGAGATTGATGTCGACAATTGTCACACT
>CAZRQS010000038.1:2471-17096 GCA_964602255.1 uncultured bacterium | reverse complement strand
GCTGAAAACCAGCTGTACGACGTCAAAGCAACGTCGCTCGATGGAGCGCCGCTCGCCGCAGCCGGCGGTTTCACGCTGACGAACAACGCAGTGAAGCTGCAGAACGTGTTCGGGCTCTTCGGCAATTTGCCGCTCTTTACCGCGCACACGATCGACGTGACCAAAACGCCCGACCGTCAGGCCGCGCAAGGCGGCGACCGCGTCGTGTACACGGTGAATTTCACCAACACGGCGTCACAAGGCCTAGGCGCGACGAGCGTTACGGACGTGCTTCCACCGGGGCTCGTGTATGCAACCGGAACCGCGCGTCTCGATGGGCATTCACCATTCGAACCGGCGGTCGACGGACGCGCCCTCACCTGGAATCTGCCGGCCCTGGGCGTTGGTGCAACGCACACGATCACGTATGCGACCGTCATCTTTCCATCGGTGACCGAGGGAACGACGCTCACGAATACCGTCACCGTAACCAGCGCAATTGGACAGTCGAACGCGAAGGTCAGCGGCAGCGCGTCGGCAGCGGTCGTCGTGAGCGGCGGCATGTTCTCGGAGCGCCGCGTCGTCACGGGCCGCGTCTTCATCGATGCGGCGCGCAGCGGTCACTTCGCGCTCGGAGACTCGGGTATCGCAGGCGTTCGCGTCTACATGGAAGACGGCAGCTACGCGCTTACCGATAAAGACGGCCGCTTCTCATTCCCGAGCGTGCGTCCTGGAATGCACGCGCTGCGCATCGACGGAACGACGCTGCCCGTAGGTGTGCACGGTGACTTGCAGCGTTTGCTTCACGGTATTCTCGACGGCGCGACGATGGAGGACGTTGAATTCGCGCTTCAAGGGAGCTTGCGATGAGCCGCATCGCACTCGCGCGTTTGATGCGCGCCGCAGGCGTCCTACTCATCGGATCGACCATTGTGGCGGGCGTGTCGTTTTCGAGTATCGCCGACGAGCTTGCGCCGGTCGCGAGCACGAGTTTCGGCGATCTCACGCATTTGACGTATACGGCCACGCGAGATCTCACGGCGTCCTTCGTCACACCGGAGAACGGCGAGTCCGCGCCCATCGGCGCCGCGCAAGTAACGGCGTCGACAATAAAAGGCGCTGGTATCGAGCTGTCCGTGAACGGCGAGATTGTGCCTTACAAGCAGCTCGGCAAACGCACCGTCGACGTGAAGACGGGACGCACGCAGTACTTCTTTTACGGCGTGCTGCTACGGCCCGGCGCAAATACGCTTTCCATCGTGCCGCTCGGTGCAGACGGGCTGCGAGGGCAAGCGGTCACGGAAACGGTGTACGGTCCGGGCGATCCGGCATCGATCTATGCGGATTTTGCTGGACCGCTGGTTGCGGACGGCAAGACCGCGGCGATCATGCGCGTATGGGTTCGCGATCAATACGCGCACGCGGCGATTCCCGGCGCGCGCCTGAGCGTGACGATTACACGCGGCAACGCGAGTTTCGCAGATTCCGTTGCAGCAGCACCGCAGCCCACAACGGATCCGCAAGCGCTCACGACACGTCCTACTTCCGCGCCTGCGGACAATGTAGCGCAAACCGTTGAAGAGCCGCTTACACCCGGTGCGTACGCGGAGATACGTCTGGTTCCGGGCACGGTTTCGGGTCCACTCGAATTAGAGATCGCGGCGGGTGATGCGCGTCTACGCAAGACGTTTTACATCGAACCGTTCGTACGCAAACCGTTCGTGAACGGCGTCGTATCGGTCGGGGCGGGTGCGTTACCCGACGGTGTCGACGGCGATGCACGGTATGACGGCGGCAGCTCGCGCCGCGCACGCGCAGGTCTTTACGCGACCGGACAAGTCGGTAAGCACGGACTGCTTACGCTTGCGTACGAATCGCAGAACCGGCTTTCGCCGCTCTCGTCGTACGGCGCGTTTGCGCAAGATCCGAATCAGCGCCCGTATCTGACGTACGGCGATAGTTCTGTGGTCAACGCGCCGATTCACTCTTCGGATCGTCTTTATGCGCGTCTGGAGAACGGCCGCAACAGCGTGACGTGGGGACAGTTCGACGCGAATATCGGCTCGACCGATTTGGGTTCGTACCGTCAACTACTCAGCGGCGCGCAAGTGACGCTCGGCGACCGGAATGACCGCGTCGCGTTTTCCGGATTTACTGCGCGCAACGATACGGCGTTCATCTCCGAAACGTTGCCGGTCTTGGGACTGGGCGCGCTCGTGCGTCCGCTTCACCCCAACATCGTCGTTGGATCTGATTACTTGCAGCTCGGCGCGCTTGATCGCCGTACCGGCGCGACCGTCTCGCAAACGCAGCTGGTGCGCAACGTCGATTACACCTTGGATTACGCGACCGGCGTCCTGCGTTTCATCAACGTTCCGCTGCCGTACGACGCAAACTTCAATCCACAAGTGATCTTGCTGCAATACCAGTACGAAGGCCCCGGTGTGCTTTCGCAGACGACGGGAGCCGGCGTGCGCGTAGCGTTCGGCTCGGACCGTAAAACAGCGCTGCAATTGGGTTACGTGAACGATGCAACGGGCACGCAGAACTTCGCGCTCGTCTCACAAGCGGTTACACGGCAATGGGAAGGCGGAAGCTGGTCGCTCTCGCATGCGACCTCACGCGGAGCGCTGCCGAATCCAAGCAATCCGTACCCCACCGGAAACGGTGGAGACGCGCTCTCATTCCTGTTGAACGCGCATCGCGCCGGCGATCAGATCGATCTGAGTTTTCAAAATACCGGTACCGGATTCTCGAATCCGTTCGGAGGCCTTTCAACGCCTGGTCTGCTGGCGTACCGCGTGGCGTATACGCACGCAACGCCACAGCGCTTTGCCGTTACGCTGAGCGCGGACGGAGAGAACAATCACGGATTCGGGCAAAGCGACTCGCAAAGCAATCAGAACGTCGTCGTGCACTGGTTTGCGTCGCGCAAACTTTCTTTCCTCGCGGGGATGGTGCGGCACGGTCAGTCCAGCGGCGTGCCCGCACCCTCCCCGGGTGCCTCTGCAGCGCCGTTCATCGCAACGCAATCGCAAACACAGGCACAACTCGGCCTCGAATATAAAGCGAACAAACGCGTTGGCCTCACCGTGCAGCAGTTCCAGACTATCTCCGGCAGCGACAACGGATCTACGCAACCCTCACAGACGCTCGCGCAAGTAACGTTCGACATGAACGGACATGGCCGCGCGTACCTGCGCGAACTGTGGAGCGCCGCACCGGCGATGACGTTTGCAAATACGAGCAGTCCCATTACCTACGGGACCGGCGCGACGCATTCGATGCAGTTCGGCATGGAGCGTGAACTCTCGTCCGCAACGACGGTGAGCAGCGATTACGTCGTCAACGCAACCGGTCAAGCGAAAAATATTTATAGTGCGCTCGGCGTTCAGGAGCGCTTCAAACTCTCCAAGAATCTGGGCGGCAATTTCATGGTCCAATCGGCGAACGCGATAGGCTCGGGCGCGCAAGGGTTCACGACGTGGGGCAGCGCGCTTTCATATAACAACGCGCAGACCGTTCGCGCGACGATGGCCTATCAAGCGCGCAGCGGCTTCGCCGGAGGTTCGACGCTCTCGTCAGGAATCGCCGGACATCTCTCACCGAACGTGTCCGTGCTTGCGATCGTTCAGCGCGCGTATAGCCCAAGCGCGCTTTCCATTGACGATAAAGGTACGTTGGCATACCGTCCGGCAACGAACGACCGCTTCATCTCGCTGTTCACGTACGAACGCTCCAACGGGGGATTTTCAGCGGCCGGAACCGCGAACGTGGTCTCCTTCGAAGAGCTGTTCCGGCCGATACCAACACTGGAGATTGCCGGACGCTATGCGTTCAAACTCGATGGAGATGGTTATTATCAATCGCATACTTCGCTTTGGTCGCTGCGCGCGCGTAAAAATATCGGAACGCGTTTCGATCTCGGCGCGGAAACCCGCGTGATGGCCGTTCCCGCAGTGAGCGGCGCGCGCTCCGTCGATTTTGCAACCGAAGCGGGATACGCCGCCGGTTCGACGGCGCGACTCGCATTCGGTTACAACTTTTCGGGAAGCGCCGATCCGACGTTGACCGGTCATCCGCAGCGTCGCGGATTGTACGTCACGGTCACGACGCTCGTCGACCGGTTATTCGGGTGGGGCAAGCAGTAGCAGTGAAATATCTGCGCGCGATTACGATCGCGGTCGTATTTCTTTTTGCGACGACGCATGCGGCGCTGGCCTACGTCGTGTATGGCCCGACAATCACCGGCATTTGGGGAATCAATCCGGTTACCGGCACGGCAACGAAGATCTACACGTTCGCGACAACGATGACGTCGATTGCTGCGATTGCGCAGCGGCAAAGCGACGGCATGATCTTCTTTATTGACGGCAACTCCGGTAATGACACCCTCTATCGCTGGGACCCATCGACGCCCTCAACGGCGCCGGTGAAGATCGGTACGACGGGGACAGGGATTCCGTACATGCCGCGCTTGAGTTTCGATCCTGCCTCTGGCGTGCTGTACGGGATGGACACGAATGCCAATCCGACGATCTGGACCGTCGACCAAAATACAGGCGCTGCGACGAGCACGGGCAAAACGGTCAGCGGATTGCCCAGCGGCGGCGGCGACTTCGTTATCGACACGGACGGCACGTGGTACATCGCGGTGGCGACCACACTGTATAAAACGCCGGCGATTGGCGGTACACTCTCGACGATTGGTACAATCGGAAGCACGAGCAATATTACCGGCCTGGCTCTGGGCGCGGGCAATCTCGTCGGAATCGATACGGGGCCGCCATCGACGCTCTATACGATCAGCAAAACCAACGCGGCAACGACGAACACCGGTCAAACAATCAGCGACGGCAGCAATACCGTCGGCGATCTCGCGGGCATTTTTCAGCCGGACTTAGCGCTGACGAAAACGGATGACGGACCGTGGACGGCGAGCATGACCGGTGCCTACACGCTCACTGCAACGAACATCGGCAATCAGACGACGAGCGGTGCAATGACGTTGACCGATGCGGTACCGTCGGGACTGACCGTCAACTCCGTAAGCGGGCCTGCGGGGTGGTCCTGCACAACGGCGCAAACAGTAACCTGCACGAGCAACGCCGGTACGACGCTTGCGCCGAACGCATCCGCCACCTTCACGGTCAACATCACCGTAAGCGGCTCGCAAACCAGCATCACGAATAACGCTTCGATTACTGGGGGTAACGTGCCGTCGAACCTCGCGGTCGACGGCCAAGCATCCGATACGACATCCATAACGCAAAGCTCGTCCGGCCTAGTCTACATCGGCCCGTACAATAGCGGCGACGCAAATCTCGGTGCGCAATATACCGGCAGTTACGACGGCATTCAAACAGCGAGCAATGAGTACGACTTTACTGCCGTAAATATCCCCTTCACCGGCAGTGTATCGCTCGCCAATACTTCGACGACACCGTCTTGGACGCCGAGCGGCGCGGCCGTCACCGCGTCCTCCGTAACGTTTGACGTGCCGAATTCGCTGTATTTCAACAATACTTCGGGCGGAACAAAAACCGTTTCGCTTAGCGTTACGGCTCCGAGCGGGTGGACGGCACAAGTCTGCGCCGACAACGCCGGCACGGCGCTTTGCGGCGGCACTACCGCCGGTGCATGTGCCTCCAGCACATGGCAAGGATCTGCAGCGGGGCAAACCGCGACGGCGTCGTGCACCCAAGGTAAAAGGACGATCGGAAAAACGCGATTCTTTGTCCGATACACAACGCCCGCGAGCGGTTTGTACGCGCTGACGAGGTATGACGCTATCGTCACCGCCAAAGAATCCGCTACCAATACAACGAACGCCACGCACAACGAACTCTACAGCGGCTTTGTTGCTTTGACCAAAACCGTGTCGGTCGTCTCTAATGGTTGTCCCTCCGGCGCTGCGCCGACGTATCCGGCTAACGGTACTTGTCCGGGCGGTGTGCTGCTTTACACGATTGATTACCGCAATATCATCGCGGGCGCTGCATCGGAATCCGGTTTGACGTGGCCGCAAACAAGTGCGGGGTCGTTTTCGATTACCGAAAACGGAAGTGCCGGCGGCAACACGTGGGGCACCTTTTCGAACGGCCTGAAAGAAGCACTCGTCGCGGGTGCAAACGGAACTACGACATTCGGCGATTCAACAACCGGCTCGATATTTACAACGGCTACAGTAGGTTCCACCTCATTTTCCGATCAAGTCGGCGGAGCGTCGTTCCAACTCGTTCCTAAGGGTAGTAGCGGCACAAGTCAGGGGACGCTGACCTTCCGCGTCGTCATCAAATAGCGTACGAACGCACCGGAGAGCGCGACCGGCGCCGGCGCGCACAAAATCGCGATACTTAAGGCGCTCAATTCGGCTTGCGCGTCCGGCGGGAAGAAACGATCGACAATGGTGATGAGCATTACGGCGATCGGGACCAACGCCAGAACCGACGCCAGCGCATCGCCTCCATTGCGGAGAATTTCGATAAGCGCGGCCAGCAGCGCTAGAGTTGCAATGAATGCCAAAACCTCATTGCCTGCAAAGGCGCGCTCCAACGCGAATGCGAGCCCCGCGGGAGCAACCCGCCACAGCGAACCCGTGCGCACGCTCCAACGGCGCGTGAGAACGAGAACGATGGCAGCGACGTACACACCTGCGGAGCATCCGGCGAGCAGCAGCACTGCCAAATTCATGCGCGCCAGCCCGGCGGAGGCCCGAGGACCGGCTTGGTGATGTGCTCGAGCGCGCGGTCGATGACCGCCAGCGTGCGCGGGTCCGTCTCTTGTTCGCGCGCGCAGCGCAGGATCGCCAAGCTCCAATCATCGCCGCGCCGCATCAGCTCGCGGGCAATTTCCAGACGCAAATCGGACGCCGCGTCTTTCTCGCCCGTCCCAAGCAACAAGGGCCAATAAATCTGTGGGTCTGCGTCTTTCTCAACCGCGTCCGGCGCCGCCGCGGGACGGCGAATCGGCAGAACGGCCAGCACCATGAAGATGAGGCCGCCCACAAACGACGCTATGAGCGCGAGCGCTTCGGCAGTCGACACGGCCTCTTTTTTCGCACCCCGTCTCGCGGTTTCATTTGGTCACAGCGCTCGCTCCGCGGGCGTTTTCGCGCTAAGATAGAGTCTCGGAGGAAAGGTGCTCATGCGCCGCTTTGCCTGTTTTCTGATCGCGGGTGCGTTGCTGATTTTCGCCGCACCCAAGCCGGGTTTGGCCAACCCGCCGCCCGTCGTCATTAACCCGACGAACGAGATCGTGCTTCCGTCCGATCCGGTTGGCGCCATGCAGCACGCGCGCGAACGCGTTGCCGCAGGGAATCTCATGGGAGCTATCACCGCGTTGCAGACGTACGTGGAATCGCATCCCGGAGAGATCGGTCCCGAACGGTTATTGGGAGATCTGTACTATCGCAAAGGCGATCTGTCACGCGCGGAGGCGACATACCGTCACATCATCTCGTACGTGCCGGGCGATAAAGAGACTCACAATCGCCTTGGTTCCGTCTTTGCAACTGAAAACCGCATTGAGGACGCCATCGCAGAGTTCAATCGCAGTTTGCCAGGTACCGATTCCGTACCGGATCTCGTGCGGCTGCACATGCGTAAAGGCGACCTCGACGCGTACAAGCGCGGCCTTGAGAACACCGCCCAGCGGTTTCCTACCGACTCCGAAGCACAATCCGAGATCGGCGAAGTGTACGAAGCGCTCAACATGCCCGATATCGCGGTCCGCTATTTCAAACGCGCACTCGACTCCGATCCGGCGTCGCTCATTGCGCTCAACGGTCTTGGATTAGCGTACATGGATCAGCACCAGTATACGCAAGCGCTCGCGCAGTTCCAAAACTGCACGATGCACGACGTATACAACTATGCGTGCATCGACAACACGGGCGCGACGTATCTGGAAATGGCGCGGTACGATCAGGCTGACAAGCTGCTGCGTCAGGCGCATCAGCTGTATCCGGAGCGCGGAGAAGCGCTGGTCAATCTCGGGTACCTCACCGATGCTCGCGGAGATTGGAAGAGGGCCGTCACGTATTATGTCGAGGCTATGACGGTATATCCGTATTCACCCGATGCGTATATCGATTTGGGCTATACGTATAACATGCACGGCCTCTACCAACTTGCGCAGTCCGCGTTGATCAAGGGTTTGGCCGTTGCGCCGGAAGATGGCAGGCTGCATTTCCTACTCGGAGATGCGTATGCGCATCAAGGAAATGCGACGTTCGCTGCTGCGCAGTACCGTGCAGCGGCTGCGGCGCAGAATCTGGATGCCGGCGTCAAGCGCGTTGCGAAGGAGCGCGTTGCGGCGCTAGAACATCCGCATCCCGCAGCGACGCCCTAACGTTTCAACGCCGCGCGATTGCGTCGATTTCGAAGCGTGCGCCGCGCGGCAGCGCGGCGGCTGCAACCGTTGACCGCGCGGGTTTGCTTACGTCGAAATATTTCGCGTAGACTTCATTGACGGCTGCGAAGTCGTTCATGTCGACGAGGAACACCGTCGTCTTGACGACGTCGGCGTAGCTCATTCCGCCGGCCTCGAGTACCGCTCCAAGGTTACGCAAGGCCTGCTCGGCTTGTGTTGCAGCATCGCTGCCGGTCAGCTCTCCCGTTACAGGATCGAAGCCGACTTGACCGCTGCAAAAGAGTTCGTTTCCGGAAAGAATTGCTTGACTATACGGGCCGATCGGGGCGGGGGCGCGATCGGAGCGCACGGCTTGCGCCATCAGGCGGTTGCTCCTTGTAGAATTTAGTAGTGGCTTCGCCTCTCGCGGAGAATACTGCGCTCCGTGAAGACGTTCGTTACCGAATTCGCCGCTGTTGCCGAGTGGATCGATAAATACCTTTCCGATCCGCGCGCATATCCGGTGCTCTCGCAGGTGCAGCCTGGCGAGATCGCTGCACAGTTGCCGCCCGCAGCGCCGGAGGAAGGCGAATCGTTCGAAGCACTTCTCGCCGATTTCGAACGTGTCGTCATGCCTGGGATCACCCATTGGAACAGCCCGCGCTTTTTCGCTTATTTCGCCACGAGTGCAGCGCCGGTTGCCGTTGCCGCCGAAGCCCTAGCCGCTGCACTCGACGTAAAAGCGATGCTATGGCGCACATCACCGGCTGCAACCGAGCTCGAAGACGTCGTGATGCGATGGCTGGGGCAGCTCTTGGGATTGCCCGATCAATTTACCGGGATCATTTACGACACCGCGTCCATCGGTGGGTTTACCGCACTTGCAGCGGCGCGTGAATCGCTCAACCTCGGCATTCGCGAGCATGGCATGACGGGGCGCGATCTTCCGCGGCTTCGCGTGTACGTGACCGAGCATACGCACTCACACATCGAGAAGGCGTGCATCGCGCTCGGTATCGGCCGCGAAAATGTCGTTTTCGTCGCCTGCGATGATGAGTACCGTATGCGGCCCGACGATCTGCGGTCGCGGATCGATGCCGATGTGGCCGCCGGAATGCTTCCGATGTGCATCGTTGCGACCGCGGGCACGACGTCGACGACTTCGCGCGATCCGCTCGAGGAGATCGCAGCGATAGCGCGCGAGGGTGGTATTTGGTTTCACGTCGATGCGGCGTACGCGGGTGTTGCGGCCATCATGCCCGAGTACCGTTGGATTCTCCAAGGCGCAGAGCTTGCTGATTCGATTGTTGTCAACCCTCATAAATGGCTGTTCGTACCGATGGATTGCTCCGCGCTCTACGTGCGCGATGCCGAACTGTTGCGCCGCACCTTCAGTTTGATTCCCGAGTATTTGCGTACCCCCGAAGAGTCAGTGCGAAATTACATGGACTACGGTTTGCAGCTGGGGCGGCGTTTCCGTGCGCTCAAGTTGTGGTTCGTGCTGCGCTACTTCGGTGCGGACGGGCTGCGCGAGCGGCTGCGCGGGCATATTGCGCTGGCACAAGAGCTGGCCGGATGGATCTCCGCTGAGCCCGATTGGGAGATTCTCGCACCGCATCCGCTCTCCGTCGTATGCTTCCGGTACGCCCCGGCCGCCCTTGACGTCGACGAACTCAACGCGCGGATCATGGAACGCGTGAATGCGACGGGCGAGATATTTATTTCGCACACGAAGATCGACGGCCGCTTTGCGCTTCGAATGGCCATCGGCAACTTGCGAACGACCCGGGAAGATGTTGCCCGCGCATGGGATATTTTGCGGGCGACGGCTAACGGCATACCATGCGAGTCCTGATCGTTGAGGATAGCACTACCGATGCGCAGATCGTTCGCAAGTACCTGCGTATCGAGCAAGACGCCCTTCGACAGGCTCAGGGTGACTGCGAAGTTCACACGGCAACGCGCCTAACCGACGCGCTCGCGATTGCGCGCACGCAGCCGCTCGACGTCATTCTTCTCGATTTGACGCTTCCCGACGCGGAGGGCGTCGATGCGGTGCGGCGCGTCCGTGAGGCGCTTCCCGCTGTACCGATCGTTGTTCTGAGCGGGACTGAAGACGAGTCGGTCGCCACACAGGCGGTAAAAGCGGGCGCGCAAGATTATCTCATCAAGGGCCGCGTCGACGACGTGACGCTGCGCCGCTCCCTGCACCACGCGATCGAACGCCAACAGCTGCTCGATCGTCTCGCGGCCAGTGAAGCGCGCTTGCAAGAGGAGAACGCTATCCTTCGCCGCTTGACCGACGCCGCGGGCCGCGTTTTTGCAACGCTCGACGTGCGCGCGGTCGTTGGTTTGCTCGCGGCGGAGGCACGCCGCCTGTGGGGCGGAGTCGTCACACTGTATGTCATGCGTTCGTCGGGCGAGCTGGTGTGCGCTGAAACGACTGGAGATCGGCCGAAGCCGGATCGCTTCCTCATCGAAGCATTTTCGTCGCGCAAACCGGTGCTCAGCGAAGATCGCATGCGCCTCACGTTGCCGGTTCCCGGAACGAACGGGCACAACGAGTGGATTTTGGATATCAATAGCGCAGGCGATCGCTTTGGAGAGAACGACGTCTTTGCGCTGGAGCTATTGCGGCAATACGTCGGCATAGCGATCCAAAACGTTGCGCTTTTCGGCGAATTGCAGTCGCAACGTGCGAGCGTCATTCAACTCAACCAGCTCAAAGACGATCTCATCGCCGTGCTCGCGCACGACTTCAAAGGCCCGCTGACGACGATCATCGGTTTTACCGAGTTGCTCGAACAGCATGCGCTCGAAGGCGGTGATGCGGAAAGCGCGCTGCGCACCATCCGTCAGTCCGCAACGCGACTCGCCAGCCTAGCAAACGACACGCTTGCGCTCTCGCATGTCGAACAGGGCGAATTGAACCTGGCAGCCGATCCCGTGAACATTTCGGACATCGTGAAGGAAACCGTTGAAGCACTCGAGGCGGATCGAGAGATCGCGTGCAACGTCAGTGCCGGCGATCCGGTCGTGCGCGGCGATCCGGCCAGGCTGCGCCAAGTTTTCGAAAACGTCATCGGGAATGCGATCAAATACTCGCCGGGAGGGCAGCCGCTCGAAATTCGCGTCACCGAGACGGACCATACCGTTCGCGTGGCGGTAAGCGATCAAGGTATCGGAATCCCGGCCGATGAGATGCGATTCCTTTTCGAACGGTTCACGCGCGCATCGAACGCAAAACGTTCGAAAATCAAAGGCACCGGCCTGGGACTCTACCTCGCAAAAACGCTGGTCGAACGTCACGGCGGCAACATCCAGGTGCAGAGCGAACTGAACCAGGGAAGCACGTTCACCATCGTGCTGCCGCGCATGCGTGGCGGGCTGGGCGGCGTGCTGCGCATTGTCGTACTCACTGCCGATGAGAATCTCGGATCGTATGTCATGCATGAACTGCGTACGCACGGATTTGCGTCGCGCCGCGACAAAACGTTGACTGCTCTGCTCGAGCGGCTGAGCGTCGAGGAAGCCGATATCGCGATCGTGGATCGCGATACGATTGCAGCCGAAATGTCCGCGCTCTTCAACCGGGCCGCAGAAGCCAAACCGCGGATCGGTCTCATCGGTATCGGCGCCGCGAGCACCACCGCAGCGCGCGGAGAACCGTGGGACGCCGTGTTGCCGAATCCGTTCTTGGGTTCGGACTTGCAGTCGGCGATTAAGCAGGCCGGCCGCGCTCGCTTAGAAGGCGAAGATCGGCAACTAATACAGTCGTAAGTACGCGCGATGCTCCCAAGGGTGCACGGCGCGGCGGTAGCGTTCGTATTCCGCGAGCTTTGCGTCGCGGAACGCGTGATAGATGTGATCGCCCAAAGACGCGCGCACGACCGCGTCCGCGTCGAGCTCCGTAATCGCTTGGCGAAGCGATTTGGGTAGCGTTCCGATGCCGCGTTCGCGGCGATCGCGTTCGGTCAGTTCGTATGTGGAGCCCACCAGCGGGTCGCCCGGAAGCGTTCGCCGGTCGATGCCGTCGCTTACTGCGCCGAGCAGTACGGCGAGCGCGAGATATGGGTTGCTCGCCGGATCGGGACTGCGCATCTCGATCTGCGGAGGCGATTCATGCGGCGGAACGCGCACCAGCGCGTTTGCGCTTCGCTCGGACCAGACAGTGTAGATCGGGGCATCCCACGCTGCGACGAGGCGCTTATACGAGTTGACGGTCGCATTGCACACCGCTGTTAATGCCGGCGCATGCGCGAGCAGTCCGCCGATTGTGTAAAGTCTGGAATCCTCGTCGACGGTGAAATTCACATGTAGTCCGCTGCCCGCGCGATCTTCCAGCGGTTTGGGCATGAACGTCGCTTCCAAACCGAAACTGGCGGCCAAATGCTTGGCGATGGTGCGCAGCGTGAGCAACGCGTCGGCGGCTTCGAGAACGTTGACGTGGGCGAAGTCGATCTCGTGTTGTCCGGCTCCGTGCTCGTGATGCGCGCTCGAGACGGCGACGCCCATCGATTGCAGCGCGGATACGATCGCGCTGCGCGCGTCTTCGCCGCGATCGTTTGCGGAGAAATCGAAGTAGGAGCCGACATCGGCAGTTCGTGTCGATCCGAACTCCGTCTCTTCTGCGTCAAACAAGTAAAACTCGACTTCCAAACCGGCGCTCAGCCCTTGCACGGCGCGCCGCGCGTCTTCGACGGCTCGGCGCAGCGTCGTGCGCGGACATCCTTCGAACGGTGAGCCGTCCGGCATGGCGATGTCACAGAGCAGGCGCGCTTCACCCTCCTGGGCACTCGACCAGGGATACACGGCAAACGTGGACGGATCGGGCTGCAGCACCATGTCCAGTTCTTCACCGCGAACGAAACCGTCGATAGATCCGCCGTCGAACGTGACCTTTCCGTCGAGCGCTGCTTCGAGTTCAGATGCCGGAATAGAGACGTTCTTTCCGACGCCGAGTACGTCCGCGAACGCGAGACGTACGAAACGCACGTTGCGTTCCTTTGCCAAGCGCAGAACGTCACGCTTTCCGGACGGTTTCTTGTAGTCGCTAAGTTGTGAGTGCATCAATCGCCATCGCCATTCGAAGTGTGAGTTGATCGTGCGGATCGTCCAGCTTGCATCCGCAAAGTTCGCCAATTTGCCGCAGACGGTAGAACACGGTGTGGCGGTGTACGCTCAGCTCGGATGCGGCCGTTTTTACGTTCTCGCCGACGGAGAAATACAGACGAAGCGTGCGCTCCAGTTCCGTCTGATGTTTTTCGTCGTACGATCGCAACGGCGCAAGCGTGCGCTGCGCGAACTGGCGGAGCTCGTTCGCGTTCGCACCGGCAAGCAAAAGCGGGTATGCGCCAAGATCTTCGTACACGCCGACGCGCCCAGCGCCGTAGAGGCGGCGAGCGATGGTTAGTGCGGCTTCCGCCTGCCGGATAGAAGCGGGAAGCGCCATAAGCGTCACGCGTTCGCCGACGCCGCCGCCGACGCGAAGCTGCGGGTGTTGCTTGCTCAAAGCACGCGGCAACAGCGATGCCGCCGTGCGCGCATTGGCGCCGTCGATTTCGCGCGCCGCGGGGATGAAGAAGAGCAGCGTACCGCCGCGTTCGAGAATTCCTACGTCAGCATCGGGACGTCTGAACGTTTCCGTTGCCGCCGTACGAAGCGCAGCTTGATCCGCCGCGGCGTTCGCGTCCTCACTCACTTCGGGCTCGAGTGCTATCGCGACGTAGTGCGATGCAACGACGATACCGCGCGCTGCCGCATCGTCGCGCGCTGCTGCAGCATCCAGATATGCGCCACCGGTAAGCCGTTCCCAAAATGCGCGGCGGCGCCCAGGTTGCGCGCCCTGCTCGCGTGCGAGCTCAACACCGATCGCTCCGGCGGTCAAGCGAACGTAGAATTCGAGCGCATCGAGATCGCCTTCGCCAAAAATTGAAAGATGTGCAAGACGCAAATCGCCGGAACCGATGCAGAGCGTGCGCCCTGCGTAACCGTTGCGTAACGGGGAATAAACGTTCGGCTGTGCTTGCCCGGCGAGTAACGGACGCACACTGCTCGGCAAGCCGGATCCGCCTGCAGCTGCTAAGTGACGCCACTCGGCGTCTTCGAGAAGCACACCCACGCGCGCGCGCCGCGCCAGCTGGGCGGCTAGCGCCTTCGGGCCACCTCCCGCTGCCGCGATTCGCGCTAGGTCCTCCGCGAACGCAACCAGTTCGGCTGCAGTCATACCGGGGCTTTCGGGCGAACCATACCGCGGACATTCCGCCATGAATACGTAGACGCTTAACGACCTGC
>CAZRQS010000038.1:0-2371 GCA_964602255.1 uncultured bacterium | reverse complement strand
GGCGAACCATACCGCGGACATTCCGCCATGAATACGTAGACGCTTAACGACCTGCTCCGGTTACGGCAGCTTCCTGCCGCGCGAAACGGCCGGATAGCCGGCGTCTCGCCCAAGCCGGTGATATGGTTGCGTTACGTGAGGCCGAGCACTCGCGGACTACGCTCCTAGGCTCGGGAAAATTTGCGTGACCGTGTAGAACACGGTCAGTAATCCCACGATAACGACCGTCGTCCACGCCACGACGTTGAAGAAGACGCCGTTCGTCCAGCGTCCCATGAGCCGCTTGTTGTTGATCAGCAAAAGCATCAATACGAGCACGATCGGCAAGAGCATGCCGTTGAGGACTTGCGAACCGAAGATAATCGCCAGTAGCGGCGAGCCGGGGACGATGACCGCGATGGCGCCGATGACGATGAGCGCGGCATACAGCGTGTAAAAAATCGGAGCTTCGCGGAAGCGATGGTCCACGCCGCGTTCGAAGCCGAACGCTTCGCAGACGTAATACGCGGTTGAAAGCGGTAGGATCGAAGCGGTGAAAATCGCGGCGTTCAGTAGGCCGATTGCAAACAGCAAGGATGCGAACTTGCCGGCCAGCGGAACGAGCGCGTATGCGACGTCGCCGGCATCGTTGATGACGATAGGATGCGCGGCGTGAAGGTTGTGGATGTAGATCGTGGCTGCACTCGAGACAATGATGAAGAAGGCAATGATGTCCGTCACTAGGGAGCCGACGACGACGTCGATGCGCGAATAGACATATTCTTGTTCGCCTACGCCCTTGTCCACTACAGCCGATTGAATGTAGAACTGCATCCACGGCGAGATCGTCGTACCGATGACGCCGATGGCCATGAGGATGTACGCCTTACTCGCGGTAAAGTGCGGGAAAAACGTTTGGCGGGCTACTTCGTGCCAGTCCGGGTGCACCAAAATACCGCTTACGACGTAGGACAAGTACACGACGCAAAACGCGAAAAAAACACGCTCCACGACTTTGTAGTTGCCTCGCGTCACCGTCGTGAAGACGAGAATCGCCGCCAGAATAACCAGTCCGTCGGTAAAGAGCGTTTTCGGTATTGCGCCGGCATAATTATGAAGAATCGGCGCAGCCGACGCGATACCAGCGAACTCGGCCGCGGTATTCCCGAGGTCGCCGAGCACAAAAAGCAGTAGGACGTAAAAGGTGACTTTTACGCCGAAATTCTCGCGAATGAGATCGGCGAGACCTTTTCCCGTGATGGCTCCCATGCGCGCGCACATCTCTTGCGTAACAATCAGTGCCAGGGTGACGGGAATGAGCAACCAAAGCAGCGTGTAACCGAACTGCGCACCCGCGAGCGAGTACGTGGTGATTCCACCGACGTCGTTGTCCGCGTTTGCGGTGATGATTCCCGGTCCGATAATCGAGAAGAACATCAGGACCGATCGCCACATGGACCGGCGCCGGATTGCCGCGGCTCTCGCACGGGCCGCGGTCGCAGCAGCTGATGCCTGCTGCGTCAAGCGGTGCCTGCGTGGCTGCGATGACGCGCCGTTATCCGCGGAAGTTCTTTAGCGAGGTCCGGCGGCATGATGGCATCGATCGCGTCATCAACCGTCACGATGCCGAGCATCTTACCGTGATCGTCGACTACCGGAACGGCGAGTAAATCGTAGCGCGCAATGGTGCCGGTGACGTCTCGCGCCTGCGCTTGAGGTGAGACGGTAACCACCTCGGTCTGCATGATCTTGTCGATGCTCGCGCTTGGCTGCGCAAGCAGCAGCGAGCGTATCGTCAAGACCCCGAGCAAGTGGTCTTGCTTGTCGACGACGTAGAGGTAATAGATGAATTCGGACTCGGGCGCAATCTCGCGGAGTTTTTGAATGGTCTGCTCCGCAGTCCGGTGCGGATAGATCCAGGTGTAATCCGTGGTCATCAGACCGCCCGCCGTGTCTTCCTCGTACTTTACCAGTTCGCGAAGCTCTTCGGCGGTGTATTCGTTCATCTCGGCAAGCAGCTCGGATTGCTGCTCTTCCGGTAGTTCTGCGAGCAAATCCGCCGCGTCGTCGGAGTCCATTTCCTCGATAATGTCCGCAGCGCGTTCAGTGCCCAGGTCCTCGATGATCGAGCGTTGCTTATCGGCGTCGAGATGTTCCAAAGCATCGGCTGCCGTCTCGTCGTCGAGCTGATTGATGACTGCCGCTGCTTCACGTGCGGAGAGATCGGAAATGATCTCGGCAAGCTCGCTAGGATGCAGCCGCGCAAGTTTGCTTTCTTTGACGGAAAGGGTTACTTGACTCGGACTTGTGTCGCGGATCGGCGCGACCGAATTCCACGCGATCATCGTGCGAGGTACGTTCTCGTAAATCCACGGCGTGAAACGCTTGCCGA
>CAZRQS010000037.1:12441-17105 GCA_964602255.1 uncultured bacterium | reverse complement strand
AAAAAAGTGAAAACTATTTTCACTTTTGGGGGTTCTGGATGACATGAACACGCTTGAAACGCTCCCTACCGCCGGCGAGGTCGTGGAGACGCTGAACCGCCAGCAAGCTAATGCCCTGGTTCTCTATCTGAACTACAAGAAGTACCACTGGCTCACGTACGGGCCGCTCTTCCGCGATATTCACTTGCTCTTTGATGAGCACGCGACGCAAGTCATCGCCATGGTCGATGAGTTCGCAGAACGCAGCTTGATGATCGACGGCAAACCCATCGGCTCGCCGAAGGACTACATGTCGAAGGCCACGGTTAAACCGTCCGAACGCGATCTGTCGCTGCGCGACATGGTCGTCGAAGCCGTCGCCAACCTCGACACGGTCATTCGCGAAATGCACGAAGATGCGGCAACCGCTACGCGCATCGACGATATCGGAACCGCGGATCTCTATACGCGGCTCGTGCAAGACTTCCAAAAACAGCGCTGGTTCTTGAAAGAACTCTTGCGCAAAAACGACGGACTCACGGCGTAAGCAAAAATAAAGAACGGCTCCCGATTAGGGAGCCGCTTTTATTTTTTTCGCGTTTCCGAGAACGCTTAGCGCGATGCCGCAGCTGCGGCTTTGCTCGATGTGCCGTTGGTGTGGATCACCGGGGCGCCCGCGAGTTGTTCGATGAGTGAAACGAACGCGCGCACCGGCGTGCCCGTCGGGCCTTTTGCCTGCCACGCGGACTCGCCGTCCAGATATGCCGTGCCGGCGATATCCAAGTGAATCCACGGCGTCTCGTTGACGAACGCCTTAAGGAATGCCGCTGCGGTGAGCGTGCCGGCGGGTCGTCCGCCCGTGTTCTTTAGATCCGCGATATCGCTCTTCATCGCGCTGCTGTAGTCGTCGTACAGCGGCATCTGCCAGTAACGCTCGCCCGTCGGTTTGGCGGCAATAAGGAACTGCTGCGCGAATTCGTCATTGTTGCTGACCGCTGCGCTGGCCGCATGTCCTAGCGCGATCACGCAGGCACCCGTGAGCGTTGCAACGTCGACGATCTTGCTTGCGCCGAGCTTGTTGGCGTAGCAGAGCGCGTCCGCAAGAATCAGGCGTCCTTCGGCGTCGGTGTTGATCACTTCGATCGTCTTGCCGTTCATCGCCGTGAACACATCGCCCGGCTTCGTTGCTTTTCCGCCCGGCATGTTTTCCGTCGCCGGAACGATGCCGACCACGTTGAGCTTCGGACGCAGTTTGCCGACCGCGCGCATCGTCGCGATGACGCCGGCGCCACCGGACATGTCGTATTTCATCTCTTCCATACGCTCGGCAGGCTTGATCGAAATACCGCCGGAGTCGAACGTAATGCCTTTACCGACGAGCGCGAGCAGATCTTTGCTGCCCGGATCGCCTTTGTGCGTCATGACGATGAATTTCGGCGGCTGCACGCTGCCTTGCGCAACGGACAGGAATGAACCCATTCCGAGTTCGCGGCACTTGGCTTCGTCTAAAACCTCGATGTCAAGTCCGGTTTCCTTTGCGGCTTTACTTGCTTCGTCCGCTAAGATCGACGGCGTCATGTCGTTCGCAGGCGTAATCGCCAACCGGCGTGCGAAGTTCACCGCGTCGCCCAAAATCTCGCCGCGCTGCACGCCCGTTTGCAATGCATTTTTGTCCAATCCCTCGGCGAGAATGGTCACGTTGTCCGCGCCGCTGCGCTTGTCGGGATCTTTCTGATAGATCGACGTGTCGAATGAACCTGCCACGGCGCCTTCAACCAGGAACGAAGCGCAAGCCGCTTCGTTGCCCTTTGCTTGCGCCGGTAAAGCGAATGCGACGTCGCGCACGTTGCGGCGTCCCAAGTAGCGTACTGCAGTGCCTGCGTAGCGCCCGAGCATCCACGGCTCGAATTTGTCCGCATCGCCGAGGCCGATGAGCAAAACGCGCTTGTACGGTTTGTCGTGCGCGTGAACCAGGGCCAGTTCGGAAAGCTTACCTTTAATCTCGCCTGACGAGAGTACCTCACCCGCGGCGCCGCCGAGCTCGGCGTCGATGCTCTTGGCAACGCCGTCGAGGCCCGATCCGGTGAAGACCGGAACGACGAGCGCGCCGGCGCGCACCGAGGCCGGCGCATCAGTAGCGATACGAACTTGCATGGTCAACCTTTCCGAGGGAGAATCTGTAGGGCCGCAATGGCGACTCAACTGGTTTCTGCCCTATGACCCCCAACCCTCGTAAAGACGCGTACGCGGAAGCGGGCGTGGATATTGCTGCCGGAAATGAGGCAGTTTCACGCTATAAAGAGGTAACGCAAGCGTGGCGCCACCCTGGACAGCTTGACGCGATCGGCGGCTTCGGCGGGCTGTTTCGCGTTCCGGGGGAAGACGGGCGCGCGCTCGTTGCCTCCGCGGACGGTGTCGGAACGAAGATCCTCATCGCCGCGGAGATGCAGCGCTACGATACCGTCGGCGCCGATCTCGTGAATCATTGCGTGAACGACATTCTGGTCGTCAACGCGACGCCGTTGTTTTTCCTGGATTACTTTGCGGTCGGCAAACTCGACCCGCAGGTTGCCGCCGAAGTGGTCCGCGGTTGTTTCGAAGCGTGCCGCAAAAACAATTGTGCGCTGCTCGGCGGCGAAACGGCGGAGATGCCGGGCTTATATGCACCGGGCCATTTCGATCTGGCCGGAACGATCGTCGGCATCGTCGATTCGAAAGATGTTCCGAATCCAAACGACGTGCAACCGGGCGACGCAATCGTCGGCCTTCCCGCGCGCGGTCTACATACCAACGGTTATACGCTCGCGCGCAAACTGATCTCGCCCGATGAGTATCAGAAGCCGTTCGACGGCTCGACATTCGGCGACGCACTGCTCGCCGAACACCCGTCGTATTACAACGACGTGCGCGCGATTCAGCGCGTAGCCAAAGTGAAGACGATGGCGCACGTTACCGGAGGCGGATTGCTGGAAAACGTGCCGCGCACGCTTCCACCGAACGTCAAGGCGGTCTTCGAACAGTCTCGCTGGGAGATTCCGCCGCTGTTTGAAGAACTGTGCAAACGCGGCAACCTCGAACACGAAGAGAAGTACCGTACGTTCAACATGGGCATCGGGTATACGCTCGTCGTGCCGCTCACCGATGCTGCGAAAGCCGTTGAAGCGGTGCCGGGTGCAAAGGTGATTGGCTGGATCGAAGAACGCCGCGAGGACGAGCCGCAAGTCATCGTCCATCCGGCGCGCGCATGAGCGATATTCCGGGCCTCGGCGAAGTCGTTGCTGATGCGCGCGTACCGCGCGCCGAACGCGCACGGCGCGCCGCCGCGCTGATTCGCGCGACCGGCGATTATCGCTGGGTCGGCGTCTACGATGCGCAAACCGCGCTCATCGCAGCAGACGGAACGACGCAGCCGGAATATCCGCGGTTCCGCATCCCCGTATATGCGCCGCGAACGCGCACCGCAGCGGGCACGCTGGTCATCGAAGGCGAGCACGATGGTGCGTTTTCGGACGACGTCGCGTTTTTGGAAGAATGCGCGGCAGCCTTACGTCCGCTGTTCGAGCCGCAAAAGTGAACGAAATGGTCAATCTCAGCGTCGATCTGCGCAGCGAGCAGTTCGGCTCGCAGGCCCTTGCGCGCGCGATTGGAGCGATCGAAGAAGCGGGGTTTATCGTGGAGCGCGCGGATTGCGTAAACGATCGCTTTCTTGCATGGATCGATGATGAATTCGGGGGGACGTGGAGCTCTGAAGCATTCGCCGGTAAAAGCGTGGTTGCAATGCACGGCGACCGTTTCGCCGGATTTGCAACGCACGATCCGCGCGGCTTGCGCTTTTCGTGGCTGCGCGGGTTAGGTGCGCAGCCCGGCGTTGGGATTTTCGGTCCGTTCGGCGTTGCACGGGAATTTCGCGGATCGCCGATTGGACCGCATCTGCTCGTCGCGGCACTCGCATCGCTCGCGCAAGAGGGATACGCGCAGGCGCTCATTCCCGCCGTGGGTCACGAAAAACTCGTAGCGTATTATCAACGGCACTCCGGCGCTCAGGTCGCCGAACGATTCGATAAGGCGCAGTGGCAGCGCCAAAAGTATCGCACCGTCGTGCTGGCGTCGGGAAGCGGAACGAACTTTCAGTCCGTCGTGGATCGCGTAGAAGCGGGAGAACTTCCGCTCGACATCGCGATGCTGCTCAGCAACAAGACGAACGCGTATGCACTCGAACGCGCGCGCAATGCCGGTATTCGTGCGGTTGCCGTGCCGTGGGATCGCAAAGCGCACTCGCGCGAGCAGTACGATGCCGCGTTGCTGGAAATGGTGCGGCGCGAACAGCCGGACTTGATTCTGTTGTTGGGATGGATGCATCTGTTGCCGGACGCTTTCATCGCCGCGTTTCCTGAAGCAATCAATATTCATCCGGCGTTCTTGCCGCTCAATCAACTGAGCGATCATGTCGGCTTTCCCGACGGTGACATAACTCCGGCATTCCGCGGCGCACGCGCGGTGGCGGACGCACTTGCTTGGGGGAGCCGGTGGGCGGGCGCTTCGGCGCACCGCATCACGCTGCAGGCTGATAGCGGGCCAGTCCTCGTGCGAAAACCGCTGGCGCTTCGCGTGGGGGAAACTCAGGAGGCAATCATGGAGCGGCTCCATCCGCTCGAACATCGCGTACTTGCCGGCGGCATTATGCG
>CAZRQS010000037.1:0-12341 GCA_964602255.1 uncultured bacterium | reverse complement strand
ACTACATTGTGGGGTGTACGCGTGAAGATAGCCTCCATTATTCTTGGGCTCATTCTGTCGTTTGCGTTCGGCGGTACCGCATATGCTGCAAACGCGAAACCCGATTCCAGTGCAAAGTCTGCCGCTGGTGACAAATCGGCTTCGGGTGACACATCAAACGAAGACGACGGATTGACCGCGTACGATAAGTTCACCAAAGGTGCAACGGCGCAAAAAGGTCTGTTCACGATTTGGCGCACTAAGGACGGCACGGTAGCGCTCGAGTTGAAGCCGGAGCAGTTCGGCGCTGATTTCGTCGAGTTGGGCGTTCCGGTTAACGGTATCGGCGCCGGTCTTTTTTCCGGCTTGACGGATCTGCAAGGCTGCCGCATCATCCGCTTCGTCAAACAAGACAACAAAGTTGCGGTTCTTTTCCCCACGACGCGTTTCTTGGCGAACGCGAACACGCCGGAAGCCGCAGCCGTCGCTGCAGGCACCGCGAATAGTGTTGCCGGCGTCACGAAAGTTCTATCGATCGACCACAGCACGGGCAACGTCGTGTTCGATGCCGCGCCGTTCTTGCAGGACGTTACCGGTATTGCCGATTTTCTTACCGACCTCAACGGCGGACATCAGCTCAATCCAATGGGATCGTACCGCCTGGACGATCGGCAGACATACTTCGGCGTAAGTAAAGCGTTCCCGCAGAACGTTACGCTCGTTGCGAACCAGACGTTCAGCACGTCAAACCCGCAGTTCATCGACGTGATGCCGGATGGACGGAACGTCGAAATTCAGGTGCAATACAACATCGCTGCGCTGCCGAAAGATGATTCCTACATCCCGCGTTTGTACGACGACCGTGTCGGTTATTTCGTCAACGCGCATGCCGACTTCAGCAGCGACGACCACTTCGACAAATCGGCGAACTACATCGTACGTTGGAACGTCGAGCCGTCTGATCCTACCAAGCGTGTCTCACCGGCGAAACATCCGGTGGTGTACTATCTGAGCAATACGATCCCGGTACGTTATCGCGCTCCCATTCGCAAGGCGCTGCTTACGTGGAACAAAGCGTTTCTTCCGCTTGGCATTTCCGGCGTCGTGCAGGTGAAGGATCAGCCAAACGATCCAACGTTCGATCCTGACGACATGCGGTACAACGTCGTGCGCTGGCTTGCGGAAACGGAAGGCGGCTTTGCGGAAGCGCAGCTGCTCTATAATCCGTATACCGGCGAAATGCTCAAGAGCGGCATCGTCATCGACAGCGATTTGATGCGCTTCGGAAAATTCGATTATCCGCTGCTGGTAAAGGGCGAGACCGCGGATGAACCGCATACGATCGCACGCCATGCGCTGGGCTCAGAGTACGCTAGCGGAGAGCGCGCACAGTTCTCCTACGGAATGGCGGCGCTTTCCATTATGAATGGCAGTGACGGCTACTACGTTCCGGAGAAATTCGCCAACGAGTTCCTCGAGTCGATCGTCCTTCACGAGTCCGGACACGACTGGGGACTACGGCACAATTATCTCGGATCGGAAGCGTATACCGCCGCGCAACTGCGAAGCCCCACGTTTACGCAGCGCAATGGAACGGCATCTTCCGTGATGGAGTACGTGCCGATCAACATTTGGCCGAAGGGTAAGGGTCAAGGCGAGTACTTTCAGACGGTTCTGGGACCGTACGATTACTATGTGATTCACTGGGGTTATGCGCACATTCCGGGCGCAAAGGCGCCCCAGGACGAAGTCCCGGCGCTGCGCAGCTGGGCTTCGCAGTGGAGCAATCCGCAGCTGACGTGGTCCTCAGACGAGGACACCATGTGGTACAACGGCATGGGTGTCGATCCGCGCAATCAACAATGGGATCTAACGAACGATAACATCACTTGGTGCCAAACGCAGATGCGCTTCGATCACGATCTGATCGCGCGCGTCGACCGCCGCTTCCCGCGCACTCAAGGTTCGTTCGACGATCTTCGGATGGCGTTCGGATCGCTGCTGGGCCAGTACGGACGCTGCGCGAACGTCGTCTCGCGGTACGTCGGCGGCGAGTACGTGTCACGCGCGCGCCGCGGTGACCGTAACGCGGCGCTTCCGCTGAGCCCGATTCCGAAGAGCGAACAGCTGCGCGCGTTCAACGTGCTGGAGATCAATCTGTTCTCCGCGCAGGCGTGGAGCTTTTCGCCCGCGCTTCTGCGTGAAGCCGTCACGCAGTATCGTTACGACGATTGGGACGGCAATTTCGCGCCCCGCCACGACATTCCGATCGAAGCTATAGCCGAGCGGCAACAGCGCTCCGTCATTGGGCGGATGTTCGCGCCGGTTACGCTGCAGCGTTTGGACGACATGCAGAACAAGTATGGCACCGGAAAGACGATGGACATTGCGGACTTGTTCACGTGGATGCAATCGGCGGTGTACGCCGACGTCTCGCATCCCAAAGCCGGCAGCATTCCGCTGGTTCGCCGCAACTTGCAGCGCAACTACGCCTCGCTGCTCTCGCAGCTCGCCAACACGCCGGCCACGGGCCAGCCGCAGGACGCGCAAGCGCTTGCGCG
Organism: uncultured bacterium; assembly: GCA_964602255.1. Classification (GTDB taxonomy): domain Bacteria; phylum Vulcanimicrobiota; class Vulcanimicrobiia; order Vulcanimicrobiales; family Vulcanimicrobiaceae; genus CAZRQS01. The sequence continues at coordinate 9,801 of CAZRQS010000037.1, read as the reverse complement.
CTTCGAACTGAACGCTTTGCACGAGCAGATCGCTGCTTCGCTAAAGGGCAATAAGCTCGACTTGCTGACGCGCGCGCACCTCTCTTCGCTCGACAGCGACATTCAACGTGCGTTGCATGCGCAGACGGTGATCGGATCGGTGAAGGCAAGCTACTAAAATGAAAGTGTACTTTTTGCGTCATGGCCTTGCGAGCGACCGCGAACAGTGGCAAGGCGACGACTTCGAGCGGCCACTGACGGACGAAGGGCGCGAAAAGATGGCGCGCGAGGCGAAGGCGCTCGCGAAGCTGGGCATTGCGCTTGACGCAATTATCACCAGTCCCCTGGTCCGCGCGAAGCAGACGGCCGAGATCGTTGCCGACCGGTTGAAACTGCATAACCGGCTCAAAAAAGACGAGCGGCTTTCTCCCGGATTTGACGCAGAACAGTTACGGCTGGTGTTGCAAGATCATACGGACGCGGATGCGATCATGCTGGTGGGGCACGAGCCCGACTTCAGTGCGACGATCGAGCACATTGTCGGCGGAGCAAAGATCGATCTCAAAAAAGGCGGTCTGGCTTGCGTGGATTTGGCTAACGTCGCTTCTCTGGACGGCGTTTTGCTGTGGCTGGTTCCACCGAAACTGCTGACGTTATAACGTCACGCGGATTCGCGCCAATCCATCTAATCCGGCGTCGCGTAACATACTGTCGCCAATCTTCAGGCCATAGTCCGCGACTAGCGCGCAGTGATATATTGCGCGGTATTTTGCGAGAGTCCACGTGCGCTCGTCAACGCCGCCGTAAGCGTCGATGAACGTCTGATGCGCTGTTGCCGGCAGCATAGTATGAGCGGCCATCAAGTCCGCAGCGGGGTGGCCGAAATGCACGTCGCCCCAGTCAATGATGCCGGATAACTGCCCGTTGCCGCCGACGAGGATGTGGCGCGCATAGAGGTCGCCGTGCACGATCGCGCTTGGTTTAAGTTCACCCGGTGGATGGCGGCGCAGGAAATCGAGAAACAAGGCGGCATCGCGAATGTAACCGGTTGCCTCGAGATGCGAGAAACGTTCTTCCGATAGCGGCATACGTTTTGCATGATCGAAGCGGCCGATGTTATCCCGCGGTAAGTATGCCGCGGCTAATGCGGGATCGATTGCGTGCAACGCACGCAAAAACGTTGCGAGCGAGATGGCCAAACCGGCGCGTTGTTCGCCGGAAAGCACCGCCGTGCACGCCGGAATTCCGGCGAGCATCTCATAACCCGCGAATATCCACGGATATTTGCCCTGTGGTTCGCCGACAAAACGCGGCACCGGTATAGCAGTAGGAAGATGCCGGGCGATAAGCGGAAGCGCGCTCGCTTCGGTCTCGAGCAGGGGCACGACAATCGCGCGCCGGGGAAAGCGGAAGACGAACGTTGCATTGACCAGGTAGGCGACGTTATCCATTCCCGAGCCGAACGGTTCGACGCTGTGCGGCTGGAGAGACGGAAACTGTGATGCGACGAGTTCGCGCGCTTCATCCGCGCTTACGTCGTATTCGGGAGCCCAGAACGGCTGCGTCACGCAGCGCTTATTCGCGCTTGAAGACGTATTTCACTAGGAACCGGTTCACGGTTTGCGTTGCGGCAGGTGTTCCAAAGCTGAGGTAGAGCTCGTCGTTGGTGGGGAAGATGCGGTGCAGGCTCGCTGAAAGATTTGTTCCGGGAAGTGCAAAGCCGCCGGTCCCCGAGATATTCCGCAGTGCGATCGACAGGGTTGAATTTCGGTCAATCGACCAGCCAAAGGAAACGCGCCGCAGCCATTGTCCGTCGGACGGACCGGAATAGAAATGTTCGTGCGTTCCGTCATACTCGAGTGATAGCGTGTACCGTGTGCCGAGCGGACGTGTCAGGCTCGAGGTGATCTGTTGTAAGTAAAAATCGCCGAACGCACCCCACGAATATTGCGCGTTGATCGGCGAAGGCGAATTGGGCTTGTAGGTCAAGCCCGCATACGACACGTCGAACCGCAGATTGCGCGGATTGTGATAGAACGGATAACCGGTCTGAAGATTTCCGTCATAGCTGCGCAGCTCGGTCTGGGCCGTGCCGAACGAGATGCTGTATTCACTTTTTAAATCTGCGAAGGCATTGAATCCCGCATCCGCTTTATGCACCGCGCCGCTGCGGTCGAAGTAGCGATCCCAGAAGACGTAGATGTTGCCGTCCTTGAACGGACTCTGCGCGGGCGCGGCACCGAAGAGGCCGTACGAGAATGCCGGCCCGCGAATATCGCTGATCACGGTAAAACCGTCGATCGGATGATAGAGCGGCCCGATGTCGCGGAAGGCTAGGAGCGCCTCATGCGTGGGGCCTTGGTGATCGATGAACCCGTACGTGCTGATTGCTTGGGATGCGTCGGTGACAAGCGTTCCCGTTTCCCGTTCGTGAAAAAGCGCGCCGACCCAGCCGGTACGTAAATCGCGCGCCTGCACGCCAAACTCGACGGTAGCGTCGTGAATTCCGGCATGATTCGCGATTGCGCCGTTCGTCCAATAGCCGAACGTACGGCTCGGGAGAACGTGCTTGTAGCCAAACGCCATGTCGTCGAACGGCTCGTGTGTGATCTGGTTGGTGCCGCGCGCTTCGAGAAGCCCGAGCGATTGATATTTTCCGAACGTGCCTTCAACTTTGAAGCCGCGATCGAACGTGCCGATGGAAGGCGAGTAAAACGTAAGATTCGGCGGTTCGTTGATACCGAGGGCGGTCGCCGAATTGTTGATGTAGTTTGCGCCTTGTGCGAAGAACGGGCGGTACTCGGTGAGGTTGCGCTGGAAGACTTGCGGCGTAATCGTGAGCTGATCCGCGTCGACGTTCGAAAAATCTGGACTGATCGCACCGACGAACGACATCGTCGGCGTAAGCGGATACGCCAAGTCGATTCCGGCCGCGCGCGGATTTGCCGTAAACGATGACCCGTCGGGGTTGACGAACTGCGCGCGTCCCCCGCCGACGCTTCCCAAGGCGTAGACGGCAACTGCAGGACGAGGCCGAAATGCCCTCCGGGCGATGTGGATGTCGTGCACGGATGGCCAATAGCGTGCATCCGCCAGACTTGGAAAGTTACCGGTATCCATCTGCCCGTTGTAGCCCCACGTGAGTTTCTCGACGTCGTTCGCGACGAAACGCACGAAATTCACGCGCCACGCTTGCACGCCGGCCGGCGGAAGGCGCAGCGCGTCAAGCGGTATGACCATCATCGCGGTCCATTGGCCTTCCGACACCCTCGAGCTGCCGCGCCACACCGGTTGGTACCGCGCATTCTCGCTTGCTTGCTGAAAGCGCGTACCGTTCGGCGTTATCTCGAAGTAGTACGCGCGATCCGCGTTTCCGGTCGGATCGATGCCGACGCCGACATAGTCGTCCGTGCCAAAGCCGATGTTGTTCGTCGATTGCAGGCTGGTAATCGGCGCGGTCTGCCGGCACCAGAAAGCGACGTAGAGATTGACGTCGTCGTAGTAGAGCGCCACTGAGGTTTGGGAACGGGCGGGCAAGCGCGTCGTCGCGTCGGTGAAGTCGTTCATCCGCACGGCAGACTTCCACCGCGTATCGTTGAGCGCACCATCGACGCTGAACGGAGCGGCGACTTTCGTGGCGACCGCTGTGCCCGACGCATTCACGGCTTGGGCGGGTGAAGGGACCACGAAGGCCGCGGTTGCAGCGCAAACCGCAAAGAGCGAGCCACGCATGCAGCAACTCTAAAAGAGGCCGGCTAGAGAAATCCTCAAGCGCATCTCATTGAGAAGTTCTTTGATGAAATTTGATAAAAAACGCGCGCACAGGTGCGCGATGCGGCGCCGCCTAAGTCCGCGTTATCATGGACGGGCGCCTGGGTTCAAACGAGGGCCCGGTACTAGCCTTTGACCGGTACGTCCTCGACGTCAAGGCACGTCGGCTCATGCATCAGGGAAAGCCGATTGCGCTTCCCGCGCGTGCGTTTGAACTACTCGTTGTCCTTGTGCAACACCGCGGCGCGGCAGTAACGCGCGAAGAGCTCTATCAACTCTTATGGCCGCAGGGCTTTGTTGAAGACGGCAACCTGACGCAAAATATTTATCTGCTGCGTCGCGTCCTCGATCCATCGGGCAGCGGCCGCCGCTTCATTGAAACGCTTCCCCGCCACGGATACCGTTTTGTGGCGCCGGTCGTCAACGCACCGGTGCGCGGGCCACTCGCGATGATGCGCCGCATTCCGCGCGCGCAATTGCTTCGCGTATGGGCTGTCACCTGTTTGGCCATGCTGACGCTGACGCTCTCGGGCTCGCACGTTCATGCGATACCGTCATTGGAGCCGCGGGCCGCGCTTTCGTATGCGCTGGGCGTGTACCACTGGAACATGCGCACTCCGGAGCAGATGGAGCGCAGCATTACCTATTTTACGCGTACCATTCGGCTCTCACCGCGCAGCCCGCTTGGCTACGCCGGACTTGCGGGTGTGTATGCGATCGACGCGCAGGACGAGAACCCGTCAGCGAAGCGGTACTTACGATTGGCGGAGCGGTATCGCGATGAGGCGCTTGCGCGCGACCCTAACAATCCCGAAGCTCTCGCAGTGAGCGCGTTCATCTACTCGGTGTTTCTTCGCAGTCCGATGGCCGCAGAGCGCGAGTACGCGCGCGTGTTTGCATTCAAACCGGAGTACGCAACGGGCCACCACTGGCACGCGGTGATGTATTTTTCAGAAGGCAACCTTCGCGACGCCATCCACGAATGGGAACTCGCGCACCAACTCGATCCAACGTCCGAAGTCATATCTCGCTGGCTCGGCATCGCGTACTTCTACGCCCACCGGCCCGACGACGCCATCGCCATGTTGACCGAAACCATCAATATCGAGCCGGGCGACGTCGAAGCGTGGATCCAACTTGCATCGGCTCAGGAGCAGCGCGGCCAGTATTCGCAGGCGGTTGCTTCGTTGGAGCACGTTCGCCACAAGGTTCCTCACAAAGAAACGTACGTCGCCGTTCTGGAAGCACGCGTTAAAGTGCTGTCTCGTCACGGCGTCGCCGATCCGTCGACGCTTGCGCAGGTCCGGCGCCTCGCATCGAAGCGAGGAACAGAGCCATCAGCGTTAGCGTATTTCTTTGCCGCACTCGGAAAGCACGACGAAGTGATATCGCTGCTGCGCCGTTCGCATCCGAAATTTGCGTTGGACGTCTCCATGGAAAAATACGATCCGCGCTTCGATAACCTCCGCGCGGATCCACGATTCAAACAAATTTTTGATTAGGCCGTTGGGCGCTCGGGCGACCGTTTGTATTCCATGTAATATGCCGTAGTCGCGGCTGCTTTGTCGTTGAAGTATCGCTGCACGACGCGAAGCGCAAGTTCTATTCCTGAAGTGAGTCCGCCGGCCGTGCAGATGCTGCCACCATCATTTTCAACGTAGCGCGGACCGCGGACGAGCGTAATTTTCGGAAACTGCTGCGCAAACTTGTCATAGTACTCATGGTGCGTTGTTGCTAGCATTCCATCGAGCAAGCCGGTCTTCGCGAGCAAGAATGCGCCGGTGCACACGGACATCACGACGTCCGCTTTCTGTGCCGCATGACGGATCCAGGCAATCTTTTGCGGCGTGTGTTCGCCCTGTGCACCCATGACGATGACGTTCGGCTGCGGCACGTCGTCGAAAGAGAATTGCGGCGTCATCATCAAGCCGTTGGTCCCGTGAAACGGTTTTTTCGTGTCGGAAACAAGCGCGCTGCGAAATGGCATTTCATCGCGTTCCGGCACCATCGCGTCTTGGAAGACTTCCCATGGGCCGGCAATGTCCATGACGTTGGCGTTTTCGCCGGCAACGAATGCGACGGTAATTGGCCCGGTTTTCGGCGCAACGAGCGGCCTTGCACCGGAGGCAACCACGGAAATCGGAAGGCTACTCGCTGCCAAGCCGGCCGCGCCCGAAATCAGTAACTCTTGTCTGGTCATACGTGCATTGTGCAACCGGCACCGCGGCGTCGTATTGTATGGATCAAACATTTGCTACAATTCGGGCATGACCGCCGACCTTCGCCCGGGGGAGTTCTATGGCGCGACAGTCTCGCAAGAGGTGGCAGGCGTCGTCTTATCGGTGGTCTCGCACGATCGCGAACGCCGGCTACCTTCACATACGCATGCGCTGGCGTTTTTATGTCTTTTGATAGATGGGCGTTACGAGGAAGAAGCGGCAGGCGAGCTCGTACGCTATGAGCCGCTAACGCTCGTGTTCCATCCCGCAAAGCTGGCACACAGCGACGTGGTCTTTGCCGACAGCCGCATGTTCACGGTGGAGTTTGCGGATGCATGGGGCGACGCGCTCGCGCAGTATGCGCCCACGGACCACTCGCTGTACACGCATATCGGCGCAGAACCGCTCTGGATAATGCTGCGGCTGTATGAGGGACTGCGCGATAGAACGCTGACGCAGCTGACGGTTCAGACGCTGTGTTACGAATTGATCGGCTCGTTCGATCGCATGGAGCCTTCGCGAGACGAAGAGAGACGGCCGCCGTGGTTGCGTTCCGTCCGGCGGATTCTGGATGAACGTTTTGCAAGCCACGTGGACGTGGCCGCGCTGGCCCATGACGCGGGCGTGCATCCGGTCCATCTCTCGCGAGCCTTTCGCAAGGAGTATAAGGTCAACATCGGCGACTACGTGCACCGGCGCCGCATTCAGCTCGCATGCCGCATGCTTCGCGACCAGCAAATGCCAATCGCAGCGATAGCCGACGAGCTCGGTTACACCGACCAGAGCCACTTCAGCCGAATATTCCGCAACATCACGGGAAAGACGCCGGCGCGGTATCGGGCGTCGACTTAGCTACGGTCCGTAGGGTTCTTCGCGAAACATTCCACGAGCCCGCACCGTACCTAAATCATGAGAAACCGGGACGCCAGAGTCGCGGGCTTCATCTACCTGTTGGCCATCATCCTGGGATTTTGGGATTTGATGTACCTGCCGGGCAAATTCATCGTGCACGGCGACGCCGCCGCAACCGCGCACAACATCGTAGCAAACCAGTTTCTCTTTCGAATCACCATCGTCAGCGATCTCGTAGCCGCCACGGTCTGGCTTTTTGTTCCGCTGGCTCTCTACCGGCTGCTCAGCGATGTCGATCGAACGCAGGCGGTTTTGATGGTAATTCTCGGCTCGTTGCTGCAGGTGCCGCTGTTTTTCGTCAACGTTTTGAATTATGTTGCAGCGTTTCTGCTGGTCACGGGCACGAGTTTCTTATCGGTATTCTCCGACGCACAGCGTGAAGCGATGGCGATGCTGTTCCTAAGACTGCACTATTACGAACTGCTCGCGAGCTTTGTATTTGCCGGGCTGTGGCTATTTCCGTTTGGCGTTCTCGTTTACAAGTCGCGGTTTCTTCCACGCACGTTGGGCGTATGGCTCGTCCTCAATGGTTTTGCGTGGCTCGCAGTGTGCTTTACCGGCTTCCTGGCACCGCAATACGCGGATACGGTCGACAGAATAACGTTCCCGATGACTTTCGGCGAAATCGCGATCACGTTGTGGTTGCTGCTTATGGGAGCTAGAACGATTGGCATCTCGCGCGCTGAATCTGCTCCTGCCGTTATTGCGACAAAGAGGTGATCGTTTCGCGCAGGATTTCGTCCAATAGTTGCGGTTCGGCTAGGAATGCATCGTGGCCGTGGTTCGATTCGATTTCGTGATATGTGCTGTGAAAGCCGAGCGCGGCAAAACGTTTGGCCGCCGTGCGGACGTCTTCGGCTAAAAACAGCCAGTCCGAACTGATGCCGATGAAAATGAGCTCGGGCGAGGTGTTCACCGGTTCCGCGCCGCGCACGTCGAACGAGTCCATCGCTTCCGTCAGCGCGACATAGCTGCGCGGATGCATACGTGCCTCGAATAAATCGCCTTGATGTTCGAGGTAGCCCTCGACGTCGAAACGGAAACGCCCCTTGCGATCGGCGCGCCGGTCATGGCGCTGTCTGAAGAGTGCGTCGCTTTTGTATGAAAGCATCGCGATCTTGCGTGCGATGCGGATACCCTGCTGCGGATCGATGGCAATCGCATCCCGCTGGATAGCGTTGAGTGCAATCCCCATGGCTGATTGGTGATCGTGCGAACCGACCATGATCGCGCGCCTAACGCGATCGGGATAATCCAGCGCCCACTGCAGCGATTGCATGCCGCCCAGCGATGCGCCGATAACGATCTCTAAACGATCGATGCCGAGTTCCCTCAGTGTGCGCGCTTGTGCGGCAACCAAATCCCGGACCGTAACGTATGGGAAGTCCGGCACGGTTGACGGGCCAGTTGAACCGTAGCAGCTTCCCAGCGCATTGATACCGATGATCTGCCAGCGCCGCGGGTCAAGCAGTTTGCCCTCACCGACGAGCGCGCCCCACCATTCGGCAACGCGGCTGTGGCCGGTGAGCGCGTGCGGAATCAGAACGGCCGGCGCGCCCGGGTCACCATACATGGTGACCCGTTGCTGCACCGCGTTCAGCCGCGTGCCGTCATGAAGGACGAGCGGACCGATATCTACTGTGGCTTCACGCAATCGCTAGTGCTTGCTCCAAATCGGCAATGATGTCCGCGCGATCTTCGATGCCGATGGAAAGGCGTACTGTCGACGGGTCGACGCCGTTGAAGAGCTGGTCTTTTGCACTCAATTGTTGATGCGTGGTCGTCGCCGGATGAATGACGAGCGACTTCGCATCGCCGACGTTCGCGAGCAACGAGAAGAGCTTGAGCGCGTTGATGAAGCGCTTGGCCGCCTCTTGTCCGCCTTTGATTTGGAACGTGAGGATCGCGCCGCCCCTGCCGCCCAGGTACTGCTGCGCGCGCGGATACGCCGAATGTGAAGGCAGGCCCGGATAGGCCACCGATTCGACCTTGGGATGCTCGAGCAAGTACTCCGCAACCGCTTGCGCGTTTTGCGAATGACGTTCTACGCGCAGTCCGAGCGTTTCCAACCCTTGCAGCAGCAACCACGCATTGAACGGCGAGAGCGCAGCACCGATGTCGCGCAGCAGCTGCACGCGCGCCTTGATGATGTACGCGAGATTGCCGAACGCCTTGGTGTACTCGATGCCGTGGTAAGACGGATCGGGGTTCGTGAAGTCGGCGAACTTGCCGGAGGCTGCCCAATCGAACTTGCCGCCGTCGACGATGACGCCCCCGATTGCCGTGCCGTGGCCGCCGATGAACTTCGTCGCCGAATGCACGACGACGTCGGCTCCGTACTCGATAGGACGGACGAGATACGGCGTCGCGAGCGTGTTGTCGATAACGAGCGGAATGCCGTTCTCGTGCGCGATTTTCGCGACTGCCTCGATATCGAGAACGTCGATCTTCGGGTTGCCAATCGTCTCGGCGTAGATGGCTTTCGTATTAGGCTTGATCGCGGCGCGAATGTTTTCGAGATCGCCGAAATCGACGAAGCTGACCTCGATGCCGAATCGCGGCAGCGTATACTCGAACGCGTTATACGTTCCGCCGTAGAGCGAGCCCGAGGAGACGATATGATCGCCGGCGCGCGCAAGATTCAGAATCGCGTAGACGTTCGCGGCTTGACCGCTGGCCACGCCGAGTGCGGCAACGCCGCCTTCGAGCTGCGCTACGCGCTGTTCGAAAACATCGGTCGTCGGATTGTTGATACGCGTGTAGATGTTGCCGAACTCTTCGAGCGCAAACAAGCGCGCCGCGTGATCGGCATTATCGAATTTGTATGACGTGGTTTGATAGATCGGAACCGCGCGCGCCTTTGTCGCGGGATCGCCGTTGTGGCCGCCGTGAATGGCGACCGTATCAAACCGCGGAGAGT
>CAZRQS010000036.1:15086-18107 GCA_964602255.1 uncultured bacterium | reverse complement strand
GACGAGCGAACTGGTCTGGCGCGTCTGCCGTAATCCCGCGTAATGCCACGTTTTCCCGGCGTCCGTCGATTTGTAAATGCCGTCGCCGCTGGCGAAATCTTGGCGGATGTCACTCTCGCCCGTACCGGCGTAGATGATTTTCGAATTCGACGGCGCAACGGCGAGGGCGCCGATGCCGTTGGCAATTTTCCCAATCTTCCCGTCGGAAATGTTATCCCAGGTGTTACCGTAATTTTCGCTCTTCCAGAGGCCGCCTTGAACGGAACCCATGTAGAAGAGGTTCGGCTGATCGGGAACGCCTGCAACCGCGACGACGCGGCCACCAATGTACGGCCCGATGCTACGCCATTCGAGTTTGCTCGTCAGCTTTTGCGATGCCGAGTTTGCGGCACTCGCCGGCGCGACGAGAGTCACGGCAAACACCGCAGTGATGATACTTGCAACAATGCGCTTCATTCGAAGCGCTATACCGCTACGTCGCTCCGGTTCCTTTGTGTTGACGCTCTGCTACATCGAAACGTTGCAGCCGAAAGCGTTGCCGGTTGAAGTGTGCGTCACGCGCTGCTCGTTCGCAATGTTCGGAACGTGCCGCGAACGTCTTCTGCAAAGAGCTGCGGCTGTTCCCAGGCCGCAAAGTGGCAGCCGACGTCGTGCTTCTTGTAATAGACGAGTTTGGGATATGCCTTCTGCGCCCAGCTTCGCGGCGCCGTATAGATTTCGTGGGCAAAGGCGCTCACGCCAACCGGAACCGTGACGTTCTTGACGTCGAAGAACCCGAGCTTGTTTTCCCAATACAGGCGCGCCGAAGAGATCCCCGTGTTCGTCAACCAGTACATGGTGATGTTGTCGAGGATGTCGTCGCGCGTGAGGCCGCCGGGGTGTCCGTCAAAGGCCGGCGCGATTATCTCGTAACTGTCCTTGTCGTGATCGAGAATCCAGGCCGCCAGGGCGATTGGCGAATCCGTCAATCCGTAGAGTGTTTGCGGACGATTCCCCATCTCAATGGCGTAACCGAGATGCTTTGTATAGAAGTCCTTCAATTGCTCGAACGCATGCAGCTCCTCACCTGTAAGGCCGGCCGGCGCCGAGCCGCCCGAAGTTGCTGCTGCCAAAACGTGGGCGGGAACGGTACCAGCCATGTTGCTGTGGATGCCCAGCACATCCGCCGGCGCTTGCAAAGCCATCAGTTGCGTAATGCTTGCACCCCAATCGCCGCCTTGCGCCCCGAACTTGGTGTATCCGAGGCGCTTCATCAACACGTTCCAGGCACGTGCCATGCGCACGGGATCCCACCCAAGGGTGGTTGGTTCGGGCGAGTACCCGTAACCCGGCATCGACGGAATGACCAGATGAAACGCGTCCGATGCGCTCGCGCCGTGAGCCGTGGGATTCGTCAATGGATCGATGATCTTCGTTTGCTCGATAATTGAGCCCGGCCACCCGTGCGTGATGATGAGCGGCAACGCATTTTCGTGTTTAGAACGAACGTGGATAAAGTGAATGTCCTGTCCGTCGATCTCGGTCATGTACTGTGGTAGGGCATTCAGCTTCGCCTCGCACTTGCGCCAATCGTAGTCGCTACCCCAATAACGCGCGAGCGCCTGCATCGTCGCCAGCTTCACGCCTTGCGTGTCATCGGCGACGAGTTCCCTTGTCGGCCATCGTGTCGCGCTGACGCGCCGGCGCAGTTCGGTGAGTTCCGCCTCTGGAACATTCAGCTTAGGAAACGGGCGAATAGCGGTCGTGCCGCTGCCCGTCTGTTGTGCAACCTGGGTCATGGACTTCGACCTCTCCGGATAGGCGAGACCTAGAGGGGCCGCAGCAAAGGTTACTGCGGCAGCGCCGCAAAAGCGGCGGCGATTGAGGTTGAGTGTATTGGACATTCGACGCCTCCGACCGACACGGTAACTCCACCAATGCACAGTTTGGAGCGCGCAAAGCGCCAAGAAATGGGTGGACCACAAGCATAGCACTGCGAACGCTTACGGTTTAGAAATTGGCACAAGCCTGTTTACATTGCAGCCATGCAGCAGTTCTGCTACGGTGGCAACGAGGACAACGCAATGAGCGAAGAACGTTTGCCTGAGGACATTCGCACAGCTTTGGCCGCATATCGGTCGGAGAAGACCGCCGCACGTTGGACATCGCTCGCGCAAATGAGCGTACGCGACGTCGAAGTACTCGACGCGCTAAAGGCGATGAACCCTGACTTTCCCGATCCATTCTCGCTGCCGGTTGACGGCTTGCTCGAAAGCAGTGATGATTTTTTTCAATGGCCGGTGCTGCCGCATCCGGATGACGTGGAACGAGCGATCGCGCGCATCTTAAAGCGTTGAGAACTCGAGTTTCCTTGAGTGGTCGCTAGCCGCTTGAAGAATGTGGCTGCGGCGAACGAAGCACAGCCACGTTCTTCAAGCGTTAGTTTTTGCTGTAGTTTTCGGCGCTACCGGCCGCCGTGGTCGCCGCCATCACCATGATCGCCGCCGTCACCATGGTCGCCGTGCCGGCCTTCGTCTCGATGCCACGACCGCCCGCGATAGTTGTGGCGCTGCGTGCGGTCGTATTCGCCCGTCCGTTGATAGTCGTACATGTAGCCGCCCGCATTGGGCTCGTAATACGCATCCTGACCCCATGAGTACTGACCGTTGGCATTTGGATAAATCGTCGCGCCATTGGGCATCACGATGCGCCCGTCGCCATAGACGGTTCCGCCGTTGCGGGTATAGCCGACGATCCTGTTAGCAGCCTGTCTCTTGTGCTGGTAGTTGTTGTAGAGAACGATCCCGCCGATGAGAGCTAGAGCGCCCTCGATGAGGGTGTAGGTGGACCCGGTGCTCGCAGCAGCCGGACGCGCGAGTGGGCCCGCCGCGAGCGATGCCGCTATCGCGAAGGCCACTGTTGCTTTTGAAAACCGTTGTAGCATTGGATTCCTCATGCAGAGTGCAGCGTTTGTCAAACAAACGTTGACGAGCTGCTCGAAGTTCCCCGACCTTAGATGCAGGCCTCGCCGCGTCTGAAAAC
>CAZRQS010000036.1:0-14986 GCA_964602255.1 uncultured bacterium | reverse complement strand
GCGGTAACGCCCAATACGCGGTTTGAGATCGGTTCGGTTACGAAAGAGTTTACTGCGGCCGCCATATTGCAGCTCAAAGAGCAGGGCCGGCTCGCCCTAACCGATTCGCTCGGCAGATACGTACCGGAATACACTCGCGGCAAGCATATCACCATCGAACAACTGCTTTGGCAAGTCACCGGAATACCCGATTATTTAGCTACGAACCACTTCGTTTCGATTTCCGGCAAGACGCCGGGCGGTGTACTTCCGGCGATTGCACTAATCAAGAACAAGCCACTTCGCTACAAGCCGGGAACGAAGTGGGAGTACAGTAACACGAACTATCTGCTGCTAGGTGCCGTGATCTCCCGCGTTGCGCATATGCCCTGGGAAACGTACGTTCGCAAGAATATTTTCGCTCGCGCCGGCATGACGCAATCGGCCTTCATTCAAGACGAATCCTCATCGCCGGACATGGCTACCGGCTACCAGATGAATAAGCAGAACCGCCTCGTGCCGGCGCCTGCGCTGCACGGCCCATGGGCGGGCGCTGCGGGCGCGATCGTTTCGACGGTAGGCGATTTGGCAAGATGGGACGAGGCGTTTTTCTCGGGAAAAATCGTCAGCGCGGCTGACGTCAAACTTGCAACGACCGCGCATACGCTGCCTTCCGGAACATCGACCGAATACGGATTCGGCTGGGACGTCGACCGCTTCGAAGGCCAACCGCACATTTGGCATAGCGGCGGCACGTGGGGCTTCCTCGCGCAAAACGATTACTTTCCGAAGCAGCACGAATTGGTGATCGTGCTCTCGAACAGCGTTGACGCACCGCCGGTGATCGTCAGCGCCGCCGCCTTCAATGCCTCGAATCCAACGATTTCTCAAGCGTTGAGCAAGCCGGCTGCCGGCGAAGACCCAAAGATTACGGCACTCGCGCGCGAGTGGACACATCGCTTGCAAACCGGAGACATCGACCGTTCAAAGCTCACCGCAAAGCTTTCAGCAGCGATCCCACCACCCGCAGTTCCCATTTTCAAAGCGCAGCTAGGCGCTCTTGGTGAACCGGCATCTTTTATCTATCGCGGGAGGCAAGCCGCGGATCGCACGACGTCCTATACCTATCGAGTGCAGTTCAAAGGCGCTGTGCTGACGTTTATCATCGGCGTTGACAAGGACGGGAAAATCTCCGGTCTCGATTTCAGAGCCTAGCGTCGTTAGACGTTCGCTAGACGCTCATCCGGCATGCTAGGGGTATGCCAATACTTCTGACGATTCTCTATGCGCTGCATGTCCTCTGCGGAATCGCTTGGTTCGGCGGCGCGATCTATAGTCTGCTCGTGCTTGGACCGGCCTTTGCCGGCGTAAGCGGCGGCACCATGGCTGAGATTGGCCCCCGCATCGGCGCTCAGGCCGGAAAAGTCATGCCCGCCGCGGCAGCGGCAACGCTGCTGCTGGGGATTGCGACGGCATACGCCACCGGCCGCTTCACCAATTTTTCCGCCCTGTTTGCGGAACCGTACGGAATTACGGTGCTTGTCGCGCTGGCTATTGCGATTGGAACTTATCTGTGGGGCGATCACGTCGTGAAAACGCGCGTGGAAGCCATGCAGGAAGCTCCGGTATCCGATAAACAGGCGGCGTTCGCGCGCGTTATGCAAAGCATCGCCGTAGAACAAGCCGGCTTCCTGTTGATTCTATTCTGCATGGTACTGCTGCGCTTCGGTTATTAGTGAACCGCGGTGCCGAATGAGCTGCGCCTCGAGCTTACCAAGTTCACTCTCCCAACCGGCCACGGCGCGCTCGGTCCACTCGTCGTCATGCATTGCCTCGATCGTGAGAACCATGCGCACTTCGCCCTTAGCGAGCTGATGCAGTTCAACGAGGTGCACGACGTCATATGGTTCGACGCCGGGTATGAAGTCAGCAAGGTGCACGTAGGCAAGGCGCTGCTTCGGAACGATCTCCGTGTACGTTATACGCGCTGCGGTAGTAACCGGCATGCCGGCCTTACGCATGAATTCGACTTGTTCGGGGCCTTTGGCCGTCATGTCGTATAACAACTCGCCACCAGGCTGCAGGTCGAGTTTGCGCACAGTGACTGCGAATCCGCCGGGGCCCCACCACGACTCAATGCCCTCTTTGGTTGTCCAGAGGTCCCACACGTCTTTCAGGTTGGCGCGGTAAACTCGCTCGATCGACAGCTTCTTTCGAGATGACATGTGATCTCCGCGGGTTAGTTGATCGCTCATCGTTTATTCCTCCGGCGCTTTTGCGCTCGCTGTTGCTGCTTTCGCTCGAGGGCCTCACCGAACGCATCGAGCCGTGCGATCCATAACTGGCGATACTGCATAATCCATTGGTCGAGTTCCTTAAAGCGGTCCGGCCGAAGCGAATATAGGCGCTTTGTGCCGAGTGCGCGCGTTTGAACAAATCCGGCCTCCTCGAGAATTCGAAGATGCCTCGACACTCCGGACTGGTGGATCGCCATTTTGGCTACGAGGTCGTTGACAGCGCGCTCCTTAGCGAGCAGCAACTCCACGATTTGCAGCCGGTTTGGATCCGAGAGCGCTTGAAAGGTCTCTATATGCACTGTTATGTATATTTACCATGATGCATATAGACTCGTCAAGGCGCAGCGTGCAAGTACGCTGTTCGGACTTTATCAGTCGCTAATTAGACAGGGCTGCCTCTAAGCGTAGCTCGAGAAAACGTCGTTCCATCGGATTGCGCGCCAGCGCAACTGCTGCCTCAAAATGCTCGCGTGCGCTTTCGATTTGTCCCGCACGAAGTTCTAATTCACCCAGCGCGGCCGGA
Organism: uncultured bacterium; assembly: GCA_964602255.1. Classification (GTDB taxonomy): domain Bacteria; phylum Vulcanimicrobiota; class Vulcanimicrobiia; order Vulcanimicrobiales; family Vulcanimicrobiaceae; genus CAZRQS01. The sequence goes on along the minus strand of CAZRQS010000036.1, from coordinate 12,187 downwards.
AGAAATGGATACGATGCGAGCAGCTCGCTCTGCGCGATCGCTTGAATCTCTTCAATACCACTTTCGGGGCCGCTTTTTTGTGCGACCGCAATTGCTCTGTTGAGCGCCACTACCGGAGAGGGACGGATGGTCATCAGCGTATCGTACAGCCATACGATGCGCTCCCAATCCGTATCTTCTGCTTTCGAACTGTTCGAATGAACGGCGGCGATCGCCGCTTCGATATGATACTCGCTAAGTTCGGAACCGCTCGCAGAACAATTAAGAAAATTGTTCCCTTTGCCGATCAGTCTTGCATCCCAGCGCGAGCGATCCTGATGCGCAAGGGAAATCAATTCTCCGTCGCCGTCAACTCGCGCCGGCAGCCGAGCCGCATGCAGCCACATGAGCGCACACAACGCAAACGATGCGGGCGTCGAAACGAGCGGATTGTGGAGCAGTAACTCAGCGAGTCGCATCGCCTCACGGCAAAGCTCCGCTCTTACCGCCTTCTGCGCAGACCCACCGTGATAGCCTTCATTGAACAAAAGGTATAGCACCCTGTGCACGGCAGACAAACGCTCCGGGAACTCCCTATCTGCCAGATCGAAAAGCTTCTTCGATGTGGAAAGCATCTTCTTTGCGCGCTCAATGAGCTTTTCGATGGCGCTGCGTTTGCTCAGAAAGCTGCGTGCGATCTCGCCTGCTGTAAAACCGCAAAGCAGATTTAGCGTCAAAGCGACTTGCGCTTTTTCCGACAATAACGGATCGCAACACGAGAACATCATGCGCAGTTGATCGTCTTGAATAGTCTCCGCACTAAAGAAGCCGTTGACGGTCGGAACCATCGTCCACTCGCTCTCCAGTAGATGCGTAATCTCCGGCACGAGCCGGCGAGCAGTGCGTTCGCGGCGCAAAACGTCGATTGCGCGGTTCTTTGCCGCCGTCATTAACCACCCGGCCGGATTCTGAGGAACGCCGCGTAGTTTCCACACCTCGAGCGCGCGGCAGAAGGTGTCTTGCATGACATCTTCTGCCAACGCGAGGTTATCGAGACCGAAAACGCGCGTCAGTACCGCAACGATGCGCCCCGACTCGTATCTGAAGAGCTGTTCGCCGAGTTCCACTTACATCTGCATTACGGGCCGGACTTCAACTAAACCGTCCGACTCTAGGATGGGGCACCCTCCGGCAAGTTCCGCAGCTTGCGCCAGGTCCTTAGCTTCAATGAGGGTGTAGCCACCGACGAGATCCTTGGACTCAGGATAAGGTCCGTCCGTAATAGAGCCCTTGCTGCGGACGACCTTTCCTTCGAACTCGAGCGGTTGACCGCGATCCTTGATATGGCCCTTCTCGGCCAGGTCTTGCATCCACGCCACCCAGCGCTGCATTCGCCGTTCGCTCTCCGCGGGTGAATCGGTGCGTTGGCCGCCCCGGTATAGGTAAACGAATTCACTCATGTCGGTTTCTCCTTTACACCATACTAGACGTTTGAAGGATGGCAAAACCGACATCTTCCCGATGGCGGCGTTGACATTACGTGATACGATATATTACGTGCCGCGTAGTATTTTGGGCGAGCCCGCACTGCTGGTTCTCGCTGCGTTAATTTCGGGCCCCAAGCACGGGTACGCGATCATCCTGGACATCGAAGCCCATACGGGCAAACGCCTGGGCCCCGGGACGCTTTACGGCATTATTGAGCGCCTGGAAAAAAGCAATTTGATCGAGGCCATGAAAATGGAAGAACGCGGGCGCCGTCCTTACCGCATTACCGCTGCGGGCAAACGCGCATTCGAAGAGCAATTACGCGGCCTTCAGCACTATCAACGCGCGTTGCGTAGTTTGGCAAGTCAATGACGCCACATATCGCACGCGTGCTAACGCGACTTTATTCGTCCTCGTGGCGAGCCCGTTACGGCAGCGAATTCGAGGCGATGCTCCAAAATCTGCCGGCAACGCCGCAGCTCGTATTGGATCTGCTTCCGGCCGCACTGTCGTCGCGTCGCAGGACTCTTGCTGTTGCCGCGCTTGTTGCCGGGCTTCTGATGATTGGCGCCTCTGGGCTGTGGCATCATACAAGCGCTGCCGGCATATCTGCAAAACCGCACACGCACAGCATTACCGTTGCGAGCGCATGCCGAACGTACTCCAGCGTTACTGCCGATAGGTGGATCGCCCGGAGCCGATGCTTGGACTAGCCGCGCTCGCTCTGGCACTTGTAACGGTGCCGTTCACGGTTTTTGACAACCGTATGCTGGTTCAGAGCACGCTCAACGGTGTAAACGGCTTCGCATTGATTGTGGACACAGGCTCGCAGGGCGTTCTCATTACTCCCGAAGTTGCGCGCCGGTTACATTTAAAACTGCGTCCGGCAAGATCGATCTCCGGTGCCGGCGCCGGCACATTGCCGGCGTGGTCGACGCAACTTCGCGATCTTACGCTGGGCGGCCGCCACTTTGGCGCTCATTCCACGACGATTGCGGACTTGAGCAGAATACGGCGTGCGATTGGCTTCCCTCGGCTCGACGGAGTTATCGGCTACGATGTCGTCGGCTCGCACTATCTGCTCGTCGACAACGATCACCGTGTACTGGTGATTTCAGAAAAAGCGATCGTGCCGCCGCGTCGGGCACAACGATTTCCGTTCACGGTCGGCACAGACGCCTTTCTTCACGTGCTGGGCGCAGTCGACGGCGTACATGGCGACATGATTCTGGACACAGGGGATCGCTCAGCCTTTACGCTCTTTTCTCACTTCGGGACAGCCAACAATTTCGACAAAGACGATCCCGTAACGCGCAGCGTCGTGACGGGGTACGGTGTCGGCGGCCCGATTCGGGCGGATGTGCTCAGAACGCACGTCGACGTGTTCGGCTTCGGAATCGACAATGTCACGACGAGGTTGCCTATTGGCAATGCTGGAGCGTTTTCTGCTGCCGGCGGAATCGGCAGCGTCGGGAACGGCCTGCTCAAACGCTTCAACATGCTGTACGATAATGTCGCAGGCCTGATATCGGTGTGGCCGTCGCGTGCTCTTGCCGATTCCACCACGCAAACGACGGCGGCTCCGCCGCAGCTGCCACGGCACGCAGTTTTTGGAGCGGTGCTTTCAGAAACGCCTACAGGCCCTGTGGTCACCCGTGTTATCGCGAAAAGCGCTGCCGCAGATGCCGGCGTATCCACCGGTGACATTCTTGCGGGCGTTGGAAACGTTCGAACGTCCAATGTAGTGACTTTTCTGGCCGCGATGCATCGCCTTCACGCCGGAGAGCGCACGAGTATAAGTTTCGTACACCGCGCAACGACGCACCGCGCAAACGTCGTACTCGGAGCTCCGGCAAACGAAAGTGACCCCACCGTGACGACGGTTTACGGAGCAATAGAAGTCGACGGATCGCTCCGTCGCACGCTGGTGACGTATCCGAAAAATACAATCCGCAAACTTCCGGCAGTATTGCTGCTCGGCGGAATCGGATGCTACAGCATCGATGCAGCGGCCAATCCGGAAGATCCGTATATGCGCCTGACGCACGACCTCAGCCGCGCCGGATTCGTAACGATGCGTCTGGAGAAAAGCGGCGTAGGCGATAGCCAAGGTCCTCCATGTAAGAGCGTTGATTTCGCTGCGGAGGAGCGCGGATATGCCGCCGCGCTTACTGCACTGGCCGCTGATGTGCACGTGGATTCGTCCCACGTTTTTCTACTTGGGCATAGTATAGGCAGTTTAGCGGCGCCGCGTCTTGCGCTTACGCAGCGCGTCGCGGGCATAATTATTGCGGAAGCCGTCGGCCGCGATTGGCCGGAATACGAAGTGCGAAACCTGCGGCGTCAAATGGAACTCGACGGCGCCTCACCCCTGGAAACGGACGCGGCTTTGATCGAAAAGCAGCAGTGCCTCCTGCACTTGCTGTATGACAAACTGCCCGAAGCGACGATAGAGCGTTCGATGCCGAGTTGTAAAACGCACAACGGCGTGTACCCGGTTGACCCTCCGTACATGCAGCAGGTAGCAGCAGTGAACGTTATCGAGACGTGGAGTAGAACCAACGTCCCGGTTCTGGCGGTGTACGGAACCTCAGACTTTGTTACCGAAGAAGCCGACCACCGTCGCATAGTTGACGCAATCAACGCGCGCCATCCGTCGGCCGCCACGTACGTTGCGATTAGCGGAATGGACCACTACCTATTTGTGGCGCCCACAGCGAAGGCCTCACTTCAGCTTGCTTCAAGCGCCACCACCCGCAAGTATGATGCGGACTTGAGCACGGCAGTCGTGGAATGGCTCAACGGGGTCTCAAAACCGTGACGATACCGCGAACGCGCTCCGTTCAAAGCTACGTCACGTAGGCTATCAAACTTTCTCAATGCTTTGAATTCTTGAGATTATTTCATTCACAGAATTCAAAGCATCTGCTAGGTTCATTTCAAATGCTTGCTCAGGAAAGCCTCGATCACGATATCGTCGCATTCGACTGCTTCCGGGTCGATTTGCGCGAGCGCTCAGTCTTCAAAAACGGCAGCCGAATGCGACTGCCGCGAAAGGTTGCGGACGTGATCGCGTACATGGCGGCGCACAATGGTCTCGTGATCACACCCAATCAGCTGGTAGACGCGGTATGGGACGGCGAGCCGGTGACCGACGGCAACGTCGCGCAGCACATCTGCTACGCGCGGAAGGTCCTCGATGATGCTCACAAGCCGCATCGCGTCATAAAAACGGTTCATGGCCACGGTTATGTTTTTTCGGCGCAGACCGACCGGCGGACGGAGCCGAGCGATCGCGCGCAACTCGACCAGAACGAATTCATAGCGCGGGAACTGTATCAAAACGGCAGGTCGTTCATGAGGTGCGGAACCGAGGCCGGGCTGCAGTCGAGCCTTGCGTTTTTCGAGCGCTCCTCGCAGCTTTCTCCGCTCTACGAACCGGCGTATTCCGGAATAGCGGAAGCGCACGTCAAGATGGCACGTCATCTGTACGCACAACCCGCATCTGCTTTTGAGAAAGCGCGAGCGTTCGCCCGGCGTGCGTTGCTGTTGAAACCGGATGCTGAGTACGCTCACATCGTGCTTGCAGCAATTGCGTTGTTCGCCGACTACGACACCGACGCCGCCCACCGGCACCTGTCCGAGGCCGCACGGCATCGTCCCGACTTACCGGCCCTGCATGAACTGCGGACGCACGCATATCTTTTGGATCACCGTCTCGAGCGCGCGCAGCTAGCGGTACAAGAGGCGTTGGATTGGGCTCCTGACTCCGTGATGCTGCGAACGCAGGCCGGCTTGCTGCATTACTATTCCGGTTGCTACGAGAAGGCGATACACCATCTAGGACAGCTCGTCATGCTCGAACCGGGCGCAGCCTTCGGGCAGTACCTGCTCGCAGCAGCGCACATGTTCGCGGGGAACATCTTGCCGGCGCGGGAGCGCCTCAAACGTATCATCGACCCAGAGCTGTCGCCGGCGGATGAGTGCGACTTCAACACCCGGCAGCATGCGCTCGCGGCACTGATATTTTTGGAAGCGCGGTACGGCGACCACGACGCAGCGGTCCGGCTTTATCACGAATTCGGATCCTACTTCCCCGGCCAGTACATTTCACCGGTATCGCTCGCTGTTTCTCTCGCCGGGTTCGGCCAGCGGATGGAGACTGCGCAAAAGCTGCGTGAGGGACGCGCGAGCGCCGATCCGCGTCTGATCTTCGTGCCGTTCGAACCGTACTTCAGCCACATGCACGGCGACGCACTATTTGAGAAAATTTGTGACGGTATTTTGAACCGCAAGACCATTCTTGAAGAACCGCACTTCAAGACTTGACGCCGTAGCGCGCTTACGATAACCGCACGCCTCGCGAAATTCGTCGCGCGCAGGCGAGGCGTTTGTGCGCGCACTTTGGAGAGTAGTTTATGCGATACGCTTCTCTCCGCCGAATCGTAACAGCAGCACTTATCGCCTTTTCGTTTGCCTGCCAGGAAACATGGGCACTGGCAGGTACAACGGGCGGGCTGCAGGGCGTGGTACGAGACACGGAGACCGGTGCGCCGATTTCCGGCGCAGCGGTGACCGTCACGTCACCGTCCCAGACGGCGGCTAGAACGAGCGACGCGAGCGGACATTACGTCTTTCTCGCATTAGCACCAGACACGTACACAGTTTCAGTAACGAAAGATGGTTACAGCGAAAGTTCGCAATCCGGCCTCACGATCTTCGCCGACAACGTCAGCACCTACGATCCGCACCTTGTAAAGGCGCTCAAGACCATCGCCACCGTACGAACGACGGCGGCCGGTGCACTGGTCAAATCCGGCGTGACGCAAGACACCTATAACATAAACGCTACGCAAGCGGCAGCTGCAGCGCCCCTAGGAGGCGGCGGCAATCTCGACAATGCGTACTCCGCAATTGCGTCGGTACCGGGTGTCAACGTACCGGCGGCCGGCAGCGGATGGAACAGCAACTATGTATTCATCCGCGGATCGCAGTCGTTTTTTTCCGGCTTCGAATATGACGGCGTTCCTGTCAATCGCGCGTTTGACAATTACAACGCATCAACGGAATCTTCGCTCGGTCTACAGGAGCTGCAAGTGTACACGGGCGGCGGACCTGCGTCCAATTCGTCCGCGGGAACGTCCGGGTTCATCAATCAGGTGATAAAAACCGGGACGTATCCTGGGTTCGGAATACTCAGCGGCGGCCTTGGAGCGCCGACGGCATACCATCAAGCAAAAGTTGAAGTCGGTGGCGCCGCTCCAAACCGGAACTTCAGCTACTACGTGGGCTTGAGCGGTGTGAACCAAGACCTCCGCTACATCGACAACAACAATGGTGCAGGGCCATTGGCGATCGGCGGTCCGCTCGAAGGCTACGCGAGCAGCACCCAGGGTGCAGCCGTCGATCTTTTTGGCTTTTCGCCTTTCTCAAACACGTTCGGGCAAGGCGTCATACCCGCGTGCAACATCGCCGGTAACGCAGACTCGATCGTTCAAGGCGCTCTCACCGGCTCTACCGCGCTACCGCCCGGAAGCATCGACATACAGAATCCGGCCGTACAAGGGCTGCCGTGGCTAGCCGGCGGCGGCCGCATCGTCACGCTAAATCCCGCGTCCGACATGAATCCGGGCTGCTACTATCCGTGGTTCGGAGTCTACGGAAGTACGGCACACATCTCGGATCGCGAGAACGTCGTCAACCTTCATTTCGGACTTCCGCGGCACAACGGATTGCGCGACGACGTGCAGCTGCTGTGGAGTGCATCGTCGCTCGAGACCGCATTTTACTCCGGAATCAACGACAATAGTTTTGGACCAGTGGGGTTCACGTTTGCTGAAACCGGTTTACCGTACTGTCCGGCAAACGGCGTAGGCGCGAGCCCACAGTGTGCGGTCGTTGGACCAAACTACCCGCACTACGCCGACCTTCCGGTGTTTGGCGCAAGTTTTGGAACGAACATCGGCAACCAAACTCCCTTCTTCTATTTGCAACCCTCTTCACCCAGAATCCGCGCTCCGTTCTCGCCCATTCCATTCAGCAGCCGCGACACGATTTGGAACGATACGGGGATTGTGAAAGGGCAGTATACGCACGCCCTGTCGGAGAACGCGTACGTCCGTTTATTCGGCTATACGTTCTATTCAGATTGGACGCAAGCCGGGCAGGTGTCAGCGTTTACGCAACTGCCGACGAGCTTCTTCACGCCCTTTGATACGCCCTCAGCGAACTACGATCTCCTCACGCATACAGCGGGAGGCGAACTTCAAATAGCCGATCAGCTCAACCCGAAACATTTACTCACCCTGACGGGCAACTATACGACGGCAAATGTGGTCCGCTTCAATAACACGGGCTTCGTCGGCCCTTCGCAGCCGGTCGGTTTGATCTCTCTTGGCGGAATCGGCGGTTTTACATGTTACGATTCGCGTCCAACCGATACAGCACCGGTCTTTGGTAGTCCGATAGCTTGTGTGAACACGCACGCAAACGTCACTGCGGGTGCGGGTACCTTTGTTGGTACAACGCCGAACGCAGCGAATCCGGCGCCTGCAGGCACATTCTGGACCAACAAATGGGACGGCGACGTGCGCGGTTCGTATAACACCGTCAAACCACAGTTCACATTCGTGTCGTTAACCGATCAATGGCGGCCGAGTGACCGATGGCTGGTCAATGCCGGCGCCCGTTTCGAAAACTTCACGTATGTATTGCCGAATAGCGTTACACCGGCGACGGCGTTCTACTCGGCACTTCTGGCCAATTATGCGTGCGTCGATCCGGCCACGGGACTCCCTGCAATTCAAACGCTGGCGCCAGGACAACCGCCGCCGCCGCAATTGCTGTACACGAACAATACGACGGCCACGAGAGGAACTATAACGCCGTTACCATGCTCCTCACTGGGTCCGCGATTTAGTTCATATATCCATCCGTGCGTCGGCAGTGCCTGGTGCGGCAACAACGCGGCATTCAACTTCACCGCCGCCTCACCGAACAAATACCCGCAGCAGTTCTGGTCGGCGCGGGTATCTGCTACGTACACTCAATCACCTGATACGGTTTGGCGCATCTCCGGAGGGCGCTTCACGCAACCGCCGATCTCCGCTTCGGTTCAATACTTAAACCGGTCCGGCGACAATCGCGGAGTTTGGGGATCGACGCTTCCGCTAGGTTTCTACTCACCATTCCATCCGATTCCGGCTATGTCGTCCGCGCAATATGATTTCTCGTTAGAGCGGCACATTCGCGGAACCGACATGAGTTTCCGTATCTCGCCCTTCTTCAATTACACGGCGGCTTATCAGCAGCAAGCGTTTATCGGACAAAATTTCGTCACGCAAATCCCCGTCGGCGACTTCCGAAGTCAGGGCGTCGAGTTTGCGTTCAACAAAGGCGACTTCAACCGCAACGGGCTGTCGGGCCAACTGTCCGTGACGTACACCGACGCGAGAATGATGTACAAGACGTTCTTTGGCACCAACCAGCTCACGCAGCTTCGAGCTGCAATCGATCAGTACAACGCCGTCGCGAACGCCGGTCAATGCTTTACACCGTTCAACGCGGCAACCGGCGTGACGGGCGCGCCGACGCCATGCGGACCCGGCATGATCGTCAACCCATACTTCGGTAAACCGATGGATCCGAACGCAATCATTCCCGGCAAATGGTATCCGCCCGCAGGGCTCGGGTTCCAGCCGGGCGTGAACAACGGTAACGTAGCGGGCATTTGGTTCGATACACCGTGGGTTGCCTCGCTCATTCTCAACTACCGTCACGATAAATGGGCGATTACTCCCAGCGTTCAGCTCCAATCCGGCGCTTCGTACGGAACGCCCCTCGACATCATTGGTTTGGATCCACGCACGTGCGGAGCAAACCAGCTGGTGAACCGCATTCCCAATGCTCCAACCAATCCCGCTTGGAACGGTGCCTCGGTGTGCGATTACCTCAGCGTTCAAGCTCTGAGCGCATCACCACTAGGCCAGTTCTACGTTCCTAACCCGCAAACGGGATCGTTCACACAGATTGGCGAGTTCCGCAATCCCTCTGTACTACTGGGCAACGTGCAGCTCAGCTACGACGTCAGCCCGAAGATACGCGGCGTCGTCACACTCACCAACATCTTCCACACCTGCTTTGGCGGTACGAAGGAGCCGTGGACAACCGCGTATCCTCCGGGTCATGTCAACTGCGGATACTTCTCGAATCAAGGAAACTACGCCGGCGGCGTTTTCAACGGCGTGCCGGCGGGCTGGTATAACGGTGCGTCGCCTGCAGATACAGCCGCCAACGGCGTCGCCGCGATGCCATGGACGCTACAGTCGTACAAGCCGGTAATCCTGAATGGATTCGGCGGATACTTGCCGTTCAACGCGTACTTCCAGGTACAAGTAAAACTCTAAAACCGTCCCTCCACAGCCGGAATCGCCCTCGCGCTCGCGGGGGCGATTTCGTTTTCTCAAATTTTCTCAAATAGCATCACAAAAGGTTGCCCCCAATCGTTCAACTAATTTCGTAGTTACTTCAATAATGACGTACAGGTTTGGGGACTTCAGTTTGGACGAGCGCACGCGCCAGTTGCGTCGCGGCAACCAGCGCCTGCAACTACGCGCCAAATGCTTCGATGCGCTACAGTTTCTCGTGCGTCATGCAAATGCAACCGTTACGAAATCCCAATTCATCGATGCGCTTTGGCACAATCGTGAAGCAGACGAAGCCTCACTGACGCAACTCGTTTATGAGCTGCGGCGCCTACTTGGCGACGTTAACGGCGAATTGATCGTAACGCTGCCGTCCGTGGGGTATCGCTTTACGCCCGAAGTGCATGTGGACGAACCGCGCGGTTCGTCACTCGAACGCTACGTCGAGCCGGTAAACGTTTACGAGCTGTATGCCAAAGGCATGTTTCTCCTCGAGAAGCCGGGCAAAGCACGCTTCTGGCAAGCCTTGCAGCTGTTTCAGCGCGCCGCCGAATTGATGCCGTGCTATTCTCCGGCATATCTTGGATTGGCTCACGCGTGGATAACCATGGGCTGCTCAATTTACGTACATCCACGGCTTGCGTTTCCTAACGGGCGTGCGGCAGCAGAGCAGGCGCTCAAACTCGACGAGACTCTTGCCGAGGCGTACGCGCTCCTTGCAAACGTGGCACTCTTTTACCACCGCGATTGGCCGGCGACTGCGCAATTTGCATCCCGTGCGCTCGCGATGAACCCCAGTCTTCCGTCGCCGCATCAGGCGCTAGCGTGGATGCATATCGCAACCGGTAATTTGGATGAAGCCACGAAAATCGCGATCAAGACCATCGAAATGATGCCGGCGTCGCTCCCGCTGCAGGTGATATTGGCGCAAATTTACCGCTATCGCGGCGAGGTCAAAAAGTCCACCGCGCTTCTTCGCTCTATTGTCGACATGGACCGAACATTCGATCTGGCGCGATACTATCTGGCAAACTGCCTGATCTCGGAGGGACTGATTGACGAGGCTCTAGCGGAGCTCGAACGTGTGGCGCAGTTCGAACCGACGGCTCAGGTTCTCTCCGCGATCGCGTACGCGTTTGCTGTAAAAGGCGAACGCTCCAAGGCCGAAGATATTTTGCGAGGCTTGCGGATAGAGGCGCAGCGCGACTACGTCTCGCCCTTCCCGATCGCGATCATCTATGCGGGCTTGCGTGATTATGATGCGGCGATGCGCGAGCTGTATCAAGCCGTGGAAGAGCAATCCCCCTGGCTTATCTTTCTTGGAGTCGAGTTCCGGTTTGACGCGATGCGCGGTAGACACGATTTTCAGCAACTGCTCGTCGAAGCCGGAGTGCGCAGCGCCGCAGCCTAAGATTCGTCGATCCTCCGAACGGACACGTCACGAGCGTGACATCTCTGGGCTATCCGCGACTCTAAACCGCAATCGATGCGTTGCACGATGACTTGCGCAGCAACGGTATCGAACTTTCTAATGCAGGTTCAGCGCTGTAACGATGCGGGTCGTGAGTTCGCCGATCTTGTCGTCCTTTGCGTTGGGCTGGCTGTTCAAGGCCACTGAAACAACGGCGCCGCTCTTCGGCAGCTGAATCTGCACGACGCGATAGCCCAATGTTTCGCCTTCGTAAAACCAAGCGCGTCCGATTTGCGGCATCAGCGCCTCGGCAATTCCCAAACCAAATCCCCGCGGATCGCCCGGCGTCGTTTGCGCGATCGGTTGGCCCGTCTTCAATGAAACGAGTTGTTTCATTTTCGCGTGCTGCTTGGCGGGCAACAGCGTGCCCGCGTCAAGTGCACGTCCCCACCGCGTGACGTCGCTCGGCGTTGCTACGATGCCGCCCGCAGCTTGTGTCCAGGAAAGGCTGTACGGCTTGGCGTCGGTGTTATACAGCGGTTTAAGTCCGGCGTTATCGGCATCGTTGCTGTAGAAATAACCCGGCACCAGCCGGTTGCGCGCCGGCAGTGGCAACGCATGCGGATCGTAAAAGGTGTCGCGCAATCCTAGCGGCTGCAAGATGCGCGTGCGCAACAATTCGCCGTAAGGCTTTCCCGTAACGCGCTCCAGCACCAATTGCGTCAAAATATAGCCTGTATTCGAGTAATTCCACCCTTGCAACACTTGCGGGTCCCCATTGCGTGGATAGACAAAACCTACTAATTCTTTGGCGGTGTAATAATGATATGGCGATGCCGCATACGCGCGTTGGAAAGTCATCGCGTTGTCGTAGGTAGCAATACCG
>CAZRQS010000035.1:15957-18366 GCA_964602255.1 uncultured bacterium | reverse complement strand
CGGCCTTTCGGAATTTAATGCGTTCGCTTTAGGTCGAATGCCCCTCGCTCCGTACGCACGCAAAACTTAAGCTCGAGGAGTGCGCCAGGAGGCGCAGTTTCATGAGCAAGTACGTAGGCGCGGCTGTTCTTTTCGTTTCCCTAGTCCTCGTGGCCGGTTGTGGCGGGGGTCCCGTTCCGGCGTCACCACCGAGGCAATCCGCCGACGCCGCCTTCTCGCAATTTACTGGGCTTTCATCCGTAACGAGCGGGAACTTCACCGAGTACGCCCTGCCGGCCCGAGCAAACCCATCGGACCTTGCACGCGGTCCGTACGACACGCTCTATTTTCCCTCGACGCTCCCTCCGAGTAATTCGGCTAAACTTTACCAAATGCTCGATAGCAACGGGGCTTTGCACACGATCGCTTATACGCCGCCAATACAGAGTTCAGGGAATGACGCGGTGATTGGTTATTTGGGAGCTGTCTGGTTTTTTGTCGTCCAGCAGGGCGAAGAGGACTTGGCGCAGTTCATACCAGGTTTTGGAACACAGATACACGATACCGGTGTAAAGGAGCGACAATTCTCGAACATCGTAATAGGCGGGGATGGAAACTTGTGGTTCGGATTCTGTGCTGATCCGTGCTCGTCGCCGACGGCCGGCACGGTCATCTCCATGCATCGGACCGGTTTAATTTATGCGGTGGTTCACCTGGACAACTACTTCACCGTTACGTACGGAACGCCCGGACCTAACGGCCTGTATTTTACCGCCTCCTACACCGGTCCACCGCCAATTCCGAATCCCGATACGTTTGTCTATGTCATTTCAGCAGCAACTGACAAAGTCGTGAATCGATTTGGGCTGCCAAACGGGAGCGCTGCGAAAGGTATAGCCACCGGTCCCGACCACAACCTGTGGATCGCGGAACCAGGCATCAATAAGATCGCGCGCATGACACCCTCGGGCACGCTGACACAGTACGCATTGCCAACCGCAAACGCCAAGCCGGATCGCATTATTGAGAACGGCGCACTCTTCTTTACGGAAACCACGGCGAATAAAATAGGTCGGATTACAACGAGCGGAAGTATCACGGAGTACGCAATTCCGACGGCAAACTCAGGCGCGAGCGGTCTGACCGTTTGCCCCAAAACGTATTGTGGCGCGCACGGAGGCGTGTGGTTTACGGAAAAGACGGCAAACAAAATCGGGAAGTTTAACTCACCGCTCTAGTCCGGCGACCTTTAGGTGCGACTCTGATTACGATCGCTGGGTCGAGTCGACCCCGAAATACTTAAAACAACACAGCTCAGTGCGGCGGCGTAAGCCCCGTGAAGTCGCCTATCACCTTCGCGTCCATCGGTCCGCTCAGCTCGTTGAACCCCGTACCCGGCACGCCGAGGCGTCCTTGTGCGAAGACGATCCTTTTCGTGTGGTCGACTTCGATTACTTGATGGTTGAACTGATCGCTTATCAGTGTGTCGCCGTTGCGCAGGCGTACAGCGCGATTTGGTAGCGCGATCGCGACGCTGCCTGGACGCGCGTTCGTGAAATAGAACCACACGATTCTCTTGGCCTGATCGACCTCGAGAATGCGGCTATTCGCCGTATCGGTGATCAACGTGTCGCCGTTGTCGAGCCGGCTGGCGAACGCAGCGCCACGTAAGAGGTTCGCAGAGGGACTACCGTATTGCCAAACGATCGCGTGTGTCGCTCGATTCACCTCGATAACCCGATTGTTCAGTTCGTCCGCGATCAGCAGATGCCCATTCTTTAGCAGCTCGGCGCTGTTCGGACTGTTGAGCTGATTGAATCCCGCCCCGGAAACGCCGGTCGTCCCATACTGCGAGACGATGCAATGTGCAGGCGAGACTTCGATGACGCGTTGATTTCCTTGATCCGTTATCAAGATGTCCTTATTCGGAAGACTCACCGCAGCAACGGGAATCAGTAGCTGGTTGGGGCCATGTCCGCCTACGCCGTCCTGCCCGTATTGCCAAACGATGTTTCCGCTTTGATCGACCAGGATCACGCGATTATCGCTGCATCCCTCAGGGCAGCTGGGTTCACTCCCTGCGATTGCACCGGTCCCGGCGATCAACGTCAGCGCGTCAACTCGTTCCGCATCATTCGGCGCGACGACAGAGTGCTTTCCAACCGTACTCGAGCCGTCACCAAAATGCCAATCGATCGTGTGATTGCGATCGATCTCAATGACACGATTGTTCAGTTGGTCGGCTATGAGAATGTCGTCGTTCTGCGGTGCAACGCCCCCGATGAATGCACCGCTGGAGAGTTGCTGCGGCTGCTCCGGTACCGCAGGCGTCATGGATACCTGGCGCCCGCTTGAGCACGCAGCGAGCAGCATAGTCAAAAGCAACAGTGACGAGAATCGATAGCGCATGTCAATACCCCTCGCGTTGTT